>NZ_JBIDFH010000006.1:0-123240 GCF_046635745.1 Gilliamella sp. CG35
ATAAATCATTAATCAAATGGTATTGCATAAGCAATAACCGATAAAAGTCAGAATAATGAATTTATTTCTGGCTCTTTGAATCTGGATATAATTTCTTTATGTTCGGTTTAATCATCAATTGTTAATTTTTAAACGATTGAAAATATAGCGCCCGTGTATTTAGTTGCTAAAGAACAACCTCTTCATCCATAAAATTATTGAACATACTTTTAAACATTAACTGATTATTTATCGCTTAAATTTGCTAAGTGAATTAATGTGATAGCCCATTAGTTAAGTAAAAATAAGGCGAGGGCACAAAAGGAAGATGATACATGGCAATTAGTCATGATCAATTAACGAAACAAGACAAGTCAGGCTGTAGGCAAAAATAGGCTGGTGCGCAAGAAAGTTGTAAAAAGATGAAATGCCTAAAATAACATTTGGAAAGTAACTAACTATATGATAAATATTTAATTCTATTTTAGATAGCTAACAAAGCAGATCGCCTAAAAAAACAACAAAAAAGTTGGTAGAATTTTACACTTTGCTATTTTAATTAATAAACAATAGGTTATAATTAGGGTGTTCCCTGTATACACAGGGATAAACCGTTACTGGAATACATGAATTTGTAAATTATTTAGTGTTCCCTGTATACACAGGGATAAACCGCGCACGGGGCAGATTTTAACGCCGTTGTGATCGTGTTCCCTGTATACACAGGGATAAACCAGCCGGAGCCGATTGTTAACACAGGAGGCGATTTGTGTTCCCTGTATACACAGGGATAAACCGTAGTCATAGTAAAAATAAAGCACCTTGACGGCGTGTTCCCTGTATACACAGGGATAAACCGAAACACAATCGATACAGGTATTAAACGTAAATGTGTTCCCTGTATACACAGGGATAAACCGGATCTGCCGATTTTTTTCTATTCGGTTATCCTGTGTTCCCTGTATACACAGGGATAAACCGCGGAGTTTGGCTCGTGCCGCGTTTAACCGACTGGTGTTCCCTGTATACACAGGGATAAACCGATCGGCGATTCAACGCCTACCGAAATCAGCATGTGTTCCCTGTATACACAGGGATAAACCGTGGCTAAAAGAAAATCTAAGCGAGGCTCAGGCGGTGTTCCCTATATATACCTAGGGATAAACCGAATAGAATTAAACGCCGAAATTCTTAGATGTGCGTGTTCCCTATGCACATAGGGATAAATCGTTCCCCTCAAATAGGGCTATCTTTAAAATTATCGTGTTCCTTAAATGAATAGGGATAGCCATCATTTTCAAAGATCTAAAAATTAACGCTTTGTTCAAACTCCTAATTATTTCTTCTGTTATCAAACTTCTAACTATTGTTATAACATCTGTCTACGAATTAATGGTTATAACATTCGGCATAAAGCCGAATAAAACAAGAAGCTAAAGGTAAGATCAATATAAAGTCGTTCGTTAAAATCATCTACCAAAAAGTAACATGTTATCTTGTTCTCAAGAATTGCTCGGTGCGCAGTAAAAATTGCAAAAGAGTTTCCGCTAAAAAAACTCCATGATAGCAAGTAACTATATGATAATTATAAAATTACATCCATAATGTCTATTAAACTAAATCGCCTAAAAAAACAACAAAAAATCGGTAGAATTTTACACCTCCCTATTTTAATTAATAAACAATAGGTTATAATTAGTGTTCCCTATACACACAGGGATAAACTGTTCGCATGCGAACAAATATGAATAATCGGTAAGGTTTCCTTTATTCTTAAATAGTTCCAAGCAGGCATTTTGTGAAAATCCCTGCTTGGTGGGCGTAGATAGATGCCATATGGTTTTAAAACGTCTAAAAACTCATTTTTTGACAATGGCGTTTCTGCAACTTGTCATTTATAATCCTTATTTTTTAAGTTTAAGCAATCTTAATGCATTGGCTGTGACAATCGCTGTTGTTCCCGAATCAGCTAATACAGCAAGCCAAAGTCCTGTAATACCAAATAGGCTGGTAATTAAAAATATCAACTTAATGCCTAAAGCAATCGTAATATTCTGTTTGATATTACGGTTAGCAAAGCGCGTTAAACGTATCAATTTTGGTAAACTCAATAAACTATTTTTGGTTAAAGCCGCATCGGCTGTTTCGAGTGCGACATCTGTTCCGCTACCCATTGCAATACCTACAGTAGCGGCTTTCATGGCAGGGGAGTCATTAATACCATCGCCAACCATGGCAATAGCGGTTGTGGTGCTTATTTTTTCAATTTCATTTAATTTATCGGCTGGTAAAAGTTCCGCTCGGTAATCAATATTGAGTTGTTGGGCAATAGCTTTGGCTGCTCGTTCATTATCGCCTGTTAACATCAAGGTTTTTAAGCCTAATTGATGAAGTTGATTGAGTGCACTGACCGCATCTTGGCGAAGTACATCTTGCAAAGCAATGATACCCAATAATTTTTGATGAGATACTACAACGACAACCGTTTTTCCTTCAGTTTCAAGCTGTTGTATAAGCTGTGCATCTTCTTTTGTTAATTGGGTTGAAAGGGTATCGAGCCTATTCGGAGCTACAACGTAAAAAGTCTCTTGATTGATATCTCCTTGAATACCGACCCCAGCAATCGCTTTACGATTATTAGCTTCAGTAAAAACAATCTTATTTTGTTTAGCATAGTCAAGGATAGCTTTGGCTAACGGATGATGTGATCCACTTTCCACCGCAGCAACAACAGTTAACAAGTGTTCGGTTGTGATATCACGATTGATAACATCGGTAACTTGAGGTTTGCCTTCGGTCAGGGTTCCGGTTTTATCAAAAGCAATCATTTTGATTGAACCTATATGTTCTAGGGCTGCACCGCCTTTAATTAACACACCATATTTAGCCGCACTCGATAACGCAGAAGTAATAACAGCCGGTGTTGAAATAACTAACGCACATGGGCAACCTATTAATAGTAAAGTTAATCCACGATAAATCCATGTGTACCAATCAGTCTGAATCAATAGAGGCGGAATAACCATTACTAATAGCGATAATAGGGCAATAGCAGGGGTATAATAGCGACTAAATCGATCAATAAATCGCTCTATCGGTGCTTTGCGTTCTTCAGCATCTTCAATAAGTTGTAAAATACGGTCAACAGCGTTTTGTCCTGTTTCTGAGACAACTTTTAATTGAATGGTGTTATCTACCACTAGTGAGCCAGCTAAAATTTTATCACCATATAAATAATTGACTGGAATCGATTCCCCTGTTAGTGCGCTTTCATCAATGCTGGCTTGCTCACTGATTAAGATCACATCTGCCGGTAATCGACCGCCTGATGATATTTCGATAATATCGTCAGGTTTAAGACTATGACTTGCCACCGTTTTTCGATTTCCGTCAACAACAATCACGGTTTCTTCTGGCATTAATTTAACCAGTGAGGAAATACCTTTTTTAGCTTTATTGCTGGCAATCCCTTCAAGCATTTCGCCAATCATAAACAAAAAAATCACCATGGTGGCTTCTTCTGCGGCACCGATAAATAGCGCACCAATTGCTGAAATACTCATTAGCGTTTCAATGGCAAAGGGAGTGCCACTACGGGTTAAGATAATTGCTTCTTTGGCTATTGGAATGATGCCAATTATAGCCGTAACAATGAAGGCATACTTACCTATATCATGATTGATTAACAGGATGATATAACTTATTACAATTAAGATACCCAGCGTCACTAAAGGCAGTAGCGCTTTTTTATCCAAACTGTGTGAATGCTCATGATGATGATGTGGCGAAGATTCAAAAATAGGGGTATAACCTAATTCAACCACTTTATCTTCAATGAGTTTGATAATTTCTTTATTTTTGTTGGGCACAAATACCATGAGTTTTCCAGTTGAAAACGTCATTTTTATTTGATTGATATCGGGTAACGTTTTGATTCCATTTTCAATTTTTTGGGCGCAATGCGCACAATCCATGCCTTGAATTTTCCATGTTAATTTGACAGTTGGGCTTTGCTGGTCAGGTTCATCGGGTGGAGGATCAAGATCATTGGTTTGCGTTTGAATATGATCATGATTTTCACGCCCCAGATTGGATTGATGGTTTTTATTAATATTACGGGCATGAAGTGAATTATGTGCATGATTATGTGTGATGTTTTGGCAGCTATCATGGCAGTGATGATCAGCGTGCTGATGAGTGGATTTGTTATTATATAACATAACGTTACCTCGGCTAGTTGATGATTTTTATTGTACGCTTGTATCATTAAAAATAAATCTTTTTTTAATGATATTTGTCAAGGTTTGGTTTGTATTAATTAAAAAGGATTGAAAACAAGTCATGCGGGATTAAACCCGAATGCTTAACATGTTTTTTGTTATGCTTATTTTCAGTATATAATTATTTCATTCTATATACAGGAAATCACTATGCCGAGTACTTCATCTTTTCGACAATTAAAAGGGGTAATTTTTACTGCTTTTCTTGTTACTACTTTCATTATCGGAATCGCAGGCGCTTTACAATCTCCGACATTAAGTCGTTTTTTAACTGATGAAGTCAATGTTGATCCCATTCTTGTCGGTCTTTTTTATTCAGTCAATGCGATTGCCAGTATTGTGGGGAGTTTCTTGTTGGCGAAATATTCGGATAAAAAAGGTGACAGACGACTCATTGTCATATTCTGTTGTTTAATGGGGGTTTTCAATAGTCTGGTTTTTGCCTTTTCTCGGCACTATGTCTTTTTGATTACGTTGGGCGTGTTATTTGCGGCATTATCCTCAGCGGCAATGCCACAAATTTTTGCGTTAGCACGTGAGTATGCGGTTAAAACGGGTCGTAATGTTGTGGCATTTAACTCACTTATTCGAGCTCAACTTTCCTTGGCTTGGGTTATTGGTCCACCTTTGTCATTTGCGTTAGCGATCAATTATGGTTTTACTACCATGTATCTAAGTGCAATGGGGATGTTTTTTGTTGCGATGATCTTTGTCGCCATTTTTTTGCCTTCAGTCGAAAAAAATCCGGCTACACAGCAAACTCAAGCTATGAATCAGCAGGAGATAAATCAACCGTTATTCCAAAATAAAAATGTGGTTTTTTTATTTTTATCAACCGTATTTATGTGGACGGCGAATATGATGTATATCATCGATATGCCATTATATATAAAATCGAGTTTACATCTGTCGGATTCCTTGCCGGGTCAGTTAATGGGGCTTGCTGCAGGAATCGAAATTCCGGTTATGCTAATTGCCGGTTTTTTAGTACCTTATTTAGGAAAACGTAATCTATTTTTTATTGCAATTGGCTGTGGTGTTCTGTTTTATATTGGCATCATCCTGTTCAAAAATGAAGTGGCATTATTTTCATTGCAAATTTTTAATGCGCTTTTCATCGGTATTGTGGCGAATATTGGAATTATCTATTTTCAAGATCTTCTTCCTACCCGAATGGGCGTTGCTTCAACGCTTTTTAATAATGGTATAACGTGTAGCGTTATCATTGCCGGTCTGATTCAAGGTTTCGTCTCTAAAGCATTTGGACATGAAATGATATATTGGATCGCTTTAATTATGGTGGCGGTTTCTTTCCTGTTTTGTGCTTTTGTTAACGAATCAAAATCAAATCCTTAATAGTCTTTGTACGTCTTTCGATATAGGAAAGACGTACGCATTAAGCATTAGTCAAAATTTAACGCATTTTGCAATGTGTTAAGACTAGGATAATGTGTTCTTTCATAACTCATAGGCGTGATTGCAACGTAGCCACTGTTTGCTATATCCAGTTCTTTGTCTTTATGGCAAGCGGTTTGATTTCGTTTAGCTCTGAACCAAAAATAGTCATGTCCTTCTGGGTCTTTAGTCGGGGTGAGTATCAGTTCGCTTACATCCGGTTCCCCTTGTTTGGTGAGTTTATATCCTTTTATTTGATCAGCATTACAATCTGGAAAATTGACATTAAAACAGATGTTTTTAGGCATTGATAACCCATGCAATTTTCGAATGACGTTTTCAGCATGGTGAATGGCACAATGCCAATTTGTCGGTTGATTATCTTCACTGCTCACTTGGCTTAATGCCATTGCCGGTACGCCAAGGGTCATCGCCATCATGGCTGCCCCAACGGTACCCGATAAAATCGTTTCAAATCCAACATTAGACCCATTATTAATACCGGATAAGACTAAATCAGGTAATTGGTCTGTCATTAGATGTTTTAATGCAAATAACATGCAATCTGCTGGCGTACCATAAACGGCGTATTCGGTATGAGAACGTTTAGAAACTCTGAATGGGGCTTTTAAACTGACGGAACAAGACACGCCGCTTTGATCTATAATTGGCGCCACTACCCAAACTTCATGAGCCAGTTTTTCCGCCACATTTTTTAATATTTTGATACCTTGGGCATCGATGCCGTCATCATTCACTAATAAAATACGATTCACTAATTTGACATCCATTTTGTTTCCTTATGTTGTTCGTTACTCAGTAAAAGTGTCACATTGTTCAATTGAACCACTATCAAACCCTTTTTTAAACCAAGCGTAACGTTGTTTCGACGTGCCATGTGTAAAACTATCGGGCACTACATAGCCATCACGTTGTCGTTGTAGGCGATCATCACCAATGGCTTCGGTTGTGTTCAGTGCTTGCTCGATATCACCAACTTCAAGTAAGTTCTGTTTTTGAACTGCATTTCCCCATAACCCTGCATAGCAATCGGCTTGCAATTCTAATCTTACTGATAATTGATTATCGCTAACATCGGAATATTGTTTAAATTGTTTTAGTTGATTAAATGTGCCGAGTAGATTTTGCACATGGTGACCGATTTCATGGGCAATGACATAACCTTGCGCAAAATCACCGCCACCGCCTAGTCGCTGTTTCATCTCTTGATAGAAAGAAGTGTCCAGATAAACCGTTTTATCAATACTGCAATAAAACGGCCCCATAAAGGTTTGACCAGTACCGCAAGAGGTTTGCGTTGAACCTGTATAAAGAACTAATTTGGGTGGGATATAGGTTTTGCCGAGGCGTTTAAATTCCTGGCTCCAATAATCTTCGGTGCTGGCTAAAATGACCGACGTAAATTTCGCTGCTTGCGGATCATCAATCGCATACTCAGCGCTGTTTTGTGGAGTGCTATTAAGATCAATAACATCAGAATTGAGTAAACCCGTTAAATCAACGCCATAATAGCCGGCGATTAAAACAACAATGAATAGAACAACTCTACCTTTACCACCAATAGGAATTCGCGTTCCTAATTCACTTCCTGATTGTGAGCGGCGATCTTCAATATTATCACTCTCTCTTTGGTCTCTCCAGCGCATAGGAATTACCTCATCAGTTTTAGTAACGTCATTTTAAAGGATTATTTCATGGGATACTAGGTAAAGTTAAATTTGTTACAGGTGAACGATTTAGAGAAGGGTAGAACAGCTATTTTAAAAAAATTTAACCAGAATTGTATCGAATATATTGACGTGAAAGTTTCAACTATCAGATTGGTTGTAATTTTACAACCTGATCTTATGTTGCTATAATTAAAGCCTATTTTTTTGTCAAACTAAACGTAATTATCAAACTTAATTGATTGATAGTAATAACGATAAATCGTTTAATTCTTTTTCTGTTCCTTGTATATCTTCAAAATTTAAGTAATCAATAAACCATTTGTTGTCACTAAAGCACTATAGCAAGTCTTTATCAAAATTGTATTCAACTTATTCCATAATTTGCATGAAAATAGGCGGTTTTTTATGAAGAAGGCAAAAAAGTCAATTATAAAACCTTTGAATATTGATGATATTACCATTA
The DNA here is from genome assembly GCF_046635745.1 of Gilliamella sp. CG35. NCBI lineage: Bacteria > Pseudomonadati > Pseudomonadota > Gammaproteobacteria > Orbales > Orbaceae > Gilliamella > Gilliamella sp. CG35. The sequence continues at coordinate 7,809 of NZ_JBIDFH010000006.1, forward strand.
TTGATGATAGTAAGCTTAAAAAAGCCATTACGGCTGCTGCACTCGGTAATGCGATGGAGTGGTTTGATTTTGGTGTATATGGTTTCTTAGCCTATATATTAGGGCAGGTGTTCTTTTCAAATGCATCGCCCAGTGTTCAAGTTGTCGCTGCGTTAGCCACTTTTTCAGTCCCTTTTTTAGTGCGTCCATTGGGCGGTGTGGTGTTTGGTTTATTAGGTGACAAATTAGGACGGCAAAAGGTGCTGTCTATGACAATTGTGATTATGTCGTTAAGTACCTTTTGTATTGGCTTAATTCCTTCTTATGCAACTATTGGGATTACCGCACCAATCTTATTGTTACTGGCAAAATTAGCACAAGGATTTTCAATTGGTGGTGAATATTCTGGAGCGGCAACCTTTGTGGCTGAATATTCGCCTGATCGTAAACGAGGATTTATGGGGAGTTGGCTGGATTTTGGGTCAATTGCAGGTTTTTTAATTGGTGCAGGATTGGTTGTCATTTTATCTACTTTATTAGGTGATGCCAAATTTCGAGATTGGGGATGGCGTATCCCGTTCTTTTTTGCGTTACCTTTAGGGGTAATTGGTCTGTATTTGCGTCATGCGCTTGAGGAAACGCCCACTTTTCAGCAACAATCTGAGTCTAATGAACAACGGTCTGAAAAACCAACTAAAATTACGTTAAAACAGATTTTAACCCAATATTGGAAGAGTTTTATGGTCTGCGTGGGCTTAGTGATCGTGACCAATGTTACCTATTATATGTTGCTGACATATATGCCAAGTTATCTATCGCATGATTTAAACTATCATTCCGATCATGGTGTATTGCTGATTATTGCAATTATGATTGGTATGCTATTTGTTCAACCCATGATTGGCTTAATAAGCGATAAAATTGGGCGAAAACCCTTTATTATTGGCGGTAGTGTGGGGTTACTTATTCTTGCTTATCCGGCCTTTATGATGATTAATAGTGATAATATTGGTTTAATCTTTTTGGGATTACTAATACTTGCCATACTACTTAATTGCTTTACAGGTGTGATGGCATCTATTTTACCCGCTATTTTTCCTACCAATATCCGGTTTAGTGCGTTAGCTATCGCTTTTAATATCTCGGTATTAATTGCCGGGGCAACCCCAACAGTGGCAGCTTGGCTTGTCGAAGAAACCAATAACTTATATATGCCTGCATACTATTTGATGGTTGTGGCAATGGTTGGGTTAGTCACTGGTTTAAAAATGCGAGAAACCGCAAATCAACCATTAAGAGGCGCCACACCCGCTGCTTCAAATCGTCGCGAAGCAAAAGAAATTTTATCGGATCATTTTGATTCAATTGAACAAAAAGTTGAAGATATTGATGAACAAATCGAGAATCTGCAAGAACAGCGTCAAGATTTAGTCGATCAACATCCTAAACTAGATTAACGACGATAAACATTCGGATGTCAATCAGAATTTTTGAATAAGTGGTTTTGCTAATATTGAACACGCTCAAATCAAGAGGGGATAATATAATCTTCTCTTGATTCTCTCATCCCTCCAAAAAATTGAACATTGTTGTGTGACGGTTTTACAAGTGATAATTGTCAAAGTCCCATTGCCAAGTATTGTAAGTGTTTATTTGCTTTGGGTTTGGTGGATACTTGCCGATTGTGGTTGTTCAATTCTCTTACTGAAAGTTTATTAAATAGGAATTGTCATGATTGGATTGTAATCCTAAAACAGTTAACAGAATTTGATTTAAACATATAAGGTTAGGTGAGGCTCTCTTTAAATTCACATATATTTTTTAAATAAATAATAAGCCATACCTCCTAATAGTATGGTGATTGCATAGAGCTTCCATAGACTTTGCCAGATGATTGAAAAATTGACGTTTTTTAAATAAATCTGTTTAGTCAATTCGATAAAGTGACGCACTGGATTGATTTCAGTTAAATACTGTAAGCAGAGTGGCATGTTTTCGATTGGCGCAATAAAACCAGATAGTAAAATAGCCGGCACCATAAAGGTAATAATGCCGATAAAGGCTTGTTGTTGAGTTGAGCAAAGTGCAGATATAAATAATCCAAATCCCACTAAAGAGAGTCCGTAACTCATCATACAGAGATAGTACCAAATAAACGATCCTTGAAACGGTATTTGATATATAAAAATACTGGCAATAAGTACGATTGTTCCTTGTAATGTTGCCACAATGATTGCCGGTATCGCTTTACCAACAAAAATTTGCCATGTCATTAAAGGTGAAATACGTAGTTGGTCAAGCGTGCCTTGTTCACGTTCTCTCGCTACTGATAACGAGGTTACGATCATAACGCCAATGGTGGTAATAAGTGCAACCAGCGAAGGTAAGATAAAATGTTTATAGTCTAAATTACTGTTATAACGGTGACGAACGATTAATCCTCCCTTATCTTGATTCATATTTTGTTGCTGATATTGCATAATAATTTGTTGAATATAGTTAGCGGCAATTTGGGCACTATTTGATTTACGACCGTCTAAAATTATTTGAATTTGTGGCGATTGTCCATTCAGTAACTTGCGAGAGAAGTCAGCAGGAAATTGTACCACTACCAAGGCTTTTTGATGATTAATCGTGTCAGTAATGGCTTGCTGTGAATTTAATATCAATACGTTTGAAAAACTGCTGGCATGGGCTAGCCGATCGATTAACTCCGTCGTCGGTTCATCAATCGTGGGGCGATAAACGGCAATGGTCGCATTATTGACATTCAAGGTTGCAGCAAAGGGAAAGATAAAAATTTGTAGCAATACTGGCACGATTAAGATAATGCGTGTCTGTTTGTCTTGCCAAAGTAGGGCTAACTCCTTTTTGATTAGAGTTAATGTGCGGTAAAAGGCGATAGTGTTGAAAAATTTTAACATAGTATTACTCCTTTACCTTAATCTAATTGCATTCGGGTTTTTTTGAAAATCACCACAAATAACAGCAATAAACACATCAGTAAAAAGCCTGCATTAATCAGCATGACTGAAAAAATATCGCCCGCTAAAAAGAGGGTTTGTAGAATATTGACGTAGTAACGTGCAGGAATGATATAGGTAACTAGTTGAATGATAGCGGGCATGCTATTGATTTCAAATACAAAACCTGACAGCATGACCGCAGGTAAATAGGCCGCATTTAACGCTATCATTGCGGCATTAAATTGATTCCGCGTAAGCGTGGATATTAATAAGCCAAGTTGCAAAATCACCAATAAAAATAGACTGCTGAGTAGTAACAATAACGTAAAGGATCCACGAAAAGGGACATGCATAATGCCTACGGTGACAATAAAACAGATAATTAAGGCTATTAAACCGATTAAGTAATAGGGAATCAATTTAGATAATAAGAACTCCAACTTGGTCATCGGGGTAGAGAGCAATGCTTCCATTGTGCCACGTTCCCATTCTCGAGCAACGACTAACGACGTCAATATCGAGCCAATTATCGTCATAATAATGGTTATTGCACCGGGCAAAATAAAATTTTTGCTGATTGCTGCGGAGTTAAACCAAACGTGTGAAGTCATGTCAATCATTGGTTGACTATTCATTAATTGCTGTTGACTGCGCTGCTGTAACCAGATTTGCCACACACCGGTTAAATAGCCTTGTACAAAATTAGCGGTATTCGGTTCACTTCCGTCGGTAATTAACTGAATGGCTGCTTGCCTATTTTGCACTTGTTGAGCAAAATTAACTGGAATGATAAGCATACCTCGAATTTCGCCAGCATTTAATTTTGCCGATAATGCTGAACGATTATCCAGATATATGGGTTCAATATAGGGGGAACCATTTAACACTTGGACAAAATCATGCGCAGGTTGACTTTTTTGTTCAACTAATACCCCAACACGGATTTTATTGGAATCTAAACTGATACCATAGCCAAATAAGAAGAGTAATATTAATGGAATAATAATTGACATGATCCAACTGCTCGGGTCACGAATAATCTGTTTCATCTCTTTTTTACACAATGTTAATGTTCGAGAGAGTGAAAATATCATGTTGTTGCCCCTGAGTTAGCGTCGTTCACCAATTTAATAAAGGCTTGCTCCATGGTGGCGTTGCATGCGACCGATTGCTTAAGTTGGTTGGGGGAGCCTAAAGCAATCAACTTACCACCATTAATTAATGCAATGCGATCACAATATTCTGCCTCGTCCATAAAGTGAGTGGTGACCATGACCGTAACCCCTTTTTCGACTAAACTGTTGATATGGATCCAGAACTCACGACGAGTGATAGGATCGACGCCAGATGTCGGTTCATCAAGAAACACAATATCGGGTTTATGCATTAACGCACAGGCTAAAGCTAATCGCTGTTTGAATCCTAAGGGGAGTGATTCTGGTGTTTTGTCTAAAATAGGCTCAAAATTAAATGCGGTTATCATTTCATTCATGCGCAGTGTTTGTTCACTGCCTATTAAGCCGTAGATACCTGAAAAGAAGCTTAAATTTTGGAATACAGTTAATCTGTCATATAAAGAAAAACGTTGTGCCATATAGCCAATGCGTTCACGTACTTTAGTTGCACTTTTTTTGAGATCAAATCCCAATACTAACGCTTGCCCATCACTAATTGGTAATAAACCACACATCATTTTAAATGTTGTCGATTTACCTGCGCCATTGGGCCCTAATAAACCAAATATTTCACCACGCTTTATGGCAAAATTAACATGATCCGTTGCAATAAAATGACCAAAAGTTCGGGTAAGATCTTTTGCTTCTATGACAATATCGTTTGGCAGACCGGCAACCTGCGGCATAATTTTAGTTAATATTGATTCTTTTTGAGTTATTCCGCCTAATCGGTCAATAAACGCATCTTCAAACCGTCCTAAGGTAGGTTGATAAGTGATGTTAGTTGTCCCAAGTTTTGCTATGACTTGTTCAATGGCGTGATTCGGCTTGAGTATTAAGCGAATACGATCACCTTCAATCACGCCGTCACTGACTTCAGGGAGTTTTAAGGCCGTTTGTAATAACCGACGATGTGAAATTGGCGAAGCGAGCAGGTAAACTCGATCTTTGACACGTTCAGTTAAACATGAGGGTTGACCTTGAAAGAGTAATTCACCTTGATTCATCAGTAAAATTGTTTCACATTGCTCGGCTTCATCAAGATAAGAGGTGCTCCAGATAATTAACATCCCTTCTTTGGCTAGTTGATGAACCATGTGCCAAAGTTCTTGGCGTGAAATAGGATCCACGCCAACACCAGGCTCATCAAGTAATAATATTTGTGGATCGCCAAGCAAAGTACATGCTAACCCCAATTTTTGCTTCATTCCCCCCGATAACTTGCCCGCCAAACGTTGGGTAAATTTAGTTAAATTGGTGAATTTTAGGAGTTTGGCAAAAATTTGTTGACGTTCTTCTTGTTTGATATGTCGCAGATCAGCAAATAAATTAAGGTTTTCACTAACCGTCAAATCCTCGTAAAGACCAAACTTTTGGGGCATATAGCCTAAAATTGCGCGCAATTGATCCCGATCTTCAGTCGGATTATATTGCGCAACATTAATTTGACCTGCACTTGGCGAAAGCAAGCCTGCCAGCATACGCAATAGTGTTGTTTTCCCTGCACCGTCAGGGCCAACCAATCCTGTCACACCCTGTGCAAAAATTGTTGTCGATAAAGGTTTTAGTGCGACAGTGACTTGCTGATTTTTTTGCTTAAACACTTTGGTCACATGAGTGAGTTTGATTTGCTGGCGATTTTGTTTAGTCATAGCGATTATTCTGCAAATTTAATCGTTACCGGCATGCCTTGGCGCAACATATCATCCGCTTGACCGTCACCAGTTTGACGGATTTGAATACGTAAGCGGTAAACTAAATCTGTACGTAATACAGGGGTTTCGACGGTTTTAGGTGTAAATTCGGCCGTAGGCGATACAAAACCAATCTGTCCAATATAAGGTTTATCTGGCTGTGAATCGGTATAAACATAGACAGTTCTACCCGGAGTGGCTTGATGTAAATTGACCTCGTCAATATAAGCACGTACCCAGACAGGTCTGTCTATAGATATAGCATAAATCGGGGATCCTGCGGTTAACATTGTGCCTGATTCTACTGCCCGAGTTAAAATGGTGCCGTCGGTTGGTGCATAAAGTTCGGTATCCGATAAGTTAAGTTCCGCTTGGTCTAACTCGGCTTTAGCCGCTTGCACGGTGGCTTGTGCAGCTTCAACTTCTTCTTTTCGGTAACCATTAGTAAGTTGATCAAGTTTTTGCTTTGCTGTTTGTAAATTAGCGTTAGCTTGATTACGTAAGGTTAAACTGTTTTCAAGTTGATCTTTAGAAATGGATGATGATTTCATCAATTTGACCATGCGTTGGTAGTTATTTTCAGCATAATCATAACTTGCTTGATATTGTAAAACTTGTGCTGCTGCTTGGGCAACTTCTTCTTTACGATATCCGGTTATCATTAAATCAAGTTGCGCCTGCTTTACCATTAAATTTGCTTTCGCTTTATTTAAAGCGATTTGATAAGGTTTTGCATCCAGTTTAGCTAATAGATCACCTTGTTTAATCGAATCACCTTCTTCGTGATTTAATTGTATTAAGCGTCCTGATACACGAAAGCTACTGTTTACCGTTCGGATATCCACATTACCATATAAAATCAGCGATGAAGGACTTTTATACATGAACCAAATTGCCCAAATTACTGCAATAATGATTAATATTAACAGGGAGATAAGCCCTTTTTGTTTCATGGATATTCTCATTTAGTTTACTCGGCAAGATGTTTTAAAAGTTTAGTTAAAATTGAGCGTAACTGCTGGCGTTCTTCTTGAGTAATAACTTGCCAAGCTTGAACCACTTTTTTTTCCATGGGCGGTATTTCATATTGAAAAAAATTGATGCCTTTTTGGGTTAAAATTAAGCAATGTGAGCGGCGGTCATGCGGATCAGCTTGGCGGGCGACTAAGTCATTTCCCACCAGTGTATCAACAAAACGGGTAACTTGTACGCGAGTAAAATTGGTTAATTCACTGATTTTCGATGGTTTTACCCCTTCAGGGTGAAAGGCGTTAATCACTAATAAAACCGCAAATAATTTATCATCTAATTGATAATGTCGGTAGGTTTGATTCAAATTTTCTAATAGTGCTTCGGTACTAAATTGCAATAAGCGACTTAAAAAAATCTCGTCATAGTTTGAAGAGAGTCCACGAGCTTTAAATTTTTCAATCAGTTTTTCAACGGTTGCTATCGGGATTGCCATCACATCACCTTATTTAGATAATTTCATTTGAAACTATATCAAATGAAATTACTTTTTACAACCATTAATTTAGTTAACTAGTTTTGTTGTTATCCGTCATCGGTAATAATTTACTATGATATTGGCGACGGTATTCGGTAGGGGTACGTTCAGTTTTTTTTCTGAAGATTCGACAAAAATAGTGACTATCTTTGAAACCTGAAGCCAAGGCAATATCTTTGATATTTAAATCATAGTCTCTAAGGCGAGTTTTTGCATATTCCAGACGTACATGGGTAAGATATTCATTCAAACCTATTTTACCTTCTCGCTGGAATAGGTGAGATAGATAATTGGGTGAAATATAGAACATTTTAGCGAGAAAATCTCGGGTGATATCGTCACGAAAATGGCTATCAATATATTGCCGAATTGCCTCAAATAAGCTAACTGTTTTGGTTGAGGTTTCGACATCAACATTCAGTAAGTCGAAGGTATGACTTAATAAGCTTTGAATAAGATGATAAGCGGTAGGAGCACGCTCGCAAGGCTGATGCTGCCAAGTTAGTTCAGCTAGCGCTTGAATGATAAACGCCCCAATACGTGCTCCTCGCCTAGGTACATTAATTTGATCATAAGATGTCAGTGCTTGACCGTCCCACTGGTTGATAGTCATGCTAATTTGTTGTTTATCATACAGGATGCTTAATGTGGTGAAGGGGGTTGTATAAGCGGGCTTGCTCCAACTTTGTGCTGTAATATATAAAAGATCGCTAGGAAATAACGTTTTTTCAATAATGTTTCCTTGATAGTCTGCCCATTGTATGGATTGTTTTCCCTCTATCATGATTTCTATTCTGGGTAAACTGACTTGATCAGCAAGTAGTGGTGCTGATTGAGCATAATTAGCAAAATATATCTGATTCGTTTGTTGATGATTAAGGCATTTTGCTAACACTTCATTGATCGTTATCGCCATATCGCTATCTTCATAAAATAATATCGTAGATAAATCGAGTTATGTATCGTAACCATGATTATATACTGCCAAATAGTATTTTAAAGTATCAAGTAAATCGTTAATTTTATCATTAGGATATTCTTAAAATGTTTTTAGTGTGATCTCACTCACATTTTCTTATTAAGCGTACAAATATCCAGTAAATTGCAGGATTGTCATCTAGGCTATCGGTTTAATATTATCTAGTATGATATCAATACAGTGATTAATGATTTGAACATTCAGCAGGAGTTAACCATGGAGTTATATTTAGATACCGCCGATATTGAAGCCATTAAACGTCTAGCCCCCATTTTACCGATTAAAGGCGTCACAACCAATCCAAGCATTGTGGCAAAATCCGGTCAATCACTCTTTACCTTATTATCGACACTGCATGATTTATTAGGCGCCGATAAATTACTGTTTGCACAGGTACTTTCAAGCGATGCATCATCCATGATAAAAGAGGCAGAACAACTCAGAAGAGTCGTACCCAATATTGTTACTAAGATTCCTGTTAATGCAGAAGGACTGAAAGCGATTAGAGCTTTAACACAACAAGGAATCCCTACTTTAGGCACTGCTGTTTATGGCGCAGGGCAGGGATTATTAGGTGCGCTAGCTGGGGCTAAATATATTGCGCCTTATGTCAATCGAATTGATGCCCAAGGCGGCAACAGTAAAGATACCGTGCAAGAGTTACAAAAACTGTTAGCGTTACATTGTCCTCAAACTATGGTATTGGCGGCAAGTTTTCGCACACCTAGGCAAGCATTAGATTGTCTGTTAGCCGGATGTGAATCTATTACCTTACCGGTGGATGTAGCTGAACTATTTATCTCCGATCCAGCTGTAGATGCAGCGATAGTAAAATTTGAACAAGATTGGCGTAATGCGTTTGGTTCACTGACTTATTAATTTAAACTGTCATCATCTGTTATCACATTCCGCCTAATTGTGTGGAGTGTGTTTGTCTGTGTTTCTGAGCAATAATTGAAAAGATAGCCTAAAAATTTAAGTTTTGTTGTATGATAGTTAAAAATGAAATATTAGGTTAGCCATAATGACAGGAAAAAAACAAACATCTATTGTTAATGCACTTTTAACGGTATTGAGAATTGAAAGGTTATCGCATAGTTTTATTCGAATTAACTTTAGTTGTGATAAACAGCTGACGGTTAATCCTTTATGGATTTGTCCTCATTTAAAATTATTGTTTGCTGATCCTTCAACGGGAACGATAATTTTTCCACAATTAGACGACAATAATAAAATTCTGATAAATGACAAGATTCGTCAATTGGCTCGCAGTTACAGTATTCGTCATTATGATGAAACGACACAGCAATTAACGATTGATTTTGCCATTCATCAAGAGGGATTAGCTTCGGTTTGGGCTCAGCAGGCTAAAGTCAATGATCAGATAGGTTTAGTCGGCACAGCGGCAAAACTTATGTTTAATCAGCAAAGTTTGGTGTTGATTGGTGATATAACAGCTGTACCTGCCATTTGTTATACGCTTGAACACCTACCTAACAATGTTAATGTTCAAGCGTTTATCGAAGTCAATCACCCAACAGATATTATGGCTTTACCGAAGAATAGTCTAAATACTCATGTTAACTGGCTGATACAAGATGTTAATCAGCCAAATCAACTTGTTGAAACAATAAAAAAAGCGAATATTGTCCATAGTGATAATTTACTTATTTGGGGCGGAATGGAGCGGGATTTAGCCCAGCAAATTCGACATACGCTTAAAGATAATTATCCTCATTTACCCCCCGATGCATTTCATATTATTAGTTATTGGCGACATGGTTTTGCTGAAGGGGAGTTTAAACATCGTGAATAGTAACGTGTAATTAAGATGAACATTCTGGCTCATTTACATCTTGCCACTTTAGCTAATAGCTCCTTAATTGGCAATAGTGTGGCTGATTTTGTTAAAGGGGATCCTTATCTTGTTTATCCGCAAACGATAGCCGACGGTATCATGTTACATCGTAAAATTGATAGCATGGTCGACAGTTTGACTGAAGTGAAACAAGCCAAAACACACTTTATCAAACCGCATCAACGTGTCGCACCGATTGCACTTGATATTGTATGGGATCATTTTTTATCTAAACATTGGACTGATTATGGCATGGGGCAATCAGTGTCTGAATTTGACCAATACACCAGACAACAAATTCAGCCCTTTATTCATCTCTATCCTGAACATTATCAGCATTTTATTCAGTCTATGTGGCATGGAAAATGGTTAGAAAATTACGCAAATCTTGAGTTTGTTGGAAAAGTGCTTAATGGTATGGCCACCCGACGACCAAAGCTATGGTTATTAAAAGAGACTATTTATGATATTAAGCAGCACTACAAAGAATTCGAATCGCTGTTTTTTAATTTGTATCCTAAAATGTGTCGTTTAATAATAGCTGATCCTATTTAGTTATCATCACCGCTAGGACTACCTGTTATTAATGTAAAATTAGACTTAACAAATGTGAATTAATAACTTGGATCTGTCCTAAGCGGATTGCTAATTACCGTAGATACTAATTGGGTAATATAATTTTCCCGTTTTCAGTCGTGATTAAATCCTTTTGGTTTGGTGTTTGCGAAATAGGGACAAGCGTATTTTCGGTCAATTGTGGAGCAAAACCTATTTTACCACCTCTGGCTTTTGCACGAACAACCTGGCTTTCAGGTAAAGAGGCATGATTCGTTAAATGAAACCATAACCATTCCATGGCATCTTCCCCATAATAATCAATTGGTAAGAGCGAATTATCAAATGGATAAGTGCCATCCAAGTAGCTGGTGTTTTCAATCTCATAATAGCGCAGTTGCGAGGCGTTACCTTCTACTTGGCTATTTAATGCGACATAAGCACGTGCAGTATAATCAGGTAGCTGTTTAACGTTATGACGAGCATGAACGATAAGGGTTTTTGTGCCATGTAAATTTGCTGATGCACTCACTTGATTAATGCCAAATTTAACTCGAGGATGCGTTAATTTTTTATATAAACATATGGCGCCCTTAGCATTATAGTCAATGGCTTTTTTGTTATCTGAACCCGAAAAGAAATCGCTTCTTGGTGAATAGGCATCTTCATTATTAACCAGTGCTAAAGCCGTTGAATCATCCGTTAACCATATCGGTAAATGACCCGTTGCAAAAGACCATAGCTGTTGAAATGTCACTTCGTGTAAACTAGCAACTTTACCTTGATAATTTATCGGATTTTGTTGCGTACTTGCGACCGAGTAACCACACATTCTATCGGTGACATCAAAATGACCATAGGCACTGATATATTGATAAGGCAATCCAATTGTTTCTTTATAATAAAAATAAGGGAGTTGGATATCCATTGATGGCGTCCAACCATAGCTATGTAATTTTTCAAGTGCTTCTTCAGGGGTACCTTTTGTTAATAAGTTTTCTTTTTTTAGCGCATCACAACGGTTTTGCGAATAAAGGTATTTGTCGGCAAACGGAATAGTGATCGTTTTGTGCTTAGCTACAATAGCAGGTATAGCACAAGGAATATACAGGGACGCATAACTACTGTAATCAGCAATTGATTTATAATCGATTTTTTGAGGAGCACTTTTATTATATTGAATGGAAACGGTGCTATTTTCAACATTGGGTTGAATTTGTGGATTAACCGCAACGATACCTTTAATGACATTGTCAGTATCAAGTTCACCTGCTTTTAATGCTGCACCGCCACCATCACTTGCACCATAAACTAAAACTATTGTGTTATCCTTATTAAAATGAAACTTAGAATCAGAAGGGAATTGTGTATTAAGGGCATAAAAAGCAAATTCAATGGATTTTAATACAAATTCGCCCCATCTTTCTTCAGAATTTAATCGTGAATGGAGTTGTTTTATTGCATAGCGATTTGGATATTTTTTAATAAATCTATCTCTATTGAAAATAGTGGGTTCGAATAATAAATTAGTAGATTGAGTATGCCCATTTATGGCATAACCACGCTTATGCTCAATATCATAAATACCATTGCCTAAACCTTTATCATTATAAACAACCGCACAATTGTGCCGAAGTCCCCATAAACCACGAATTTGCACATCTTTTGCATTATATAACCCGTCTGAATCCGTCGCAGGCACTGCAACAATACATGGTTTATTTTTATCAAAATCAAGCGGGATTTGCAGTAACATGCCCACCTTTTCTTGTTCTAATTTTAGTGTTGCTAAAATTTCAAATCCCGGAATTTTGCCATCAAAAAGGGGACTTAATTCCTGGCGTCTAAATCCAAATAAGGAGCCTTCACCATTATTGATATTGATAAAACGATTGAGTTTTGCTTGCCGTAGCTCTTGAATGGTTGGCTGAGTCGGATCACTGAAATGTGGGGTATAAATTGACGTGGATAAGGTAGTAAATCCTAAACCTGCCGTAACGAGGTCATCACTGTCACCATCGTAATAAACGGCTTCTTCGGTAAGTAGCCAGTCGGGAGCTGAGATTGAGTAATTTTGAGAAGAATCGGTCTGAATATCTTGTTGAGCGTGCAAGGAAATTGGAATAAGTGTGGAGCTAAAAAGTAATAATGATAATAATGTTTTAACGTGAAAGTTGTGCAATTGCATTTCAAATATTCCTTTTTGATAGTCAGACTGTTAAATAGTTGCGTATCATTCATTGCAATCAAAAACATTAACAATCCTGTTAATGTTAGTTTTTGAATGACAAATCCATTATAAATTATTTTCTAATTTTTGGTATGATTTAGATTGGATAGGTTCCAAAATGCCGCGATAATTTTTTCGGATAATCGCCTTTTTTGGACACACATTCCTATGTCAAAAGGTTGCATTAAGTTGGTTGACCATTCAGTAATACGCTCTCTTATTCTTTCGGGACTGTTTTCCATCACAACTTTCGGTAATAGGGCAACACCGCAGCCTAATGCCACCATTGAGACAATGGCTTCATGTCCGGCAACGGTGGCATAAATTTTAGGGCTGGTAATTTTCTGTTGCTTAAACCAAAGATCAATACGTTGTCGGCTTGGGCCATGCTCAGGTAAAATGAAAGGGATATTATGCCAATCGGGCTTTTTTTGATGAAGTTTATCACTAAAGGTGCTATTAAGTTTGGGTATTAACAAAACCATTTCAATTTCACCAAATTTTAAAAATTCAACACCAGCAGGCAATTGTTTCGGTTTGCCTGCGATAGCGAGATCCGCCTCGTTAGACTGGACTTTTTCAACGGCATCTGCCGCATCGCCAGTTGATAATTTGATTTCAATCAGTGGGTAATGTATACGAAACTGGTCTAAAATGTCGGGTAAATGGCTGTAAGCGGCTGTCACTGAACAAAAAAGTCTTAATTCACCAATGAGCTGTTGATTGGATAATTCTAACTCTTGTTTTAATTGCTGATGTTGACTAATAACTTGGAGTGCAAAACGTTTGACCTTTTCGCCAACTTGGGTGATTTGAACTTGCCGATTATCACGTATAAAAAGCGGATGACCAAAATAGTCTTCCATGCGTTGGATTTGCCGTGATAAAGTCGATGGGCTAACATGCATAGCATTAGCTGTCATGCCAAAATGACACGTCTCACATAAATGTAAAAATAATTTCAAATCACGAATATTCATAGAAAGTTCCGTTTTGATAAAACTTTTGCGTAGTTCAGCGCTATTTTATACTGTAAATGTACAAATTGGCTAGGCTAGTGAAGATATTATGCAGAGATAATTAAATAAGGAAAATCACAGGTAATACATTCATGGCAATGCATAGCGATACCTGTTAAAATGCTCGATTATTTTTGTACAGGTTAATGAACGTTAATTTTATGACAGAACAAGCTTATTTAGACGAAGTTAATGCTCGTCGCACTTTTGCTATCATTTCGCACCCTGATGCCGGTAAAACCACGATTACCGAAAAGGTTTTGTTATTCGGTCACGCAATTCAAACTGCCGGAACGGTAAAAGGGCGGGGAGCCAATGCTCAACATGCAAAATCTGACTGGATGGAGATGGAAAAACAACGTGGTATTTCTATCACAACTTCTGTGATGCAATTTCCATATAATGATTGTTTAGTCAATTTACTTGATACCCCCGGGCATGAAGACTTTTCGGAAGATACCTATCGCACATTGACAGCAGTGGATAGCTGTTTAATGGTCATTGATGCGGCTAAAGGGGTGGAAGATCGTACTCGTAAATTAATGGAAGTGACACGGTTACGTAATACCCCAATTTTAACTTTTATGAATAAGTTAGACCGTGATATTCGTGATCCAATGGAGCTGCTTGACGAAGTTGAAAACGAGCTTAATATCCTATGTGCACCGATCACTTGGCCGATTGGTTGTGGTAAGTTATTTAAAGGCGTGTATCATTTGAAAAAAGATGAAACCTATCTTTATCAATCGGGTAAAGGTCACACTATTCAGGATGTACGTATTATTAAAGGGTTAAATAACCCCGAATTAGATACAGCGGTGGGTGAGGATTTAGCTCTGCAATTGCGGGAAGAGCTAGAACTGGTTCAAGGTGCATCAAATGAGTTTGATTTGGATGCTTTTTTATCTGGTGATTTAACCCCTGTCTTTTTTGGTACAGCGTTAGGTAATTTTGGTGTCGATCATATGCTTGATGGCTTAACTGCTTGGGCGCCAACACCACAACCTCGTCAAGCGGATAAGCGAGAAGTGAAATCCTCAGAAGAAAAATTTAGTGGCTTTGTCTTTAAAATTCAAGCTAATATGGATCCAAAACATCGTGACCGAGTTGCTTTTATGCGTATCGTGTCAGGGAAGTATGAAAAGGGCATGAAGTTACGCCATGTGAGGATTGCCAAAGATGTGAATATTTCTGATGCCTTGACATTTATGGCAGGTGATCGTGAACATGTCGAAGAAGCTTATGCCGGTGATATTATTGGATTGCACAATCATGGTACGATTCAAATCGGTGATACGTTTACGCAGGGTGAAGATTTTAAATTTGTTGGTATCCCTAATTTTGCGCCTGAATTGTTCCGACGGATACGATTAAAAGATCCGCTTAAACAAAAACAGCTATTAAAAGGATTGGTGCAGTTGTCAGAAGAGGGAGCTGTACAGGTATTTAGACCCTTATCCAACAATGATTTGATTGTCGGAGCGGTCGGTGTGCTGCAATTTGATGTTGTGGTTGCGCGCTTAAAATCGGAATACAATGTAGAAGCCATTTATGAACCGGTGAACGTCACAACCGCCCGTTGGGTAGAATGTAGTGATGTGAAAAAATTGGAAGAATTTAAACGTAAATGTGAACAAAATTTAGCGCTGGATGGTGGCGATAATCTTTCTTACATTGCACCAAGTATGGTGAATTTGAATTTAACACAGGAACGTTATCCGGATGTTGAATTTAGAAAAACACGTGAGCATTAATGTAAACTTCATTTATCCGTTTTTGGTATAACCGATAATGCCAATTAAGAAGAGCTAGGTGACTAGCTCTTATTTAATCTTCTTCAACATCAAGCCCATTAATAGCAAAACCATCGAAAGAACTCCAGTTTGAAAATACTTCAGTCAAGGCATTAATCATGCCAAATAGCTCATCTTCTTTACCTTCAAAGCTAATTTCTGTGAAGTCAACTATATGATCAGTTGAATTAACATCAGAATTCTCATCATTTGACCCTTCTTCGATTTCACTATTCGTTTGGTCATAGGAGTAATATTTTTCGAATTCTTCACTGAGTATACCATTTTCAAGGGCAATAACGATTTTATGAAGATTTTCATCTCCCCATGATAACCATTTAGCACTGATATCATAAATTAGTTCATAATCAGTACGATAAACCATGATAATATATTTTAAGGAATAAGGTTCAATATACTGGATAATTTGCTTGCTTTGATTAATATCTTTTAACCAAAATGGGACTACAATCTCAATTTTTCCTCCCCAACTTTCACTCAATTTTTTTATCGCTTGTGCCCATTGTTGCCAAATCAGATCTTTATTTTGGTCATAATCACTTAATAAATAGGGTTCTATATCATATTGAATTCCAGCAAGACAAGGTTTATTTATACGTCGCTGACAGAATTGCTTAATTATCTGATTACGTTCAATCGCATTTTGTAAACCACTTTCAAGTATCATTTCTGCTGCTCCTTCAACAGCAATGATCTCAATACCATTTTGAAATGCGATGTCTAAGAGATTTATTAGCTGTTCTTCATATTCAATTTGCTGGTTTTCAATAAATAATTGTAAATAAATCTGATTGATCCCTTTTGATTTTATCTTTGTGATAAATTGGTTAGGTGAGTTATTCCATGTGGTTGCTTTCCAATTCCACATAGCAAGATTGCGGTTTTTTTCCGGATAAGTTAAGTTATCAATCAGTGTATTTGAATGTGTTGATTGTTCAATGTCCAGTTTTGGAAAATTTGAACTATCTGGTTGAGGGGATGTATCAAGTGATAAGGGTTGATTTTGATCAATCATAATTGGAACCGGATCACTCATTGCTACCTGCTCAATAATTTGCGTTGTATTTACCACGGCGCTTAAAACCGAATCGCTATTAGGATTCGACAAATCATGTTGCAATGCCGTATCGTATTGGCTCGTTTCGGTGTTTTTAAGGTTGTTCAACATCGACACATTACCCGCAAAAGCCGCAGGCATGACAGTAATTAGAATAAATAGTACATTGCTTGATAGTCGTTTAATGTTATTTATCAAATTTAACTCTCTCCATTTTTCCCCAAGATAATTTACCTTTTTTCAAACGGAAGAAACCTTTAAATTTCCAATATAAACAGATTTGTCGATAGCCAAAATTATCAATCAGCGAAATAAAAAGTAGTGATACAAAATATCTGATTTTATCTAATCCTCTTAGCAAGAGGCCGTCAATGGCAATGGCAGTCGAGGTGATTAAAATATTGTAACTAATAACAAGTAAAAAATAGGATAAAATTAAATTACCATCGACCACATCAAAATAACAAAAAAGAGGTAATAATACATAACCTAATAATTCAGCAATCGGCCCTAAAATATCGGTTAAAATCGAAAAGGGTAAAAGAATAAAACTTAATCTTTTATATTTTAACTTAAAAGTAAACTCCCGAAAATGCAAATAAGTTTGCAATGCACCAATATGCCAACGTATTCGTTGATTCTTTAATACTTTCCATTTTTCGGGTACTTGAGTCCAGCATACCGCAGTTGGGACATATTCTATTTTATAATTGGCTTTGGTATCATAGATTAGTTTATGTAATTTTACCGTAAAGTCAAAATCTTCACCAACCGAGTCAGCCGAAAAACCACCAATTTTTATGGCTAAATCTCGACGGAACAAGCCAAATGCGCCTGATATAATCGGTAATATTTTAATATGATTCCAGGCCACTTTAGCCATTAAAAATGAACGCATATATTCCAATGCTTGTAATTGAACAATGTACTTTCGTGATAGTTTTATTTTTGTTACCACCCCTTTATTAATCAAACAACTGTTTGCAACTCGGACGGTTCCACCCACGGCAATAGTTTTAGGACTGTAAATAAAAGGAATAACCGCTTTAGTTAATGCATCGGGTTCTAAAATGGAATCAGCATCAATGAGACAAACGATAGGGGCTTGACTTAAATTGATTGCCGCATTATGTGCATCGGCTTTGCCTCCATTGACTTTATCAATCACGCGAAGACGGCTATCTTTTTGAGAGATATAAACCCCTCTTATTTTGGCATGAGATAGGTGATTTTGTTCCACATTATTTAAATGATGGGCGGTTTCTTGTAATCGAAAATGGTCATAAATTAATTGAAAAGTATTGTCGGTTGAGCCATCGTTAATCACAATAATATCAACATTAGGGTATTCCGTTGCGAGCATCGATTCAATACTATCGATAATGGTAACGCTTTCATTATAGGCAGGCATAATAATAGAGATAGCCGGTAAAATACCTTCATTCTTTTTAATATTCTGAATTTTTTTATCGTTATCTCGCGCTTTAATTAGTACATAAACAGAAATGATAAGTTGCAAAAAATAGATGAGCACTTGTAAAAGTCCGACAATCATTATGAGAATAACCAGCACTTCCATGCAAAGCTTGATTGCATAGTATAAATCATTGTTCATAAAGTTTACCCGTGTTTAATTTTGAAAATATTGTTGTTTTTATCGAGGATATGGACAAATCGCTTAGTCGTAAAATCAAAATATTCTGTTATCAATTCTTCAATACTACATATCTTTTCTTGATAGCAAAATTCATTAATAAAATTAAGTAGATAACAGCTGTGAATAATACCGGAAGAACTATTTTGTAAATCGATTAACGATTCATAAAACGCCCGCATATAATCGCGTCTATCTTCTTTAGCTAACATAGCGTAAGGCGTGATATAATTTATAGAAATTTGGGTTAAGATGTTAGATAGATTATCAACAATTTTGCTAAATTGTTGATTTGCTAGTTCGGTTTCAAACTCTAAAAGCTTATAGGATGGAACTAATCGTAAAAAACAAAATAGACCATTTTGCGATATTGAATTAGACAATAAGATTATGAGTTCAGCAAGAGTCACGTTAGGATTACTGATCGCTAAACTCAGCGCTGCTGCAACAGCAACTTCTTGGTTATGGTTTTTACAAGCATGTTTCAACGCCGCAAAGGTTTGTGTGGAAGGGTAGTAAGACAACATGTTTGCGGCATCAATGCGTTCTTTCGTCGTTCCTTTTTTTAATAAAGTGCGCAATTTTTTTTGAAATACTTCATTTTCAAACAGCGGTAATACCGGTTCAAGCTCATTGAACTGTTTTTCAGCAAAAAAAGCGGCAATTAAGTCGACGGAATTTAATGCATATTTCGATATTTTGCTTGCATAAAAGGCGTTTACTTTACTTTTTTGTGCAATCAAATCGATTAATTTTAGTTTTAAATCATTAAATCTTTTCCGATGATATCTTCGATCAAGATAAATTATTGACGTGATAAAAACAATTATCAGACCAGCAAAAATCATACTGACATTGTAAATATTCATATACCGTATTAAAATGTCCATTTTATACCACATCCTAATGTTTTCTTGTTGTACAAATTACGGTTGCGGTTGGTGTCTTTTCGACCTTCAGCAGTGTAGTTAAATTGAAGACTTAATCTGTCAGAAACATCATACGTTAGACCCACGAAATGTGCTTTCGCCTTGATTAATGAATGATTATAGCGGTTAGAACGATCTGATGTTTCTTGAGCATTTGAGTAACCGATAAATAGATGCAATTTTTCGATTGGTGTTGCGGTTAGCTTAATTAGAAAACCGTTGGTATGATTATTATCCTGATCATAAGTATTGTACCACTTACCGGCAATTGATAATCGGTCATTCAAGAAGTATTGCTCAATCCCTGGCGTAATACTTTTGATATTTCCGTCGTTGTAGTGGTCGAACTTTAAATCCAATGTGATATGAAGGGAATTAAAATATTTATTTGTTGATGATAATAATACATAGTCAGCACCACTTGCTAAAGTATAACGTGCAAAGAATTTTTTAGACGTCGCGGTAAAGCCTGATAAGTAGCCGTAAGCACGATCATTTAGCGTATGCCAAAATGTTGTACCAATTCTTTGATCATTCATATTAAAACGATGAGATTGAGCAACATGACCTGTAATCGTACTTGTTTTAGACAGTTTGTAAGATAGCGCAAACTCCATTTCGTTCCAGTCAGCATAAGATTTTGTTAAATGACTATGAGTACCAGCAACATTGAGTGTCCAGTAATGAATCGATTTTTTGATGTCAGTGATTGTTTTTTTTAATGTTAACAATTGGGTATCATTGGGTGATTGCGTTAAATAGTGATTAAGTAGTAATTCAGCTTCACTTGGATTATCAATATTTTGTGCTAACACAACGCTGACCAATCCGTATTGGGCATCGACATAATTGGGGGCTAAGACTAAAGCCTTTTGAAACGCTTGTTTTGCTTGATCTAAGTTTTTCAGCGCATAATAGTTAAATCCAAGTTGGACAAGTATGTCTGAATTAGTTGGTGATAGTACAAGCGCAGATTCTAATTTTTGCGCAGCGAGATTAAAATTTTGCATTTTTTTTGCTTCAATGCTTTCATTTAATAATTGTTCTGCTTTGATTGCGTTATTTCCATAAATTGGGTTTGCTAATATAGTAGAACTGTAGGCAAAAAAACTTAGCATTAAGACTAACTTATAAGACATAAAACCACCTTAATTCAATATATTTCAAAATCTATGTTTTTATTTTTATTTGTGTATGAATCAAAGCACTATTGAAATGATGTAAATTAATCAATGAGTTGTTCTGAATCAGCAAAAAATAGAAATCTTAGGTAATATCACAGGATGATGTAATTTTAATTACATGGTTTAGGTTATCCAAACGCGTGGATTATATAAAATACATATAACAAAGAATAGAAATATTTGGTGTAGTTTTGTTTAGTTTGATAGCTATTGTTTATTTATGTTTTTTTGCCCTTAATTGTTGAATTAAGACTATAATAGTTTTTTAAATGGGAAAATTATATGAATAAGATGAAAATTAAATTGATTATTTTTACTGCGTTAGGATTCATTATTTCCAACTCTTCTAGCGCAATTGATAATAAGCTTGTTCACCCTGTATTATTGGAAAAGGTACAACAAAGTGAACGAGATAAACGTCAATATGAAGTGATTGAGTTACCAAACAAAATGCAGGTGTTACTGGTGTCTGATCCCAATGCAGTCAAATCGCTTGGCTCACTAGCACTACCGGTTGGTTCATTGCAAGATCCAAAAGCACAGCAAGGCTTAGCGCATTATACTGAGCACATGGTACTTATGGGCTCAAAAAAGTATCCTAAACCAGCAAGTTTTTCTAAATTTTTAAGCCGTCACACCGGCAGTTATAATGCAAGTACTGCCGCACATCGTACCGCATTTTATTTTGAAGTTGAAAATAGTGCTTTTGATAAAGCATTGGATTATTTAGCTGATGCCATTGCCGAGCCTATCTTAGATCCTAAATTTGCCGATAAAGAACGCAATGCCGTTAATGCCGAATTGACTATGGCACGATCCAATGATGGTTTTAGAATTGAACAAGTTAATGCTGAAACCATTAATCCCGAACATCCTGCATCACAATTTTCAGGGGGTAACTTAGAAACATTAAGTGATAAGCCAGACAGTAAACTACAAGATGCCTTAGTCAATTTTCATCACGATTATTATTCTGCCAATATTATGGTCGGGGTCATTTACAGTAATCAATCGATAAATAAATTGGCAAAATTAGCCGAAGATACCTATGGAAAGATTCCCAATCGCCATACTATTGCGCCAAAAATTGATAAGCAGGCAATGACGTCGGATTCGTTAGGTAAACAAATTTATATGATTCCTGCACAACCTAAAAAGTTGTTGTTATTGCAATTTCCCATTGAAAACAATTTAGCTAAATTTGCCGATAAAAGTGATGAATATATCACTTATTTAATTAGTAATAGTAGCCAAAATACATTATCTGACCAACTTCAAAAACAAGGATTAATCGAAAGTATATCCTCCTCGATTTCACCTAATCGATATGGCAATAGTGGTATTTTTAGTATTAATGTCAGTTTAACCGATGCAGGGCTTAGCCAGAAAGATAAAGTTATTGGCGCTATTTTTAATTATTTGCAGTTAATTCAAAAAGAAGGTGTAACCGAAGCTTATTATGAGGAGTTTAAGAAAGTTTTAGATTTAGGATTTAAATATCAAGATATTGAACGGGATATGTCCTATGTTGAATGGTTATCGGATCAGATGTTGCTATATCCAATTCAAAATGTCCTTAATTCAGATTATATTGCAACGCATTTTGATAAGTCTGCAATTATCGCCCGACTAAAAAGTTTAACTGCCGATAATGCCCGGATATGGACGATTTCACCGAATCAAGCAACCAATAAAACCGCTTATTTTGTTGAAGCGCCTTACAAAATTGATAACATTACTAAAGAAGAAAAATTAAATTGGACAGAGTTAGGTAAAGATTTCTCGTTTACCTTACCAGCGCTCAATCCTTATATCCCCGATGACTTTTCGATTGTAAAGCAAAGTGAAACTCCATTACCAGCCGTTGAGTTTAACAAACGGGGAAATCATATTCATTTAGCTAGTCAATATTTTAAACAAGATCCGAAAGCTGCCATAGTGGTTTCATTGCGCAATAACGAGGCATTTAAAGATGTAAAATCACAGGTCATTTTTTATTTACTTGATTATATTGTCAGTCGAAATTTAGCGCAGTTAGAATTTCAGGCAGGTGTCGCAGGTATGTCTTTATCATGTTCGGGTGATAATGGACTAATGATCACTGCAACGGGCTTTAATCAACATCTGCCAGATATGATAACCGCTATCTTAAATAGCTATCGAAATGTTAATATTGATGAGCAAAGTTTAGCATTAGCGAAATCCTGGTATCTTCAAAAACTTGATGCCGCCGATCATGCTAATAGTTATTTATTATCGATGCAACCAGTTAAAGCTTTATCTTATATTCCTTACTTCGAACGCAGTGATAAACGCCGAATAACAGCGGATATCAGTGTGAATGATGTATTGGCTTATCGTGATAAGTTACTGTCGAAATCCGTTCCTTATATGATCAGTTTAGGGAATATATCGAACGATAATTCACTCAAACTTTATCAGGAAATACAAAAAACGTTGGATGCGAATATCGAGTTTGAACCAAAACCAACGATAAAAATAACATCGACGCAGACAGCAAAAATTACGCAACATGCAACTTCGAGCGACAATGCTTTAATGATTGGATATATTCCAGCGAATTATAGTGAAATCGAGGGACAAGTTTTAAGTTATACGCTGACCAAAATGATTGAACCTTCTTTTTATGAGCAGTTGCGCAGTAACGAGCAGCTTGGTTATGCCGTGTTTACCATTCCGTTTACCATAGGTGAATCGTCAGGATTAGGATTTTTAATTCAAAGTAATCAGTATGATCCTGATTATTTACTTAAACGCTATCAAGATTTTTATCCTAACATGTTAAGTAAATTGAAAGAATTATCCGATCAAGATGTTGAGCAATATAAAAAAGGCGTGCTCAATGAATTGACAATGCCGCCACAAACGCTAGAGGAAGAATTAAATCTTTATCTGTCAGATTATCGTTTATCACGCTTTAAATTTGATTCACGTGAGAAAAAAATCAATCAATTGAAAAAAATTACTCAGCAAGATTTGATTAACTTTTATACCCATTCTGTTATGGAGCATAAAGGTTTAGTACTAGCGTCGCAGGTACTCGGTAAACCATTAGAAGGTTCCAAAGTACCACAAGCTATTAATGGTAATGAGTTGACGGATTTTGACAATGCTTCAAGTTTACAACATTCTTTGTTAAGTGAAATGACTAAATAATTTTGATGTTAATAAGGTTTGTTAAAACAGAATGTAAAATCACATAACTGAAATAAAAATAAGGTAATTTTCACCGAAATTACCTTATTTTTTTATCTGAATTTTTAGTTAAATTGAATATTAATGGTAATAATCAATAGTATTATCTTCATTATGGTGGTCATTTGAACCCGGTATCGCTCGGGATCGTTCGATTGGCACGTAACTACCACTTGGCGTTTCAACTTGGCATTCACTTAAATAGATTGAGTATTTGGTGTTGGCATGCATACTTTCACCACGAAAATAACAGTGAACCGCACTAAATAAGTGATTTCGACACAATATTGCAATAGCAAGCCAAACCACAAGAATAGCAATAGCCACCCATTTTAAACGCCGCCAAAGAAACGACCAAAATCCTTGTTTACGAAAACGGCAATAAACAAAAATGAGGATAATAACGGCAACAAATCCTAACGCTTCAAATAACCAAAATAGCCACATACCATTTTCTCCTGAATTAGCTATAATTTGTGACTATTTTATACTAAGTTACAACCATGATCCATTGCGAATGATACCCACAGCTATGCCTTCAATAGCAAAATTTTGTTGTTCAAGATCAACCAAAATTGGAGAAAATTCACTATTTTCGGCAATCAGATGAACATATCGACCTTGACGAGATAAGCGTTTAACTGTCACTTCATCTTCAATGCGTGCCACAATAACTTGTCCATTTTTGACATCCTGAGTTTTATGCACCGCCAGTAGATCACCATCCAATATACCGATATCTTTCATTGACATTCCCTGTACACGTAATAAAAAATCGGCATTGGGTTTAAATAAATTGGGATCCACTTGATAATAACTTTCAATATGTTCTTGAGCAAGAATCGGTGAACCGGCTGCTACTTGACCAATAAGCGGTAGACCTTCCGCTTCATTTTTTTCATGATTTTCAAGTAACAGGCGGATACCTCTTGATGAGCCAGCAATCATTTCAATAGCGCCTTTTTTGGCTAAAGCTTTTAAATGCTCTTCTGCTGCATTAGCTGAACGAAAACCTAATATTTTTGCTATTTCTGCTCGTGTTGGTGGCATTCCGGTAGTCTGAATATTATCTTTGATTAAATCATAAATTTGCTGTTGGCGTTCAGTTAATGGTCTCATTCGATTTTCCTGTTTATTTATACAGATATATGTGATTATATACAGCTAAGTTAATAATGCCAACCCTTTCTTTCATTGATTTTTATTTTATTTCTGCTCAACAAGGTTTAATTGTGTTTATTAAGGTGAATGTTATCTGACTTTTGTTACAAAATAACGGAGGTTGAATTTTAACCTGTATATCAACAATAAATGATAATAGTTTAAATATATTCATAATGTTATAAAAAATGATTGTGCGTTTAATTTTGTATATTGGATTGGACTGTTTTACGATGTGTTTTCCTTGTTTTGTTTCAGAGATTAAGGTTATATAATGAAGGTCAGTAGTATGATATACTACGCAAAATTGTTTTTTTAATTGGAATTGTCTCATGCCTTATGTTGTTGCACTCAGTGGTGGAATTGCCAGTGGTAAAAGTACCATTGCACATCTATTTGCTGATTTAGGGGTTCCAATTATTGATGCTGATATTATTGCTCGCCAAATTGTAAAAAGTGGCACCTTAGCATTTTCTCAAATTGTTAAACATTTTAGTCAAGAAATTGTCTTACCTGACGGTGAATTGGATCGTCGTCAATTAAGAGAAATTATTTTTAATAATGACCATGAACGTCTTTGGTTGAACAGTTTATTACATCCGATTATACAGCAAGAAACCCAAGCTCAAATTGAAAAGCAAACTGCTGATTATGTCATTTGGGTGGTACCATTACTTGTTGAAAATAATTTACATCATTTTGCTGATCGCGTATTAATGATAGATATACCTGAATCATTGCAATTAGAACGTCTTATGAATCGTGATCATATTGTTGAGTCATTAGCCCGAAAAATGATATTTTCACAGGTTTGTTCTGGCAAACGTTTGTCGTATGCTGATGATATTATTATTAACAATGATGATTTAGATTCATTAAAACAGCAGGTTTGTAAATTACATCAACAATATTTAAAAAATTCAAAAATTAAGAATGGATAAGTATGAATAATATTATTTTTGAACATCCTTTAAATGAAAAAATGCGTACTTGGTTACGATTAGAATTTTTATTAAAACAAATTAATACGCATTGCCATTTGAATGAAAATAATGCGCTGCTCTTTTTCCATGCCTTATCTGAACTTCTTGAGATAATAGAGCGTAGTGATGTCAGAGGGGAACTCATTAAAGAAATTGAATCACAAAAACAAAAACTGATTTCATGGATGAATATTGATGGTGTTGATAAGGATCTAATCAGTGATTTAATCCTCCGATTCGATTCGTTTTTAGTCAAATTTAATGCTACCGCTCGTTTAGGGCAGTCATTAAAAGACGACCGTTTTATTACGTCAATAAGGCAACGTTTAACCATTCCGGGTGGGTGTTGTAGTTTTGATCTGCCTTTCTTTTATTTATGGTTGAAACTGTCTCAAGAAACACGAAACCTTCAGGTAAGAAATTGGCTGCAACAGTTGTCTTTATTAGATGAGGCATTATCTTCTTGTATGCAACTTATAAGACAGCTGGGCGAGTTTAAAAAATATCATTGTAGTAACAATTTTTTTCAAGAAACTAACGGAGAAATTAACTTAATTCGTGTTCGTGTTTCATTAGATAAAAATGTTTATCCTCAAGTATCGGGGCATATGTCACGGTATAGTATCCGTTTTTTACCCCTTGAAACTTGCGAAAACACAACACATGATTCGATTGAATTTGAACTAGCTTGTTGTTAGTTATGGTAAAGTCTATTTTGAAGAAACTGAAATGAGTAATCAAACACACACTTTTGTAAATTGTCCGACTTGTCAAAAACAAGTCGAATGGTCAGACGTTAGTCCTTATCGACCTTTTTGTAGTAAACGTTGCCAACTTATTGATCTCGGTGACTGGGCAACGGAAGAACACCGTATTGCTGATAAAGAGATAAGCGAACAAGATCGTTGGAGCGAAGATGATAAATTCAATTCTTCAGGTAATCAGTAATGAAAATTTTGGGTATTGAAACATCTTGCGATGAAACAGGGGTGGCGATTTATGATGATCAACATGGATTGCTTGCTAATCAACTTTATTCACAAGTCAAGTTACATGCTGATTATGGTGGAGTGGTACCGGAACTTGCATCACGTGATCACATTCGTAAAACCGTACCACTGATTCAAGCGGCCTTAAAAGAAGCTAATTTAACTTCGCGCGATATTGATGGTGTGGCTTATACGGCTGGGCCCGGATTAATTGGAGCATTAATGGTAGGAGCCTCGATAGGGCGATCACTCGCTTATGCGTGGAATGTGCCTGCGATTGCCGTCAATCATATGGAAGGTCATTTACTTGCCCCTATGCTTGAAGATAATCCGCCAGCGTTTCCTTTTGTGGCTTTATTAGTTTCAGGGGGACACACTCAACTTTTCAGTGTGACTGGAGTAGGAAAATATCAGCTACTTGGCGAATCCATTGATGATGCAGCAGGTGAAGCATTTGATAAAACTGCTAAATTGCTAGGGATTGATTATCCTGGAGGAGCGAAATTATCAAAATTAGCTGAGCAAGGCTTATCTTCTCGATTCCATTTTCCTCGACCGATGACAGATAGGCCAGGTTTTGATTTTAGTTTTTCTGGTCTTAAAACAGCCACAGCCAATACCATTCATCAGCATAGTCAAAATAATGCGATTGATGAACAAACCAAAGCCGATATTGCCCGTGCTTTCGAAGATGCGTTAGTCGATACTTTGGTCATTAAATCCCGACGAGCACTTGAACATACGGGATTTAACCGTTTAGTCATTGCTGGTGGTGTGAGTGCCAATAAGCCTTTGCGTGACAAATTAACACAATTAATGCAACAGCGAAAAGGACAAGTTTTTTACCCTAGAGTTGCGTTTTGTACCGATAATGGTGCGATGATAGCTTATGCTGGTATGATTCATTTACAATCTAAAGAAGGTAATGAACTGGCGATTGAGGTAAATCCTCGATGGGCTTTAAATATATCCAACAGTTAGTGTTGGATATATTTAGTTGGTTTAGAAAAGAGCATGTTTAATTATCTGAATTAGTGAGTTTATTGGTGTTTTCAGATTGCATTGCAACGAGTTTTTCTAGATTTCTATTGATACTAAAAGTCACACAGATTAATTCGAAGCCAATACGTGTAACAATAGCCCCGCTAATTAAACAGAACAATCCATAAAAAAAATTACCTTGGAATATATTGAATAAACAACTCAGAACGACGCAAGCTAACGATAACCAGTACAGAATGGTTAATATACTTGGCATGATTAAACGATTAAAGAAAAGTAAATCTATAGGTTTAAAATCTTTCATATCTTTCCCCAATGTAGTTTCACATAAATTTAGGTTATTAAAGCATATAAAAAGCTAAACTATAGGATGATTATCTAAAATAATCGTTGTATATTAGAGTACATTTTTTAGAGGAAATCAATGCAATTAAAGATTAAATATTTATGAAAACTTATATTACTGGCAAAGATGCCGCCCTTGAAGATTCAATCCACTAT
Source organism: Gilliamella sp. CG35 (assembly GCF_046635745.1). Taxonomy (NCBI): domain Bacteria; kingdom Pseudomonadati; phylum Pseudomonadota; class Gammaproteobacteria; order Orbales; family Orbaceae; genus Gilliamella; species Gilliamella sp. CG35. The sequence continues at coordinate 36,261 of NZ_JBIDFH010000006.1, forward strand.
TTCCATCAACAATTAGCTAAATATCAATTAGACGTTAAAGAGGCGTCTTGGCTTAATCCCGTTGCTAATGTTTGGTCAGTTCATATACAAAATACCCAATGTCCTTTATGCTTTGCTAATGGTAAAGGCGCAAGTAAAAAAGCCGCACTTGCATCGGCTTTAGGTGAATATTTTGAACGGTTATCAACTAATTATTTCTTTTCCGATTTTTATTTGGGAAAACAAGCAGCAACGGCTAATTTTGTTCACTATCCAACGGAAAAATGGTTTGCAGTGCCTGAGGATAATACTTTGCCAGAAGGCCTGTTATCGGAAAAATTATTACAATTTTATGATCCAGAACAAGAATTAAACGCAACCGATCTCATCGATTTACAGTCGAGTAATCGTGAACGTGGTATTTGTGCTTTACCATTTGTTTCTCAAACAGATCAAACAATTGTTTATGTTCCAGTAAACTTAATTGCTAATTTATATGCTTCAAATGGTATGTCAGCCGGTAATACACGTAATGAAGCCAGAGTGCAAGGTTTATCTGAAATTTTTGAACGCTACGTTAAAAATAAAATTATTGCTGAAGCAATTAGTTTACCGACAATTCCAAAAGAAGTGATTGATCGCTACCCAAGTGTGTTAGCATCAATTGAATCACTTGAAAATGAAGGATTTCCACTTTATTGTTTTGATGCGTCTCTCGGCGGTAAATATCCTGTGATTTGTGTGGTGTTGTTTAATCCTCACAATGGCACTTGTTATGCTTCTTTTGGTGCTCACCCTAATTTTGGTGTTGCACTAGAAAGAACGGTGACCGAACTATTACAAGGCAGAAGTTTAAAAGATCTTGATGTTTTCTCACCACCAAGTTTTGATAATGATGAAATTGCGGATTTAAGTAACTTAGAAACCCATTTTATTGATTCAAGTGGTTTAATATCATGGGATTTATTTAAACAACAAGCCGATTTTGAATTTGTAGATTGGGATTTTTCGGGAACAACGGAACAAGAATTTAATAATCTTATGGCTATTTTCCATGAACAAAATACCGAAGTATTAATTATGGACTATGAGCATCTAGGGGTATATGCTTGCCGTATTTTGGCGGTCGGTATGTCCGAAATTTATCCGCCTGAAGATCTTTTAATTGCCAATAACAACATGGCGATACATCTTCGTGATCTTATTTTATCACTACCAGTAAAAAACTATTCTGCTGAACAATATCTTGCCATTATTGAACAATTGGATGAAGAAGGATTAGATGATTTTGCACGAATTCGTGAACTGCTTGGTATCGCTACAGGCAAAGATAACGCTTGGTTAACATTACGAGTTGGTGAGCTAAAAGCAATGCTTGCATTAGCCGCTCAGGATTTAGAACAGGCTAAATTGTGGATTGATTGGACGATAGAAATGAATGAATCTATTTTGTCAGCTGAAAGAAATCATGATTATCGTTGTTTACAAACGTTGGTGAATTTTATTCTTCAACGTGATGCAAGCCAATTCCGTGATTATCAAAAGGCCTTTAATAAAATGTATGGTCAAGCTTGTGTTGATAAAATGTGGCAATATGCCCTTGGCGAAAAAACATTTTACGGTCTAAAAGACGCTTTAGTGACCGCTAAATCAGTTGATGATGATGTTGAACAATTTGCCATGCATCAAAAGTTATTAGCTGTGTATCATAAATTGCATCAAGCTATGCAATAAAGTGCTATAAAGTTAATTAATTCATCCACCCAATTAAATTGGTGGATGAATTAAACGTTAAGCTTGTCTGGCAAAGTCGGCAGCTTGCTTAACCAGTTCTTCACTCGGTCTTACTCCCGTATATAAGTAAAACTGTTCAAGGGCTTGTAAAACTGCAACATCTGCGCCTGAAATCCTTATTTTGTTTAATCGATTGGCATAATTCATCAAAGGTGTTTCAACCGGCATGGCAACCACATCAAAAACAATATCTGCATGGTTAATCATGCTGTCTGGAAAAGCTAAATGATTTTCCTCATTTCCGCCCTGCATCCCGATAGGCGTGACATTAATTATCAATTTTGCTTGTTCGGGTGAAATTTCAATTTCATCTTTTACCCAACGATAATTGTATCGTTTTGCTAACGCTTCTCCTTTTTCTTGATTACGTGCAGCAATAATTCCATGGGTAAAACCTGCATCGAAAAAGGCGCCAATCACGGCATTAGCCATACCACCACTGCCTTTTAATACAAATGGGGTCGTGTTATCAATATGATGTAAAGCAATCAGTTTTGCAACAGCGATATAGTCTGTGTTATAGCCTTTCAAATGATAGTCAGTATTCACAATAGTGTTAACTGAATGGATAGATTTAACGGATTCATCGAGTTCATCAAGAAATTCAATGCAGGCTTCTTTATAAGGCATAGAAATGGCGCAGCCACGAATTGCTAACGATTTAATGCCATATATTGCATCTTTTAAATTATTAGTCGTAAAAGCTTTATAAAGATAATTGAGATCGAGTTTCTCATATAAAAAGTTATGAAATCGAGTTCCAAAATTGCTTGGTCTGGCAGCTAATGACATACAAACAATCGTATCTTTATTGATAATTCTTGCCATTTTTATTGTTCCTTGTGATCATATTCATCTATTTTTTAATTTTAACACTTTCTCGATTTAGACGTATTGAATTATGGTAGCAAATAATACAGGCCCTAACATACAACAAGAAAAAGCCACCGTTAGCACAATGATTTATCTTTATTGTCACAAACAGCATCATGTTCCTAACAATCAGCTATGTGATGAGTGTAATGATTTATTAAAATATGCAATGCAACGCTTAACCTTATGCCGATTTGGTGAGGATAAAACAACCTGTGAACGTTGTCCAAAACATTGTTATCGTAAAGATTATAAACAAAAAATAAAGCAAGTGATGCGTTTCTCAGGTCCAAGAATGATGATTTATCATCCTATTATGGCCCTCAAACATCTTTATAAAAATTTGACTAAGCAATAATTTTCGCAATCAATTTTGCGACATCATTTAAGTTCACAAAGGATAAATGTGAAGGCGCTATTATAAAAATTAAAAAACGTTAAAATCCATATTTACCATTAAACAGGTTTAAATTTATATCCGTCTGTTTTAAAAAGTAAAAATTGGTTATAATGGCACACTATATTATATAGTTCAGATAACTCGTAAAATATCGTGATTATGATAATGGGTGTTCACAATTAAAAGTAGAGATAATCATAAATAACTATTATCTGTTTTATTTAATGACATAAAACATAAGGATGATGAATATTTAAACATTTTTGATCCATACGCAAATGAATGCGCTCACAATCAAAGTTATCGGTGATCATTTCATTAGCAGTTAAAAAGTTTAAATATCTAAAGCCCTTTCTTAAGGTAATTTAATAATGAAGAAGATATCAATAATTTTTATATTATTAGCACATTTGTCGTTTGTTATTCAAGCCCAAGAGTATCAATATAATGATTTTGGTATCACCAAATCCTTTGAATTTGGACCAAGTAATTCTAAAAATTCATCAAATCAGCAACGTGATATTATAGAAGCGATCTATTTTGAGAAAGATGTACAATTATCATGGAACAGTAGTATTGACGATTTTGATATTGATTTCTTTTTTGTTAATAATAAAAACGATAAAAAAACGGTGGAAATTCTGGTAAATAATATCCAAAATACAGAGTGGGTTTATTTACCAACCAAATTGAAATTAAATGAATTAACTAAGGGAGATATTGCTTTTTTGTATCTTATACAACTTAAGAATATCGAGCCGAATAGTTGTTTGCATCACTATTTTGATGTTTACGGTTATTCAAACTCAAAGTATCCTGAAGGAATTTTGGATTACTTAGATTACAATCGTTTAGAAGTTCAAAATAAAATGCGTATTTGTTTATCAGATAAAGGCTATTTGTAGTCAAGTTTAACTAAATATTGATAAGTCATTGTCTCGGTATGCTCAAAAAGAGAGCGAAATCTTGTACCGTCAATAAGTCGCACCATTTAATGAATTTTTTGCCTTTCCTTGATAACCTAAATTTTTTAAAGTGCAGTGCCTTTAGTGGGTATCGTTAATTTTAGGGTATCAACGCCTTCTAGTTGCAGAAGTTTAATTTTTTTATCAATGCCACCTGCATAACCGGTTAAACTGCCGTTACTGCCAATGACTCGATGACAAGGAATAATAATGGATAGTGGATTACGCCCAACTGCTCCGCCGACAGCTTGGCTTGACATACTTGCAAGTTGATTGGTTTTCGCAATTTGTTTAGCTATATCGCCATATGTGATGAGTTCACCATAAGGAATTTTACAAAGAATATCCCAAACTTGATGACGAAAAGGGGTACCAATCGGGGCTAAATCAAGTTGATTGATAGCCGGATTTTTTCCTGAAAAGTAGTGATCAAACCATTTTTTTGTGTGGTTAAAGATGGGTAAGTTAGGTTGGCTTTCAAGGGGAGCATTGACGGTATCACCAAAATATTTTTGTCCTTCAATCCATACAGCAACAAGTTGATTGTTTCGGCTTGCCAGCGTAATTAACCCTAATGGTGAAACGTAATCGGATGAATAAAACATATAAACCTTAAAATTTGGAGCTCAACATTGAAATTAAATTATGCTTGTTTATTCACTAAATTTCTAGTTTTTTGTTGATATTGCCAATTACATTTTGTTATTTGGCTTACCTAAGCAAGCCAAATAAAATTAAGACGTTATTTTGTGCTTTGTTTCCCTTTTTCGACATAACTCATATCGCCAAAACTTTCGACAATAAATTTACCTTCATCGGTATAACGAATTTTGGTAACACTGGCATTGCCTAATGGAGAGGTGATTGGAGCATCAAGCAGATCTTCTACCATAGACATAATCGCAATACCATGTGAAACAACTAATACGTTACCACCACCTTGTGCTTTTGCTGATTCAGCAATGGTTTTTAATGCGACTTCCATTCTTTTTTTAACTTGCTGATAATTTTCTGCTTGTCCTGATTTTTCAACCGCAGCCACGGCATCTAACATTTTTTGTAGTGTTATTTTACCTTTAGCAAGATCAGCCATTAAATCCTTGTCAGAAGGATATCCTAAATGTTGCGCAGCAGGAGTCCACATATTGGGATCTAGATCGCCTTCAAAATCGCCAAAGCAGGCTTCACGTAGTGCTTCCATTTCATTAATTGCCAATGTATCACCTTTACTTTCTAAGATAATACGTGCTGTTTGTCGTGCACGGCCTAAGTCACTTGAATAGGCAGTAATAAATTCGACATCTTTTAAGCCTTGTCCTAATTGTTCAGCAACTTCTATACCAGACTGAATTAATGGTGTATCAGACCATCCTTGAGCACGATGAACGTTGTTAAACATGGTTTTACCATGACGGGTTAAATAGATTGTCACTTCACTGGCAAAAGCTTGTGAAATTGATATGACCATAACAAAAAGTAGGCTAATAAATTGAATAGATTTTTTCATGTTTCATCCTTTATTTAACAAAATTTTAAAATAAATTAAATCGATAATCGATAACAGTTTCCGCTGATAAGGTTGGGGAACGTTGTGCTCTTCCATGTTTGAGGTTTGGTGTCGCATCTGAGGCACTCATCGTTTTGTAAGACCATCCATAACCAAATTTAGATAAAATCGAGAGATTTTTAAACATGCCAGAACTCGGTTTCCAAATATTAAAAATGTTGATCTCACCATTTTTTAATCGGTCATGCTTATAATTAAATTTAGCATAGTTCATATACAATCCAGTGGTATTATCCTTAATAAAATCATAATTTAATACGGCGGTGAAAACAAGTTCCCCATCGCGCATGTAATCTGCTGCTGCGGCGGCAAGTCCATTAAAACGACCACGGTTATTTTTACCGATATGGCGTCCATAATACCCAAGAGCGTTATGTTTATTTGCATCGGTATAGGCGAGCCCCACTTTGATGCTCCAGTCTTCTTCTTTCCATTCAATGTCGGTTGCATAGTGCCATGCATGGGAATCAAACTCTTTTCTATTTTGTTTCATGGCATCATAATTTTTCATCGCATAGCTACCATAAAATTGTGAACCCAAAGTTAAATTTTTAACGGGTTTATAAGATAATTCAATTGCATGCCGTCTTAAGTAATCTTTGGCGACACCATAAGAATAGTCGATTTTGGTATCACTATCTTTATAAGCCATTTCAACTGTTGAGATGTGATCAATGACTTTTTTACGATCGTTTGTTAAAAAGTGAACTTTTTGGGCGGATTCACGGGGTAGGGCACTGTCTAAACGACCAAATGAAAAGGCAAAGTCATCATATTTTAATATGCCACTAAATCCGAGATAGCTGTTTCGTGTTAAATGTTGTGAAGAGCTAATGATGCCTAAATCTTTCACACTATGCCAGCCCACTTTACCGTTAAAATTTATCCTATCTTCACCCAGTTTTATTTTTATATAACGCTGAGTAAATTTATTAAAGCCATGCGCATTGTGTTTACTATAACCTTTACCGTGGTTATAAAGTAGATTACGGGTTGCAAAATAGTCACTTGCACCCAGTCTTATTGCATTGTCATAAGTGACATCCAATCCAAGTGTATCAAACAGATAACCCGATTTATAATTGAACGTGAAAACTTGTCCCCAAGCACTGTGCACTTCTTTTGGTTGAGCGGCATTTTCTTTTAAATATTTCCAATGATTACGGGTAGAAAAATCAAGTTTACTATCGGTAATAAAAGCATTCTCTATAAAGCTAGGTTGTAAATGATTATTGGATATTGGGTTTGCGAGAACGGAATAAGACATGATATTAAATAATGCGAAGGTTAAATATCTTATTTTCATTTTTATATCCTTTTTTTAATTATCAAAAACCTAAATAGCCGGTTAAGCAAAGTTACCTCTAATGCTATTTAGGTTTTGCCTGCTGTAAGCAGTAACTTTCCAATTTTAGGTGTGACACAAAAGTTAAGATTTTAAAATTTCGCCTTTTGATGCAATCACCGCTTGATACCAGTAGAAACTTTTCTTTTTATAGCGTTTTAGCGTTCCCGAACCGTCTTGGTTTAAATCGACATAAATAAATCCATAACGTTTAGTAACTTCGGCTTTTGAAGCACTAATCAAATCGATTGGTCCCCAACTGGTATAGCCCATCACTTCGACACCATCATCGATAGCTTCACGAATTTCCACAAGATGATCGTTCATATAGTTAATACGATAATCATCATTTATCGTGCCATCTGCTTCTAATTTATCTTTTGCGCCTAAACCATTTTCAACAATAAATAATGGTTTTTGGTAACGTTCATAAAGCATATTTAATAGATAACGGATTCCTGTTGGATCGATTTGCCAACCCCATTCCGATGCTTTTAGATAAGGATTTGGTACCATATCTAAAATATTGCCTTTTGTTTTTTGTGATTCATCTGAAGTTGCGCAACAACTCATATAGTAACTGAACGATACAAAATCGACCGTTTCTTTAAGATCTTGTCGATCTTGTTCGGTAATCGTTAAATTAATATTGTTTTCTCTGAAAAAACGTTTCATATAAGTCGGGTAATAACCTCGAACTTGAACATCACCAAAAAATAGCCAACCATGGTTTTCTTGAAGTGTAGCCCAAACATCTTCAGGCTTAGGTGTTAAAGGATAAGCAACAGCGCCTAATAACATGTTACCTATTTTGGCATCGGGAATAATTTGATGACATAGTTTTACCGCTTGACTGCTGGCGACTAACTGATGATGAATGGCTTGATAGATCTGTTCTTTATTACTGTGTCTATCCAATCCGACACCGGTAAAGGGTTCGTGTAATGACATATTGATTTCATTGAACGTTAACCAATATTTCACTTTATTCTTGTAACGCTCAAATACGGTTTTGGCATAACGAGTAAAAAATTCGATGACTTTACGATTTCCCCATCCACCATATTGTGTGACAAGGTAGTAGGGCATTTCGTAATGCGATAAGGTGACAAGTGGGGTGATGTTGTGTTTTAACATTTCGTCAAACAGTTTGTCATAAAACGCCAGTCCTTTTTCATTTGGTTGTTCTTCATCACCATTTGGAAAGATTCGAGTCCAAGCAATTGACGTTCTTAAACACGAAAATCCCATTTCAGCAAATAAAGCGATATCTTCAGGATAGCGATGATAAAAATCAATGGCACGATCTTTAATGCCGGTAATTGTGTTTTTATTACGATCGATGATGTCACCAAATAAACCGTTGGGTGTACAATCTGATGTAGATAAACCTTTGCCATCTTCACGATAGGCTCCTTCAACTTGATTGGCAGCAATTGCTCCGCCCCAAAGAAAATCATTCGGAAATTGTGTTAACATGTGTTACTCCTTATTTGCTGATAACGTCAATAAAACGTCACCCTTTTCAATAGTTTCTGATTGATGAATAGTCTGGATCTTCTGATAGTCATCACTGTTAGTAATGATGATCGGCGTGGTAACTTCAAAGCCTGCTTGTTTGATTGCCTCGATATCAAAACTGACGAGTAAATCGCCTTTTTTGACTTGGCTACCGGCTTGAACATGTGCTTGAAAGTGTTGACCGTCTAATTTAACCGTATCGATCCCGATATGAATTAATATTTCCACGCCAGAATCAGTTTGAAATCCGATAGCGTGTTTGGTTCTGAACAGTGATACGACTTCACCGTCATCAGGGGCATAAGCTTTCCCTTCTGTTGGAATAATAGCAATGCCTTTACCCATTAGTTCGCTGGCAAAGGTGGGATCATTGACTTGATTTAATGGTATTATTTTTCCTGTTAACGGACTGAAAATCGTGACAGGATGCAGATTAACCGGATTAGAAGGGTTAGGATTGTTTGTTGCTGCAGCATCATCTTGAACTGTCGATTTTGTTTTTGGCATACCAAATAAATAGGTTGCAATCAGCGCTAAAGTGAATGACAGAATACAACCAACGACGACCGCATAAAATTTTTCATCTATACCTGTTGGTGGAATGAGTTGTAAGAAGGAGAAAATATTAATAAAACTAAATGAATAAATGACGCTGTGATAATAACCAACAATGCCTCCACCTACAGTTGCTGCAAGACAACCAATAACAAATGGTCTTTTTAATGGTAAATTGACACCATAAATTGCCGGTTCGGTTACCCCAAAAATACCGGATAATACCGACGAACTTGCTAATGCTTTGAATTCAGGATCTTTGGCTCGAAATCTTACCGCTAATACGGCACCAACTTGTGCGAACACAGCAGGGAACAGAATCGGTAACATAAAGTCATTTTGATAAACTGATAAGTTATTTAAGGCAAATGGAACAAGTCCCCAATGAATACCAAATATTACCATGACTTGCCAAAGTGCCGCTAAAACCATGGACGCTATAACCGGACTGAGTTCATACATGAAGATGATACAACTTGCGATAGCATTACTGACATACGTTACCGCAGGACCAATTACCGCAAAAGTTAATGGAACAGTGATAAGAATTCCGAGCAGGGGAGCGATAAATTTTTTAAATGAATCATGCATGATTCTATTGAAAGTTCGTTCTAGTAAAGAATAGAACCAAGCTGCCAAAATAATCGGGAAAACAGATGATGCATAAGGAATTAATTGTATTGGTATTGAAAACATTTCGGTTTCTAACGAAAATTGACCGCTAGGTATCATATTGGCGATACTTGGATGAACTAAGGCTCCACCTATCGCCATTCCAACATAGGGGTTGCCACCAAATTTTTTTACCGCAGAAAAACCTAAAATAATAGGTAAATAATAGAGTGGGGCATCAGCAATGGCATACAAGAATTCATAGGTTGGTGTTTGTGCACGGACAATATCCAAAATTTGTAATAAAGAGATTAAACCTTTTAAAATCCCACCGGCAACTATTACGACTAGAACAGGAATAAAAATGCCGGAAACGAGATCAATTAATTTCGATAAAAAACCTGATTTTTTATTTGGTTGTGCCTCGGCATTGGATTTCTCATTGAGGTTGGTTAGTTGCATAATATTGTTATATACATCTGCCACATTGTTACCAATGACAACTTGAAATTGTCCACCACTTTGTACAACTGTTATCACCCCTTTTTGTTTTTTGAGGATATCTGCATTAGCTTTATTATCATCTTTTAATGCAAATCTTAGACGAGTTGCACAGTGTACCAGACTGATAATATTGTCTTGACCACCGACATATTCAATAATTGATTCGGCAAGTTGTTTGTTTTTCATACCTTATCCTTTTTTAAATGCAAAAAAAAACCTAACCACCTCAAGTTGAGGTGATTAGGTTTTGCTTACACAACATAAGATGCTATGCAATAACAATCCAAAATTTATTCGCTTAGGCTAGCATAAATAAAAAAAAGTGAATATGATTTCTCATTTTGAGATGTTCAAATTGTGAACTGCATCACATTATTTTTTGAGCTCAGTGCGTAGTCGTTCAATATGAATGGTTAAATACAGACTTTCATCATCGGTAAGTGGATGTTGATATTGTTGAATTAAATGGAGATCAATCTGTTTTGTGCATAGATATGCCTGCTCATACTTTTTACGAATTAATTCATATAATGAGGCATCTTGTTGAACCGGTTGAGTTTGACTCAAAATGCGTTGTGAGAAGAATTTTAAGTGTGTCACAAAACGTTGATAAGAAAGACAATCTTCATCATACTCAAAATTAAAATGGTATTTGACGATATTAAGAATTTCACGCATGATTTTGGTCATTTTAACGATATTGGGCATCGTATCATTAAGTTGAGCATTAATAATATGAAAGGTAATAAAACCCGCCTCATCTTCAGGTAATTCAATGGATAAACGTTTTTTGATGACCGATAAAGCATATAAACCAACTTGAAACTCTTTAGGATAAAGTTTTTTTGTTTCCCATAAAAAACTATTTGGAATATCAAATCCTTGTTTATGGCGCTCTATAGCAAAATGAATATGGTCAGTGAGTGAAATGTAAATACTGCCTTGCAATTTGCCATTCAGGACTTGCTTGGCGTGATTAATGATGATTTCTGAAGTAGTGAATATTTCAATGGGTATTTCGGATAGTAATTCAGCAAATCTTGGTAGCGTTTCTTGGTTGTTGAGAGAAAATTGTTTTTCAATCAGTTTAGGATCAATCAAGTCTCCCTCACGTTTTTTAAATCCAATGCCACGACCAGTGACAATGAGTTCATTGCCTTTGGAATCAAGTGTAACGACTACATTGTTATTAAGAATTTTATAAACTTTCATCTGTCACCGTCTGATTGAAAACTTTAGGTATTATGAATAGACAGCAGAAAATGAAAAGAAGAAATATAAGAAAATGTGATAGGCATCATATTTTTAGTAAATTTCGATTACCTAACTTAAATAAAAGTTAACAAAAAACCCGATATTACTATCTAATATCGGGTTTTATTATTTATTGATTATTCTGCAAGCAGTTTATTCATGGTTTGAATAAATTTACTTGGATCACTTAATGATCCTTTCTCTGCCAATAATGCTTGATCTAATAATAATTCAATCCAGTCGCTAAATGCCGTTTCGTCTTGTGTATCAGCAATACGTTTTACTAACTTATGATCAGGGTTGATCTCAAACGTATATTTGATTTCAGGCGCTTTTTGACCGGCAGCAGCAAAAAGTTTTGCCATTTGTGTGGTCATTTCATCCGCTGCAGTAGTCACTATTGCAGGTGTATTGGTTAAACGATGCGTTAATTTAACTTCTTTTACTTTATCGCCTAACACTGCTTTGACACGTTCAATAAATGGTTCAAGCTCTTTTTCTGCTTGTTTTTGTTCTTCGCTATCTTGATCGGCAAGTTTTTCAATCGATTCGTCAGATTTACTGATTGATTGGAACTGTTTTCCTTCAAATTCAGTTAAATTACTCATCATCCACTCATCAACACGATCAGATAATAGTAAAACTTCAATGCCTTTTTTGCTAAATAATTCCAAATGTGGGCTATTTTTAGCCGCACCATAACTATCAGCGGTAATGTAGTAGATCTTATCCTGACCTTCTTGCATACGACTAATATAATCGTCTAAGGAGATGGTTTGCGCATTGCTATCCGAATGCGTAGAAGCAAAACGGAGCAATTTCGCGATAGCTTCACGGTTAGCATAGTCCTCACCCGTTCCTTCTTTTAGCACTAAGCCAAATTCGCTCCAGAACTGTTGATATTGTTCTTTATCATCTTTAGCCAGTTTTTCTAACATTTGTAATACACGTTTTGTACATGCATTGCGTAAACTTTGGGTGATTTTGTTATCTTGCAATATTTCACGTGATACATTCAATGGAAGATCATTAGAGTCAATTAAACCTTTTACAAAGCGTAAATAGTTTGGCATAAATTGCTCTGCATCATCCATAATAAAGACACGTTGTACATAAAGTTTTAGACCGTGTTTGTTATCACGATTCCACATATCCCAAGGCGCTTTTGACGGAATATAAAGTAAACTGGTGTATTCTTGTTTACCTTCTACTCGGTTATGGCTCCAACTGAGTGGATCGGCAAAATCATGAGAAATATGTTTATAAAACTCTTTGTACTCTTCGTCGGTAATTTCAGATTTACTCCGAGTCCAAAGGGCTTGAGCCTTGTTTACTTTTTCCCATTTTACGTCTTTGCTTTCTTCGTCGATGGTTTGTACTTCAACAGGGAGTGAAATATGATCAGAATATTTACTGATAATTGAGCGTAAACGCCAATCATCTAAAAACTCTTTTTCATCTTCTTTCAGATGTAAAATAATTTCAGTACCACGTGTCTCTTTATTATCATCAGAAATCGTATATTCACCTTCGCCAGCCGATTCCCACATAACCGCTTCATCAGCGTTAGCAGTTGCAGCACGAGTTTTGACGGTGACTTTATCTGCTACAATAAATGCAGAGTAAAAACCAACACCAAATTGACCAATTAGTTGGCTGTCTTTAGCTTGATCGCTACCGATTGATTCCAAAAATGCTTTGGTGCCAGATTTGGCAATCGTACCTAAATTTTCGATAACTTCATCACGTGTCATACCGATACCATTATCGGCAATGGTTAAAGTTCCTGCTTCTTTATTCACAGAAATACGTACGCCAAGCTCAGCATCACCAGCATAAAGGCTAGGATTTTCAAGTGCTTTAAAACGTAATTTATCAGCCGCATCGGATGCGTTCGAAATTAACTCTCGTAAAAATATTTCTTTATTGGAATATAAAGAATGTATCATTAAATGAAGAATTTGTTTAACTTCGGATTGAAATCCACGAGTTTCTGTACCTTGCTTACTCATTGACTAGTTCCTCTAATATATTTAACTGATTCAATTAACAATTTATACCGATAACCTTGATTAATAAAGCTATCCATGCTTTCAACGTCTGCAAGAGCAGATTTGATTGCAAAAGGGTATAACTGTTAAATGAATAACACTGTCATAATAGTTTGATTTATTGTTGTATTGTTATATGGGAATGAAAATGAGGTTTTCAATAGAGATTAAGTAATTTTGGTAATTGTTTGCTGTTTTTTTGTTAGCTTGGTGGGAAGAAAGCCTTGAAAATATCAAGGCTTTGCAGATGATAATTAACTATTTCCCTTCTGGAAAAAATCCAAAAACAAGAATAGCAACAATTGCCACTGGAATAATAAAACGGGTTAAGATTGTCCAAATGTTAAACCAGAAAGCGTTTAGATTAAGTTCTTCATGAATTCGTTTTTGATTCATCATCCATGCAGCAAAAATAATGGTACCTAAACCGGTTACTGGCAACATGATTTTACTGGTTAAGTAATCAAGTAAATCAAAAATATTTTTATCAAATAATGTGACATCTGCCCATTTATTAAATGAAAGAATACAAGCAATACCTAAAGCCCAAATAATAATACTGGTGACAATGGTTGCCGTTTTGCGTCCCATATGGGTTTTTTCTTCGAGTAACTCTACAGTCGGTTCTAATAATGAGATTGACGAGGTTAATGCAGCAAACGTTAAGAATATAAAGAATAATATGCCTAAAATTGAACCGCCAGCCATATTGCCGAATGCAATTGGTAGTGTCACAAAAATAAGACCAGGGCCTGAACCCGGTTGTAAATCATTAGCAAAAACGAGCGGGAATATTGCTAATCCTGATAAAACCGCCACAATCACATCCAAAATGACCACTGTTCGGGCTGTTGAGAGTAGATTGACATCTTTCTTTAAATACGAGCCATATGCCATCATAATTCCCATACCTAAAGATAGACTGAAAAATGCGTGACCTAAAGCAGCTAATATTGCCGTGCCATTTAAGGCAGACCAGTTAGGTGTAAATAAGAAATCACAAGCCTTCCAGAAAGAAGAACCGCTGGCATATGCGGCATACCCAACCAGCACTAAGAGTAATATACCTAAACCAGGCATCATAATCTTACAGCCACGTTCCAAGCCAGCTCCAACGCCGAGAGCGACAATAAAGGCCGTTGCAAACATAAATACTGTATGCCAGATTAATAAACTATTTACATCGCCCAGAAAATTATTAAAGAGATTTTCGGTTATTCCACCATTCGCACCTTCAAATGTGCCTTGCGCTGCTAGAACGATGTAATCTGTTGCCCAGCCACCAATCACACTATAAAAGGAGAGAATTAAGAATGAACCAAGTACCCCAATTATTCCTACCCAGCCCCATAATTTTGAACGACCTTCAGAAACGGCCACATCTTGCATGGTATGAATCGGATTTTTTTGCCCTCGGCGCCCGATCAACCATTCTAAAACAAGGATAGGTAGCCCAATGATAAACATAAAGAGTAAATAGGTGAGCACAAATGCTGAACCACCCATTTCACCCGCCATATAGGGAAATTTCCAAATATTACCTAAACCCACAGCAGAGCCAGCTGCTGCTAGCATGAATCCCATGCGTGAGCTCCATTGGGAATGACTTTTCTTCATAGTACCTGTACTCATGAATTTTCCTTTGATTCTTAATAAATAGTTTAATTTGCGTTTAGTAAAATTATGTCTTAATTAAAACTTTAAATCATGCCATGAAATCAAACTATTCACAAGAAATCATTACAGTCATTGACAATATTGTTTAAAAATTTAACTAGAATTGGCGTCAATCATTAAAATGAATCAAATGATTCGATTATTATTAGATCCAACCGATGAGTTTCAATATACCGATAAGGTTAAAAAGTAACCAGGAAGGTAATATCATAATCCAAATACTGATACCAAAAAAGAAGGCTAAAATGAAGTTATAAACGCCTACTATAAAATATATTATATTTGTTTGGAGATCTTGATAACTGTATCCAAAAGCACCATCGGTTATCATTAAAATAAACATTGGAATCAGTGCAAAAATAAACATGATAAAACTGCCTATAATTGGTATATCCATTATTTTTATTAAACTAGGTCGATTTGTTCTTAGCGCGATTATCATAATTTGTCTTCCTTATATTATATTTATACCGTTTTTATGAATTAAATTAATTGTCTATTTTTTATTGGTAAAAAGTATATCATTTGAACGCTTAAACTAAGTGGATTTTTTTGTTAATAAAAAGCGGGCAGTGTAAGCTATTTTATTGATAATTGATTGGAGTTAGCATATAGTAAAACCCATTTTTTACACTTTAAAAACGCCAGCATGTCACAAAATATCGATATTAACGAAATAAATAAATTCTCACAATTAGCCGCACAATGGTGGGATCCAAATGGTCAATGTAAACCTTTACATATCATTAATCCATTACGTGTTGATTATATATTGCAGCAATGCGAATCTCTTACTGGCAAAAAGGTGTTAGATGTCGGGTGTGGTGGTGGCATCTTATCAGAAAGCCTTGCTAAACTTGGTGCGCAAGTGACCGCTATCGATCTGGCGGATGAGTCTTTAAACGTTGCTAAAATGCATGCAGAGCAAAATGGTCTTTCTATCGATTACGAAAAACAAACCGTTGAAGCGCATGCAGAAGAACGATCAGAATATTATGATGTGATTACTTGTATGGAGTTATTAGAGCATGTCCCCGATCCATTCTCCATCATTAATGCTTGTGCTAAGTTGCTAAAACCCAGTGGCAAACTATTCTTATCGACAATCAATCGAAATACCAAAGCAAAGTTATTACTTATTTATGGTGCTGAATACATTGCTCGGCTTGTGCCAAAAGGAACACATGATTTTAATCGCTTTATTCGACCTTCAGAATTAATGGACTTAGTCGAGCAATCTAAATTAGCGGTTAAAGGCATTATTGGTATGGAATATCATCTTTTAAAAAATCAATTCAAATTAGGTCACAATGTGGATGTAAATTATATTTTAATGGCGCAAAAAGAAGTTTAAATTTAAAAGTGTGATCTTATTCTCATTTCTAATAAATAGTGTAAATTTTCCTCTAACATTCCCACATATATCGTTACTATGTGGGTAAATACTTATTGTTAATTTATTCGTACTTACCCATAAAATGCGATGTGTTCAAATCTTAATTGATTTGCAATTTACTAATTATGTTTAAAGTATTTAAGTCTAGCTGTGTCAATTTAACCAGATTGGATGTTGTTGATTAAGAGGAGTTGATTATGCCATTAATCATTATTGCTTTTGGTGTCTTGATGTTATTGATTCTCATGTTACCTTTACGAGTTAATGGTTTTATCGCATTAATTTTGGTGGCACTTAGTGTCGGTGTTCTGGAAGGGATGCCCGTTATGGAGGTCATCAAATCAATTAAAAATGGTGTCGGTGGCACGCTTGGCAGCTTAGCATTAATTATGGGATTTGGCGCAATGTTAGGCAAATTACTCGCCGATTGTGGAGGTGCACAGCGGATAGCAACAACGCTCATTGCCACTTTCGGCGATAAAAAGATTCAATGGGCAGTGACGCTTACGGGATTTATTGTTGGATTTGCTCTGTTTTATGAGGTTGGTTTCGTTTTATTGTTACCCTTAATTTTAACTATAGCAGCAACCTTAGGTATCTCTCCGCTATATATTGGTATTCCCATGGCGGCGGCTTTGTCGGTTACACATGGTTTTTTACCGCCTCATCCTGGACCAACAGCGATTGCACAAATATTTAAAGCCGATATGGGAAAAACCTTACTTTATGGCACAATTATAGGTATTCCAACCGTCATACTAGCTGGACCTATTTTAACTAAATTACCTTTTATTCGTGCGATTAATCATCCTGTTGAAGAAGGCTTATATAATACTAAAACATTTACTGAACAGCAGATGCCTAGTTTTCGTGTTAGTCTTTTTACCGCATTGATTCCAGTTATATTAATGTCAATCCGAGCCATAAGTGAAATGACGTTAAATAATGGGCATTGGTTGCTACCCTATGTTGAATTTTTTGGGGATCCAGTCATTGCAACGCTGATATCAGTATTAATAGCCATATTCACTTTTGGTTTATTACGTGGCCGTAGCATGTCAGACATCAATACTAGCTTAGTTGATTCAATTAAAATTATTGCAATGATGCTATTGATTATTGGGGGTGGTGGGGCATTTAAACAAGTTCTTGTCGATAGTGGCGTGAAAGTTTATATCGAACAGATAATGCATGGATCGACTGTTTCCCCCATTGTTATGGCGTGGCTAATTGCAGCCTTATTAAGATTAGCCTTAGGGTCGGCAACGGTTGCAGCACTAACGGCAGGTGGGATTATTTTCCCATTAATTGCTTCAACGGGTGTTAGCCCAGAATTAATGGTTATTGCAACGGGTGCGGGTAGTGTCGTTTTTTCGCATGTAAATGATCCGGGCTTTTGGTTATTTAAAGAATATTTTAATCTGAGCATTACCGAAACATTGAAATCATGGTCTTTACTCGAAACAGTGATATCTGTCAGTGGATTAATCGGCTGTTTGATCATTAATCTTTTTTTATAAGGTTAGTTTGTATGAGATATAATTATTTTTGATGAAATAATAAGAAGGATAACTGTTCAAACTATTTCAAGAATCAAAATACCGCTGGTCTTTTATCGCAAAAGTCAGTAGAATACATCGGCAATATTTTATCAACAATTCAACTCAATGGTGAATATTGTCATGTCTCGTATAGTTAAAGAAGCACTTACATTTGATGATGTGTTATTAGTTCCTGCCCACTCCACGGTATTACCCAACACTGCTGTTATTTCTACTCAGCTAACCCAAACAATTAAACTCAATATTCCGATGCTGTCAGCTGCAATGGATACGGTGACTGAATCCGATTTAGCCATCGCCCTTGCGCAAGAAGGCGGAATTGGTTTTATCCATAAAAATATGTCAATCGAAGCTCAGGCTAACCATGTAAAAAGGGTGAAAAAGCATGAAAGCGGTATCGTCCAAGATCCCGTGACCGTTTTACCTACTGCCACGATTCGAGATGTTATCGAACTTGCTAAAGAATATGGTTTTGCCGGTTTTCCTGTGGTTACTCAATCTCAAGAGTTAGTCGGGATTATTACCGCTCGAGATGTTCGTTTTGCGACTGATTTATCGTTACCGGTAACGGCAGTCATGACACCAAAAGAACGACTTGTTACGGTAAAAGAGGGCGAACAACGTGAAATTGTGCTGAAAAAAATGCATGAACACCGTGTTGAAAAAGTGTTAGTTGTTGATTCCAAATTTCACCTTAAAGGAATGATAACGGTTAAGGACTACAATAAAGCAGAACAGAAACCGCACGCTTGCAAAGATGAAAAAGGGCGTTTGCGCGTAGGGGCGGCAGTGGGCGCTGGTGCAGGCAATGAAGAACGGATTGCGGCATTGGTTGAAGCAGGTGTTGATGTTTTATTGATTGATTCATCTCATGGACATTCAGAAGGTGTATTAGAGCGGATTCGTCAGACAAGGCAAGCGTATCCGGAATTACAAATTATTGGGGGGAATATTGCTACTGCGGAAGGTGCAAAAGCATTAATCGATGCAGGGGTAAATGCAGTTAAAGTCGGTATTGGTCCAGGTTCTATCTGTACTACGCGTATTGTGACAGGTGTTGGTGTGCCACAAATTAGTGCCATTATGGATGCAGTTGAAATGGCTCAACGACATAATATTCCTGTTATTGCTGATGGTGGTATTCGTTTTTCGGGTGACATTGCTAAAGCCATTGCCGCAGGTGCATCATGTGTTATGGTTGGCTCAATGTTTGCTGGAACAGAAGAAGCCCCTGGTGAAATCGAATTATATCAAGGTCGAGCTTATAAATCTTATCGAGGTATGGGATCACTTGGCGCAATGGCGAAAGGTTCATCTGATCGTTATTTCCAATCTGATAATGCCGCTGATAAATTAGTTCCTGAAGGTATTGAAGGCCGTATTGCCTATAAAGGCCCATTAAAAGAAATCATCCACCAACAAATGGGAGGATTACGTTCTTGTATGGGATTAACTGGCTGTGCCACTATCGATGAGCTAAGAACGCAATCTAAATTTTATCGAATAACCGGCGCTGGCATGAAAGAAAGCCATGTTCACGATGTGCTAATAACCAAAGAGCCACCAAATTATCGAGCTGGATCTTAATTTTTTTATCAGTATAAAAGCATCGTTAATCATTGATGCTGTTCAGTAATAGTAAAAATCCCAACAATTTCAGCATTGTTGGGAATCTTAATCTCTAAAGGGGGATAGTCTGCTTTAACAAGCTGCTTTATAACGCTTTGCGTTAATTACTCAAGTCCCAGTACTTTACGTCCATTCCGAGTGGCGACGTTAACCACATTATCTAAATCGGTATATCGACATCCGGTTACAAGCAGTTTTAGCTCTTCCCACATATTACCCGTTGAAAAGGGGAGCATATAATCACTGACATTATCAGTACCAATCGCAACAGGAATTCCTGCTGCGGCTAATTCATCAACAGGGGTTAAGGAGTTACGGGTTGGGCCTTGTTCTTCACGCCTTGGACTGTCAATCCACGCAAACGGACAGGCAATCACCATCATTTGGGCTTCTTTCATTTTTTGGTATAATTTTTGACGATATTCTAAGCTATGGGCAGTAATTGAAATACTATGAATTGCCACTACACGACCATGCATTGCATGTTCTAAGGTTTTATCTGTTAATTGCTCTGTTTCTATCTCATCGGATGAATTAAATTGATCTACATGAACATGCACCATTTTGCCTAAAGATTTGCCCGTTTGCATTAATACATCCAGATGTTTAAGTCCCATACCTTCACCATGATCACGTTCATCACGGCGAGGTAAGCCACCAATAATATCGACAAGATCGGCACCTTTATCAAACCAATAGCGAGCCTCTTTATCAATCACGCCTTTTAAGGTCTGATTCACCAGTTTAATGGTGATATCGTTTTTATAGGTTTCTCGTGCTCGTAATGCGCCTTTGATTGCACGCTCTTCAGCGATAGGGTCAATATCCACAAATGAGCCCATGGCACTAACACCTTGTTCAATCATTCGTTCAACAGCCATACTAAAATGACGATAATAGTCTTCTTCGGTCATGGCGGCTTTGACTTTGTCTAACGTATCCCATTTTTCAATCAATGTCTGTTTTTGGTACACATCAAAACTGTCAACGGTAATTGTAAAAGCACGATCAGCGTGCATATGTGCATTAACCCAACCGCCATTTTGCTTGATTTTGTTCATTAAAAATGCTTTTAAACTTTGATCTCGACTGGTTAATAACATCTTTTTGTTGTCTGTCATAATATGCCTCTACAAATAAATTACCTAAAGTTGGTTTAAAAATTCAAAAATAACAGCTAAAAAAAATCCTCCATAAAGGAGGATTAAAAATAAAACCAACAATGTTTAAAATCTGGATTGTTGATTCACATGGCTTCATAGTTTAAAGACTCTAGCAGGTTATTTAGTAGCAGAAATTCTAAACCTATCTTGATTAATATCAAGCGTTATAATAGTGAAAATATGCAAATAAATGATATAGTTAAAGTATTATTTTTTAGATTTTCTTGTCATCATTTGATGGTCATTAACAATTTTGGTTTTATTTTGGGTAACATGATTAGGATAACGGATTAATTTTTATCAATAAGCGATTGTCAAAAAAATGAGATTTTCCATAATGCTTTTTTATTGATGTTAAAACAACCTATGTTAGTATAAAGTTGATAAAGTTTGCCTAAGATAAGAGGTTATTATGAGCCAGTTAAATATTGTTGCTACGCTAAAAATCAAGTCAGAAAATCATGCCGCTTTTCAAACGCTTTTTAAAAAACTTGTTGAAGCAAGCCGTAAAGAAGCGGGATGTATTCGTTATGAACTTAATCAAAGCATCGATGATCCCGATGTTTATGTCGTCATTGAAACATGGGCTTCGAAACAAGCAATTGATTTGCACAATCATACACCAAATTTTATTGAATTCGCCGCATTTGCTAAAGAGCATTGCGAAAAACTCGAAATTTGTATTGTGAAACCTGTGTTATAAGATTAAACCGAACAAGCGATTAACCAAATTGTGTGAGAAAGAAAATTGGTCAAGAAATATTATATTAATAACGCGGATGCGATAAAGTTTGGAGCAGTTTAATCAGGTCAATCGGTTGCCAAAACTTTTGTTGACAACCGATTTAATAAAGTGATGAATGGCGTTATAACATCAGGCATCTATTCTGTTGAAATTACATTTTTTCAACGGTTTTTATGCCTAACATATCTAATCCTACTTTCAGTGTTTTAGCTGTCAAAGAAGCCAGTTTTAAGCGACTTAATTTTAGGTTTTCATTTTCAGCTGTTAAAATAGGGCAGTTTTCGTAAAAACTTGAAAAAAGCGTTGCAATGTCATAAAGATAAGCACAAAGCACGTGAGGCGTTCCTTCATTTGCTAACACTGAAATAGTTTCATCAAATTGAATTAGTCGAGTGGCTAATGCGCGTTCTTTTTCTGTTTCTAAAATAATACTTCCCGATAAGTCATCTTCTGAAATATTGGATTTTCTAAATACCGATAACACACGAGTATAAGCATATTGTAAGTAGGGTGCCGTATTACCTTCAAAAGAAAGCATATTGTCCCAATCAAAAACATAATCAGTGGTACGATTTTTAGAAAGATCAGCGTATTTAACCGCACCAATTGCAACGGCATCGACGACTTGTGCTAACTCTTGTTCAGTGAGTTCTGGATTTTTACTTTGAATTAAGACTTTTGCCCGTTCAGTCGCTTCATCTAAAAGATCATTTAATTTAACCGTATCACCTGATCGTGTTTTAAACGGTTTACCGTCTTTTCCTAACATCATACCAAACATATGGTGTTCGAGTTTTAAAGAATCAGGCACATATTTGGCTTTATGTACAATTGTCCAAACTTGTTCTAAATGCTGATGCTGACGTGAGTCGGTATAATAAAGTATGCGATCGGCATGTAGTGTTTCATAACGATATTTGGCACAGGCGATATCGGTTGTTGCATAAAGGTAACCGCCGTCGCGTTTTTGAATAATCACGCCCATTGGTTCGCCTTCTTTATTTTTGTATTCATCTAAAAATACAACGATTGCACCTTCGCTTTCTACCGCTAATTTTTTATGTTTTAAGTCTGCCACAATGCCGGGTAACATTTTGTTATAAATGCTTTCGCCCATGGTGTCTTCAACGGAAAGTGTGACATTTAACCGTTTGTAAGTCGCAATATTTTGCGTCATGGTAATATCGACCAATTTTCGCCACATTTCACGACAATATTCATCACCACCTTGCAGTTTTACAACATAATTACGTGCTTTTTCAGCAAAAACTTCGTCTTCATCGTAATGTTTTTTGGCTGCTCGATAAAACGATTCCAGATCGGATAGTTGCATATCATTTGCATGTTCATTTTGCATTTTTTCCAGATAAGCAATGAGCATCCCAAATTGTGTTCCCCAGTCACCGACATGGTTAGCACGGATAACATTATGACCAAGAAAAGTTAAAACTCGTACAGTGGCATCCCCGATGATTGTTGAACGTAAATGACCGACATGCATCTCTTTGGCAACATTCGGTGCTGAGTAGTCTACAACAATCGTTTGTGCTTTTGCAGGTAAGGTAATATTCAGTTTATCGCTACTCAGTGCAACTTCATTTTGTTGAGCAATCCAACTATTTTTTAAAAAGATGTTAATAAAACCGGGGCCAGCAATTTCGACTTTTTCGGCAATGTCATCAATATCTAGATGTTGTAAAACCTTTTCTGCCAACGCTCTTGGTGGCATTCCTAGTTTTTTGGCGGTTGCCATGATGCCATTAGCTTGATAATCGCCAAATTGTACTTTAGCTGATTGTTTAATTAAGGCATCACAGTTATTATCAGCACCGGCCATTATCATTGCTTGCGAAACACGTTGAGTTAGTAATTGTTGAATATTCACACTAAACCTAATCAATTATCATAAATGCCCAATATAATACCGATAAAGTAAACACTTGTCACGGCTCAGATGATGTCGTTTACTTTAGTTTAACAGGGTTTTGATTTCCTATTAGGGTATTTTTCAATCAAAAGCATGATTGACAAAAATGACCGATGTTAATCGATCAATTTGGTGATAAACAGAGTCAAAATTTGATTGACATTCTAGTCGTTGAGTGTGTGCTTGATCTTTGTTCCCAATATATTTTCAATATAATGTTGTAGTCGTTGCTTTTCATGATCATTATTTTCATACCAGTTACGTGAAGATAGGCGAAATATATGCGGAATGGTTCTAGATAATACCGATTGTCGCCAAATGTTTCTATATCGTGCATTGGATAATAACGGGTGAATTGGCGCATCGCACTCAATGCCGATACAATAAAGTTTAGTGCTCGGATCTTCAATAGTAAAATCTAATGTAAATACGCCACAGCCTGAGTGGCGGCTATAGGATAAATTGAGCGAACGAATAAAAGTTTCTACATCGTCAAGCAGTCCGTCATCGTGTTGTGTTGGTATTGGCAAATCAGATTGCTTATGTGCCTGTTCGATCAGGTTAAGTAATAATTCAGCAAAAGTAAAATTACCTTCAGATAATGCTTTAGAATAAGCTAAATAGTATTGTAGGTAATCACGAGGGGAGGTTGGAGCACGTTTATTGGCTAGCGCATCAGAAACATCTTCAATAGGCATTGAGGAGATCAAAATGACTTTTTGGCGAGCTCGGGTGATTGCTACATTTAAGCGCCTTTCGCCACCTTGTTGCCCTAGTATGCCAAAATTTCGCCTGAAAATACCTTGTTTATTACGACCAAATGTCGTTGAAAAGATGATAACATCACGTTCATCGCCCTGCACATTTTCAACATTTTTGATAAAAATTGATACATCTTCACCCTGATCGAATCGTTGATTTTCTTGTTCAAAAATGTCTGAAAATTTTTTATCTAAATTGGCTTTTTCATAAAAACACTTTTCAATCAAATCTGCCTGCTTTTTGTTAAAGGTTACAACGCCTATGGATGGACGATGAGTCGCATCTTTTTTCCAAATGTTATCGACCATTTCAACAACTTTTATTGCTTCACTATAATTGCGTTGATCTTCATATAGACCATTTACCCAAATATATTCAAGTGGTTTGATTTGCTTAATGATCTTAGCTGAATGTCTGACAGGTACGTTTAGTTGGCTATGGTAAAAAGCGGTATTGGAATAGTTAATCAGCTCACGATAAGCGGAACGGTAATGAATTTGTAAATAAGTTGTTGGCAACACAGTGCGAGAAAGTTGTAATAAATCCGGACAATCCATAATTTCTTTTAAATTCCAACGATTGAGTAGAGGATTTTCGTTAACTTCTTGTGATAGTGCTTGAATAGTATCATCATCAGCCTCTTCGACTATGTCAGCGTCTGTTTGTACGCCAAAAAATGTAGTGGGTGGCATCTGTTTGTCATCACCACTGACTATGGCAATTTTGCCCCGATAAAGAGTAGGTATAGCGTATTCAATGGGCATTTGTGAGGCTTCGTCATAGATGACCAAATCAAATAATCCCGCTTTTAATGGCAATAAGCGACTTGCGGTGTCGGGATTCATTAACCAAATTGGTCTTAAGAACATTAATCCAAGCGGTATACCTTGCTCGATGAATTCACGTAATCGTTTGGCGCGTTGACCTGTTAGCCTTGTTATTCCTTCCCACCTTTTGGGATCAGCTATCTGATTACATTTTATATTATTAAGTAGTAACTGTTTATTCAGTTGATGCAGCTGTTCGTCGTTAGATTTTAGCTGTTCAATGGTTTGATTGATAACTTGCTGATCAATCTGTAATATCGGGTTTTCTTGTTCGATGTACAATTTCCAAATCGTTTTAGCTTCATAATCCAATAGTTGTCTAAATTGATATTGTTGGTTTTCTGGGCTTAATAAGGCTAGTTCGGATTCAAAAGGTCTTAGTTTTGCCAATACTTCAAGTGCAGTTTCAGATAATTGAATCGCTTCTTTACGAAATGATTGATACGCTTTTAATGAAGGTAAAACATGGTAAATAGCGTCAATAGTTGAAGGTGTTGGTTGATTTTTAACAATCGCCTGTAAACAGTTTTGATACAGGTTTTCATTTAAAAATTGATTGAGCAAGGATAAATGTTGTTCTGAATCTTGACGATATTGATAACGGACAAAGGCCGCTTCGTATTCATTAATTAAATCTTGAAAAGCGTCGCTACTTTTCAATAATGATTGCTCCACATACTGACTATAAGGTGCTTGGTGAATTTTATCAGCCCATGCTTTGACTTCTTCAAGTTCCGATAATGTTTCCTCGATCAAGTATTGAGTGGTATCAAGATTAAGCGTTAAATTGTGTTGAGGTAATTGCAAATCAACAAAGATACTCAGTAACGTTTTGCGAATTGGCCGATATTCAGACTCCAATAATAGCGACTCATAAAGCATTGGAATGCGGTTAATGTTTGCTTCCTCACCGTGCATAGCTAAAAAGTTAAAAAGTCCTTTTTTTGCTAAATAGCGTTGCAAACTCAGGCATTTGTACCAAGCATTAGGGGTTATGAGTTTTCTTGCTTTACTCAGTAAATCTTCTAGTATCTTTGGCTCTAAATAACAAAATTTTTGAGACAGGTGGCACCAAGCCTCTGAGTTTAAATAAGATAGCTGATTTTGCAAAAATTTTAACCCATTGATGAGTCTATCACCTTCTAAATTACCTGTTTGGATATTTTGAATTTTGAACAAGGGTAACCATTTTAATAGCCGCTCCCGAAGATTTTCCGTGATATTTAAAAAAGCTTCACTCTCTTTTTTAAGCCACTGTTGATGAGGGAGGGGATCATCAACATCAAATTGGATAGGTTGGTTATCAAGATTTGCTGTTCTAACGTGTTCAACTTGAATAAATTGAGTCAGTGATTGATTAAATAAATTTATCGTAATTGGATCATTTGAAAATTCTGTTAATTCTGATAATGGACTATGTTCAAATTTTGCCGGTAACCACAGTGAAAGTAAGGGTGAACACTGATTTTTAATCATTGATAGTTGTTTGACATCAAGATTCTGAAATACTTTGCCTAATTCCGGTACGGTTAATTTGGGTGGATTGTTGGCAATCGTGATTAAATCAGCGATTAACTCCCGATAACTTAAACCAAAGTGGGTCTGTTGAGTATATAATGCCTCATCATATTGATCGAGCTGTGCTTCCAGTTTTGTTACTGTTTTTGCCAGTTTGATGCGCGCTTTAATGTAGTTATCTGAAGGCAGGTTTTTGTCCAGCAAATCAAGCTGTTGACGAATACTATTAATCAATTTGGAGCGATCAGCATTAATATCGTTAATCATTATACTGCGCGTATCAAGGCCTTCGGCAGTTAAACGCTTATGAACAACTTCAAGGGCCGCTTTTTTTTGACAAACAATCAGTACCGTTTTATGGCGTCCAATTGCGTCGCCAACCATATTTACAATGGTTTGACTTTTTCCGGTTCCTGGTGGGCCTTCAATTAACAAACCGGGCGCTAATCGTGCTTGTAAAACAGCGTTTTCTTGGCTTGGGTCACTGGCAACCGAAAAAAAACAATTTTGTACGTCTGGTTTTTCAATTTGCTCATCGATTTGAGAATTGGATTTCAGTTTTAGTGCGGTTTCAAGTGCTGTGTTGTCGTAGTCGAGTTTTTTTAATTGACTAAGTTCTTCACCAATTGATTGTCCTATAAAGTTGGCATCAAATAACACAGCGGAACAAGCAAAGTAGATTTTACCTTTTTCTGGTTCAAAGGATGTTGGTAAATCATCGATTTGACTCGACAAAATTTGTCCTAACGACTTTAATTCATTCATAACCTCAAGGCTATTTAACGTTGAACGTAATAATAAGTCATCAAAAACATGTTTCCATTGATTAAAAAGTGTTTTGCCCAAAATCCCTTTAAGTGCGGGATTGATTTTTATTTCTTCTCGTTGACGATCAAAGGCGAGTGTAAGTCGTTTCATTGATGCTATATCGTCATTCATTTTTATGGGCCAAAGTAATAATGGTGCTATTCTGGGTAACCGATTGCCACTGGTTTCTTGATAAACTAAAAAAGGAAAGCCCATATAAAGACTGTCAATGCCCGTATCCCGTTGATAAATAGTGGTTGTCCGAAATAAGTTGCGTAATTTAATTTCAAGAAGTTCATTCGTTTCGAATACGGCTTTAATATCGATTTGTTGCTGACGAGGTTGTCGAGCAAGAATATGATCAAGTAGTTTATTTGACGGTAAAGATGCGGTTCCTAATAAGTTAAGATCAATACGTGGTGTAAAACGACCTAGGTTCATCCTAACTAACGGGCCTTGCAAGATACTCATTGATACTTTTTTATGAAAGAAATCGATAATTCGAGATGAGTATTTTTTTAATGGCGGTTTAATCCAATGTTCATTAGGAATGCTCAATAAAACCAAGAGCCGACAAAATGGTATACGTTTTTCAAAACGATACTGCAGTGTCCACTGATCGAGCTCTTCATGACCCAGTTCGGCAAATCCTTCTATTCGCTCATCCAATAGTTGATATAGTCTTAATCTAGGTTGCTTAAAATAATTTGCTAACTCTTCATCGCTTAATATATCAATATCATAATCATTGGCTAATTGTTTACATTCATTGATGACGTTATTTGCCGTTTTAAATTGATCTTCTTGTGCACTGAGTAAAATGATTAGATCATCTTCACTAATATTGTTACGTTCCATTAATGATAATAATCCAAGATTATTGGCATCAGGAAAGAAAGATGAGCGTTTAGTCCACATTGCCATTAATTGGTTTTTAGAACAGGCTAATTGAAGTGTTTTTAGTCGGTTTTCATCCAATTTGATTTGTAAATTTGATGCACGTAAGCGAACATTATTGGCGCGTATAGATAATCGCCATAACCCTAGTTTAGATTTATGCTCTTTAATAGGCATAGTTTCACTAATCAATTGAAATTTTTTTAATGGTTTTGTATCAATAGAATTTTTGAGTGAAACGGATAATAGGTCATAATGATATGTTTTATCATCGATCATTTGCTTACTTAGTATTTTATTATCGAATCGTTCAGTTTGGCAATGACCACAGTGACGCTCTAACTCCATTTTGTATTCCTTATATTCAACTTAATGTTGATGTTATTTTTATCATTTTTATTTATATTGAATTGTAGAATGACAATGATTATTTATAAAGATTAATTTTAATACAGTCGATAGAAAACACGCATTTTAGCCCGATTTGGGTTAGCAAATGGCATCTATTATTTTGTTAAATATACAATTCAAAAAAAGCCCGAAAACTCTTATTGGTTTTTAATTTATCTATATTAAATTAACATCAATCTATTTTGAATTCATTATGACCTCTTAAGTAAACCGGCTTTGTGCGATGATCCTTTAAAAAACGAGCTACTCTAGTTATTCATCATTTATATTTTTACGGATTGCTTAACTGGATGCTGTCACAGGAATATGACGAATCTTAGGGTTATTAATGAGTAACCAATCGGGTAAATTACTTTCTTTTTCAACTAGCCAAATAATGGTATTTATAAATAACCGATCGTTTAAACCTTTAGGTTTTGGGTATTCAAGTTGTGAAAGTGCTAAAGAACGCGCAAAAAGTTGATGCTCACTAAAACTCATATTATGACGATTTTTAGACAAATGTGATTCATAATCAATTATCAACGCAACAGGCTGTTGATCATAGCTGACTAGTTGATCTAACGTGTTACTTAAATGATTTATTTTTGCGGAATCTTTTTTGGGAACAGCATTTAATCTTAGGCGTTTAAACAACGTATCGCTTTTAATTGCGGGTAAGTCTGGTGTTTGAATTTCTTCGAATCCAACAGCTGAATTCCACAATAAGACGTGATTAAATTTTGCATTTTTTAATATTCGATAAATCGACAAGACTAATGTTTCGGAAATGATGGTTTCAGTATCAATTTTCGATTGTTGTCGATCATGAATGTTTCCGGATAAAACGAATTGAGGTTTTGAATTTAGATAGCGATTTAAATCACGCATCCAGCGAGGGCTCTTGAAAGATTGAGACATAATTAATCCTTTAATAAAAATCAAATAACTGACGTTTTTATTATATACAAAGCAATTGAGTAACATCTACTATTTTTTTAATTAATAACTTATTTTTATTTGAATTTCTTGAATACTCAATCCGTTAAACAGTGATTAAACTTAGGTGATAATCATAATAAGACACAATTAAAATCGCTTTAAAATTATCTAATTTTGGATCATTAATTCGTTACCTTTTTACCTTAACAGTGATTAAACGTGCTTGTTATTATTCATGCTATCACAATTACAACTGTTTACAATTAATGAGGTAAACACTAAACTATTTATCGTTCTCAACGGGGTGCCCAAATGGCTGAGAATGTTGGTTAACATAACCCGTCGAACCTGAACTGGATCATGCCAGCGGAGGGATTTGAGTTATTGTGTCTGCTCAAACCTTTTGTCTTTTATTTACTATTTTGGAGGCAAAATGTTTCGTAAGAATCTTCTTTTGTTTTTTGTTTTTTCAGCTTTTTTCTTGATTGATACCGCCAATGCTAAGCCAACTTTAACCGTTTATAGTTACAATTCTTTTATGTCTGAGTGGGGCCCAGGTGAGGCCATTAAGCAAGGTTTTGAAGCGGAGTGTGATTGTCAGTTGGATATCATTTCGTTAGGGGATGGTGTATCTATTTTAAATCGGATCCGGCTCGAAGGGAAAAAGACCAATGCCGATGTTATTTTAGGCTTAGACAATAACATTTTACAGCAAGCTAAGTTAGCCAATATTGTTATTCCTCATCAAATCATTAAACCTGATAATCTTAACACTGATTGGTGGAATAATGATTTTCTTCCTTATGATTATGGTTATTTTGCTTTTATTTATAACAAAGATAAAATCAAAAATCCTCCCCATAGTATGCAACAACTTGTTGATAATAAAGCCAATTGGCGAATTATTTATCAAGACCCAAGAACCAGTACGCCAGGACTAGGTCTACTGTTTTGGATCAAAAATATCTATGGCGATGATGCTGCCAATGTATGGAAAAAGATTGCTAAAAATACGGTAACCGTCACCAAAGGCTGGAGTGAATCTTATGGTATGTTTTTGAAAGGCGAAGCTGATTTTGTTTTAAGCTACAGTACATCGCCGATTGCTCATATTATGAAAAATGATCATCGCTATGAGGCAGCCATTTTTGATGAAGGACATTACCGTCAGGTTGAAGTAGCAGGTATAATCAAATACAGTCAGCAACCTGAGTTAGCACGTCAGTTTTTACAGTATTTACTTAGACCTGAAATACAACGTCAGATTGCTGAAAAGAATGTGATGTACCCGATCATTCAAACGACATTACCTGAGGCTTATCAGCAAATAAAGCCTGTCACTAAGGCGTTAGAATTTGGATCTGAGCAAGTTGAAAAAGGACAAAAAGCTTGGATTCGTGAGTGGCAATCAGCGATCAGTAAGTAATTATAGACATTAACATGTTGAATTTTAGAACGTTAATACCGGGTATTCTTGCCTCCGGTAGCATAGTGGTTGTACTGGGTAGTGCATTATTATCCATTGGTTATTACGCAATAACTTCAGGTGAGATAAACAGTTATATTGACAGCTATTTATTACATATTTTGTGGATAACTGTTTATCAAGCCACACTATCAACATGTCTTTCCATTTTCTTTGCTATATTAATGGCAAAAGCTTTATCCATGGTTGAGTTTTGGGGTAAAGGTCTATTGTTGCGAATAATGCCGGTGACGTTTATTTTACCTGCACTGGTTGTTGTGACAGGGCTTTTATCCGTTTATGGGCAACAGGGATTACTGTCAATCTTTGTTGGATATATCGGCTTGCCATTTTCATGGTCAATTTATGGATTACAAGGAATTTTATTAGCACACGTATTTTTGAATTTTCCTTATGCTTGTTGTCTATTTTACCGAACGCTGATGAGTGTGCCTGTTGAACAGAAACAGCTAGCCGCTCAATTGAATTTTTCTGGTTACACTTTTTTTCGATTGGTTGAATGGCCACATCTTCGTCGGCAAATATTGCCTATGGCTTCGCTGATTTTTATGCTCTGTTTTTCAAGTTTTGCGATTGTATTGGCTTTAGGCGGTGGCCCCAAATATACCACCATTGAAGTAGCAATTTATCAATCCATTCGTGATTTTGATTTTATTCAAGCGGTTTTGCTTTCCTTATTGCAATTGCTTTGTTGTGTAGGTTTTATGGGAATAATGCAAAAGTTTAATAATAATAAACAAGTCACAATGCGCTTTATAAAGCAAAACTACCGTTTTCCTGTTTCTGGCTTGGCTGCCTTGCTAAGTTCAATCGTGATTATTATAGGGGGATTATTTATTTTACTTCCTTTGATAAATATCGTGATTGATGGTGTTTATTTTTTCCGTTTGTCACTGTTTACGCCAACCTTTCAACATGCAACACTGTTTTCACTTTTCATTGCATTGGGGTCAGCCATCGTAACCCTGTTAATGGCACTATTTATTCTTTGGACAAATAGTCGATTGCTCATTTATCAAAAGGTAACTTGGAGTAATCGATTAATGTTAGCCAGTTCGTTAATTTTAGCGATTCCCAGCATGATTTTAGCGTCAGGACTGTTTATATTATTTTATCAGTATGCAGGTAATACTTGGTTTATCTGCATTTTATTAATATTGTGTAATGCTTTAATGGCATTACCTTTTGTCATTAAAAGTCTGGCTACCCCCATGTTCGATGTCACTAAGCGTTATTGGCTATTAAGCCAATCCCTTTGCATTGACGGGGTTAACCATTTTTATTTGATTGAATATAAAGCGTTAAACAAATTAATGTTAAAAAGTTTTGTTTTTTCGGCTATCTTATCTTTAGGGGATTTTGGCATTATCGCACTATTTGGTGGGCAGTCAGTCATCACATTGCCTTATTACCTCTATGAGCAGCTATCACATTATCATTATCAAGATGGTAGTGTCACAGCGGCAATATTATTAATTATCTCTTTTAGTTTATTGGTTTTGGTGGATGATGATCACACTCAATCATATTAATTATCATTATGATAATTTTAAAATGTTTTTTAATTTTGGTATTGCCGCAAAAGAACGGGTCGTCATTGTTGGGCCAAGTGGTGCGGGTAAAAGTTCATTATTGAGTTTAATCGCTGGTTTTATTTCACCTGATTCAGGAAAAATAATACTCGATGATCAAGATATGACGAATGTCACTCCCGGAAAACGCCCGGTATCTATGTTGTTTCAACATAATAATTTGTTTGACCATTTAACGGTTCAAGATAATATCGCTTTAGGATTAAAACCTTCTTTAAAGCTGAATATTTCACAAATGCAAATTATTGATGATATTTTAGAAAAAGTTGGATTAACAGGATTTAATCAACGTTACCCTGAACAATTATCGGGTGGTCAACGTCAACGGGTTGCTTTAGCGCGGTGTCTAATTCAACATCGTCCGATTTTACTTTTAGATGAGCCTTTTTCAGCGCTGGATCAATCATTACGTTTTGAAATGCTTGAATTAGTTAACCAAATCTGTGAAGAATTTGAATTAACATTAATGATGGTGTCCCATTATCTGGATGAATCATTGTATTATTTTTCACGATGTTTAGTTGTCGATGAAGGGCAGATTATTTTTAATCATTCACCCAAAAAGTTAACCTGTTCAGAACATCAACATGTTGCTCAGCTATTAGGCTTGAAGTCGATTTAATCCGCTAAAATTAATCTTTAGCTAAGCAGTATATTCATTGAAAATATGTTTCATATTGCTTTCATAGCATTAATGATTACCGTTGGCTTTTGTTAGTTTCAATATCGAATGTGAGTGCTTAAGGTTTTATTAATCTACCCAATGTATCTTATAAAAACTTATTCATCATGATTCGTTATTGATATTTATGCAAAATTTGAAAGAAGATCAGAAATTTAGTTTTTCCTCGTTATTTTTGATTATATTATTTTTTACCTATTTTTCATCCGCTTTGCAACTCTATATTTCTCTGTCGGGACACTCTAATTTTATTGGGTTAAGAGATTCCATTATTTATAGCTTAATTTGGCTCATACCGGTGTTATTTTTTCCGAATCATACTCGTAAAATTGCAGCCATTTATGGGATTATAGTTGGCGGATTGTCTTTAATTTCGTTAGCTTATTTTGTGATTTATCGGCAGGAGTTTTCACAAAGTGTTTTTTTTATAATGGCTGAATCAAATTTCAATGAATCTAATGAATATATTCAGCAATACTTGAGTTTTAAATTGATTGCCGTATTAGTCGTCTATATTTTAGTGGCTCTATTTCTTTGGAAACAAGTCAAACCGGTTTATGTCCAAAATAAAACTAAGTGGATAGTTTCATTGTTGATTGCTATTTATGCTTTGATGCCACTAGTAATCAGTGTAATGGTAAAAAAAACCTCCTTTGAGAGAGCGGGAGCACATTTATTAAGCCGTATGGAAACGACAGTACCTTGGCAATTAATGAGCAGCTATATTGCATACCGTTCACAACTTTCTAATATGGAAAATATTTTGAATAATTTGCAATCTTTGCCTTCATTAGAAAATTTAACAGATAGTAATGGAGAGACACCAAGAACATTAGTCTTAATCATTGGGGAATCGACTACCCGTACAAGAATGGGAATTTATGGTTATAACCGCAATACTACCCCGATGATTGAACAATTTAAAAAAGAAAATCCAAATTTATTGGTTTTCAACGATGTTGTCTCATCCAGACCATATACGATCGAAATTTTAGAACAAGCCCTGACTTTCGCCGATGAGCGGCATCCTGATTTATACTTAACACAACCTTCACTCATTCATCTTATGAAACAAGCAGGGTATAAAACATTTTGGATTACCAATCAACAAACAATGACTAAACGAAATACGATGTTAACCATGTTTTCTAAGCAAACAGATAAACAATATTATATGAATAACGATCGTAATCAAAGTGCCAGACAATATGATGATGCTGTGATTCAGCCTTTTAAAGAGGTGTTAACCGATCCCGCTAAAAAGAAATTTATCGTTATTCATTTACTTGGTACGCATATGAAATATGAATTTCGTTATCCGAAAAGTAGTGAATATAATGTTTTTCAAGATAAGACAGGCATTCCATTCAATATTGACGATGATAACGCCAAAGTCTACAACAGCTATGATAATGCAATTAGCTATAATGATTATGTAATAACGACATTGTTTAATACATTTAAACAGAGCCATGATAACGGTTTTATATTGTATTTTTCCGATCATGGTGAAGAGGTTTATCAAACACCACCGTATGATGTCTTAGGACGAAATGAAAAAGCACCAACCAAACCGATGTATACCATTCCCTTTATACTTTGGCAATCACCAAGTTGGTTGAAAACACATCCTAATGATTATCAAGCTTACGTTGATCGCAAATTTAGCTCACAAGATTTAATTCATACTTGGTCTGATTTAGCCGGCTTAAGTTACAATTTATATCAGCCTGAAAAAAGTTTAGTTAATCCTAACTTTAAACCATCAATACGTTGGATTGGCGATCCCTATGATAAAAAAGGTTTAGTGGATTTTGATAAATTGGTTAAGTAATTGATATCCTGATTGCACAAGCATTTAAGGTATGATATTGTATATTTATACAGTTATATTTTAGATGCTATCATTCAGATTATGCGAAAAATCATTCATGTTGACATGGATTGTTTTTATGCGGCAGTTGAGATGCGGGACAACCCTCGATACCGTAATATCCCCATTGCTGTTGGGGGTGACCCACGAAAAAGAGGCGTTGTTGCAACAGCCAATTATCTTGCTCGACAATTTGGTATTCATAGTGCTATGTCAATGGCACAAGCGGTAAAACTGTGTCCAAATCTTAAAGTTATTCCGGGTAGACATGCTGTTTATAAAGAAGTTTCAAACCAGATTCATCAAATTTTTCAGCGTTATACCCAAGCAATCGAGGCCTTATCACTTGATGAAGCTTATTTAGATGTGACTGATTGTCAACTTTGCCATGGTTCGGCAACATTAATTGCCAAAGACATTCGCCAAGCTATATTTAATGAACTGGGTTTAACTGCGTCAGCTGGTGTTGCGCCACTTAAATTTTTAGCTAAAATTGCTTCAGATATGAACAAGCCTAACGGTCAATATGTGATTACACCTGACGAAGTTGATTCGTTCATACAGCAACTCCCTCTTAAAAAGATTCCGGGGGTGGGGAAAGTCACCGAAAAAAAACTGGCTGAACTAGGGTTATTTACTTGTCGAGATGTGGTGAAGTATGATTTAACCAAATTACTTAATCAATTTGGTAAGTTTGGACGAGTGCTTTATGAAAGATGTCAAGGCATTGATGAGCGTGAAGTCTGTAATGACAGGCAACGTAAATCAGTGGGTGTTGAACGTACTTTGGTTGATGATATTCATACTTGGGATGACTGTTTACTGCAACTCGATCCACTTTATGATGAGTTAGAAAAACGATTAAGTAAAGTCAGAACAGATTTATCGATTGCCCGACAAGGGGTAAAATTTAAATTTGATGATTTTCAACTCACGACACAAGAACATGTCTGGGCAAAGCTGGATAAACAAGATTTGATTGAACAAGCGTACAAAGTTTGGCAAGAACGACGAAATGATAGGGGGGTTAGGTTAATTGGCTTTCATGTTACCCTTATTGATCCACAATTAGACAAACAGTTAATCTTCCCTTTTTAGCTATTTAAAGCACTAAGGTGTTAAGCTGAATTTATGGGGATGATTGAAATATCACAAAATCCCCATAAATGAGTTTGGCTTAACTAAGTCGTTATTTTAAGTTTTCACCGTTGGTCTGAATGACTTGTTTATACCAATCAAAGGAATCCTTCTTATACCGTTTCATGCTACCATTACCTTCGTTATCACGATCAACATAGATCACACCATAACGTTTTTTCATTTCGCCAGTAGTAAAGGATACAACATCTATAATTCCCCATGCGGTATACCCAATAACATCTACCCCGTCATAGTCCATTGCTGTTAACATTGCTTTGATATGTGCACCGAGATATTCAATTCGAGGTTGGTCATGTATTTGATGACCATTTTCGAGTTGGTCAATTGCCCCGAAACCATTTTCAACAATAAATAACGGCAATTGATAGCGATCATATAAACGGTTTAATGTATAGCGTAAGCCTTCAGGGTCAATTGGCCATCCCCAGTCACTGCTTTTAATATAAGGATTTTCAACCGCATTTGGTAAAGCACCATTGACGATATTGTCACGGTTATCATTTTTGACATCGGCTTTAACGACAGTAGACATGTAATAACTAAACCCAATGTAATCAACTGTGCCTTGTTTCAAACATGCTAAATCTTCTTGCGTAATATCAAGTTTATAACCTTCACGCTCAAACTCTTTTAATGCATAAGCAGGGTAATAGCCTCGGACATGAACATCAGGGAAGAAGAATCGTTGATGCATTGCAATTTCTGAAGCCATCATATCTTCAGGATTACATGAGTATGGATAGATTGGTACATGAGAAATCATACAGCCAATTTGAAAATCTGGGTTGATTTTTTTACCCGCGATCACGGCTTTAGCACTGGCTAAGAGTTCGTAATGAGCAACTTGGTAAAGGACTTCTTGCGGATTTTCGCCTGCTTTGACTTGTACACCAGAATTAGTCCAAAAGAAAATAGGATTACTCGTATCCATTTGATTGTTAATTTCGTTAAATGTCATCCAGTATTTAACTTTGTTTTTATAACGCTCAAAGCAGGTGATCGCAAATCGTTCAAAAAACTCAACCGTTTTACGATTACGGAATCCCCCATATTCACGAGCAATATGCAAAGGAATTTCAAAATGGGATAGGGTAATGACCGGTTCAATTCCGTTGGCAATTAATTCATCAAATACCGCGTCGTAAAACTGTAATCCCTCTTCATTAGGTTGTAGTTCATCGCCTTTAGGGAAAATTCTTGTCCAAGCAATCGAAGTACGAAGACATTTAAGTCCTAGATCCGCAAATAGTTTAATATCCTCTTTATAATGGTGATAAAAATCAATTGCGGTATGGTTTGGGTAAAATTTTCCTGCTTCAATATCTTGCGTAATTTGTCTTGGCACACCGTGTGCACCTGCTGTCATAACATCGACGACACTTGGGCCTTTACCGCCCTCATTCCAACCGCCTTCAAATTGGTGGGCAGCTAATGCACCACCCCATAAAAAATTTTTTTGCTTCATATCTGTGTTCCTTGTTATTGCTTAATGTCAAATACGATATCTTGAGTTGTAACGTCTGTTTTATCGGTTAAAGTGATTTGCTGATACTGCGTACTATTAACAATAATAATTGGGGTGATTAATGGATAACCCGCTTTTATAATTGCGTCTGGATCAAAACTGATAAGCAAATCACCTTTTTTAACTTGTTGATTTAATGATACATGATAATTAAATTCGTTATTTGTTAAATTAACTGTATCGATACCACAATGGATTAATAGTTCTACACCATTATTTAAGGTCAAACCAATTGCATGCTTTGAACGCTCAAATACTGCAGTAATTTGCGCATCATCAGGGGCATAAACGTGATTATCCGTTGGCTCAATTGCGATACCTTCTCCCATTAACTTTTGCGCGAAGGCAGGATCAGGGACTTCACTCAGTGGCAGCGCTTTCCCTGTCATTGGGCTGGTAATTTGAATCTCATCAAGTAAAACATTTGGCGTATCATCTTCGATTGAATCGTTTGAGGATAATTTTGTTTCACCCGTCCCTAAAATTTGTATCAATAATACAGGTCCAAACAGGGCAATTGCTGAACCAAGTAATACGCCAATAAATGATCCTGGGTGTTCAGGGTTAATCGCATTAACTATAGTTAACGGACCCGGCAAAGCGGCATAGGTATAGTAATAAGGTGTAAAAAATCCAGCAACAATTCCGCCTATTGCTGCACATGCACAGCCATAAATGAAAGGTTTTTTGAAACGTAAGTTCACACCATATATAGCCGGTTCAGTAATACCAAAAATACCGGTAACAAATGCGGATAAAGAGACCCCTTTCATATCTTTATTTTTGGTTTTGATATAGAATCCTAACGCCGCGCCCACTTGACCAATAACAGCAATTGTTTGGAAAGCTTGGAATGAATCTTGACCGTATTGATTAATATTTTCAATGATAACGGGGGTGATTCCCCAATGAACACCGAAAATAACAAATATTTGCCAAACTGCACCGATTAATCCACCTGCCACAGATGGTGCAAGATTAACAATCCAGTTATACCCATTAGCAATATAATGTGCAGCATTTGCAGTCAGCGGACCGATTGCAAGCAAAGTAAGCGGAACCATAATGACTAAGCAAATAAGAGGCATCAGGAGTGGTTTGATGATGCTATGTAAACGTGGCTCTAAAAATCGTTCTAAATAAGATAACAACCAAACTAAGAATAAAGGGGGTAAAACCGTAGATGTATAAGTAGTTTCAGACAATGCCAAACCAAATAAATTAACTTCTTGTCCTGATTTAATGAGCGCCGCTAATTCAGCCCAGGTTGGTGATAACAAGGCTGCACAACACGCCACGGCGATATAAATATTACAGCGAAAATGTTGTGATGCTGTAATCGCAATAAAAATAGGTAAAAAGGCGAAGGGTGCCCACGAAATGAAATTGAATACTTGGTAAGTGCCTGTCGTTCCGAAATCAGGAAAGGCTAATTTAATTAAGATTAGAATCCCTTGTAATATTCCCGATGCGGCTAAAACATAAACGAAAGGCGCAAAAACGGCTGACATAGTTGCAATGATAAGATTTAATATATTTTTATTTTCGGAACTTGCAACTTTATTATCTGTTTTAATTAATTGTATAAAAGCATTGTAGACCTTATCGACATTTGTGCCAATCACCACCTGAATTTGTCCACCTTTTTCAACAACGGTTATGACGCCAGGGAATTTAGCAATATTTTCTTTAGCATTTTCGGGTGTTTTTTGGGTTACCAAACGTAAACGTGTTGCACAACGAGCGACTGTGACAATATTATCTTCACCACCCAGCTCATTCAAAATATCAACAGCCAACTTATTATAGTCTCGAATCTTTGATGACATTGTTTAAAGTTCCTTATAAAAAATACAGTTAGCTTATCTTATCGACAAATTGAAAATTGTTAATTACCAATTTTATTGTTTGTGATCTAGATCTAATTTTAAATTTGTTTGCTTTAATATTAAAATAACCTGTATAAAATGGGATATGCCTATCTAAAAAACAGAGAAGGGAAATAAATGTTAAAATATCAGGATGTTGCAGAAAAAATTAAACGAACAATTTATCAACAAAAATTGCCAAAAGATA
This sequence comes from Gilliamella sp. CG35, assembly GCF_046635745.1. NCBI lineage: Bacteria > Pseudomonadati > Pseudomonadota > Gammaproteobacteria > Orbales > Orbaceae > Gilliamella > Gilliamella sp. CG35. The sequence continues at coordinate 76,318 of NZ_JBIDFH010000006.1, forward strand.
CCCAATTACCCAATATTGAAGGGTTAATTAACCAATATCAAGTCAGTCGGACAACCATTATTAAAGCCTTGAATCAACTTGAACGCCATGGCGTAATCTATCAAATACAAGGTAGTGGTATTTTTGTCAGACAGCCTAAAAAAAGTGGATATCTCAATTTTCTAGAGAGTCACGGCTTTAGTGTAGATTTAAACGATCTTCCTGGTGCATCGCAAGTATTTAACGTAGATGTTATTGAACCAGACAAAAAAGTAAAAGAAAATCTAAGATGTAGTGATGATGAACACGTTTATTACATCAAGCGTTTGCGATATGTGGACGGCGAAATATATGGATTTGAACAATCTTATTATCGCAAAAAACTGGTTTCATATTTGAATAAAGAAATTGCTGAGCATTCAATATTTAGTTATGTGAAAGATATCTGTAAAATTAGCATTGGTTTTTCAGATAAGTATTTCAAAGCGATAAAATTAGACGCTGAAATAGCGGAATACTTAGGCTTACAAGCAGGCGATCCGGCGTTATGTGTTGAAGAGATATTTTATACATCGGCAGGAGAACCATTCGATTTTTCAACAATTATCTACCATTACGACAATGCTAAATTTTATGTGCAGAGCCATTCTAAATGAATCGAAGTTTTAAGAGAGTAGCTTGAAAAAATGGATGATTGATGTAGTAAACTATTTGTACAATAAATACTTTAAATTATAAATAAAATGGTAAGTATATTCGGGTTTAAACGCTCTCCGACTATTTACCATTTAGTTAAAAAGCTAACTAAGGAGAGCGTGCTCAATTAATAATAGGTTTATCTTAAAAGTTTATTGTATAGGTTTAAGTGTTTCAAAAGTACCTGATAAAATTAGATTTATTTTATACTCTGTTGGAGCATAAATATTAACATCTGCCCTCATATTTCCATCATCATACAATCTTTTCGCATAACGTTGAGATGAATTGTATTCGGAATGCAAATCAAATTCTCTACCGCTTATATCAAGTTGTATTGGTGCACCTAACAGATATTGTTTCGCCAGTAGTCTTTCAACTTTATTTTTAAGTTTAGCTAATAATATTGCTTCATGCTCTTCAACTGCTTTTTGAACGGCTTCTTTCGAAACGGTGTAATAAGTATCATCATTGACAACCATTTTTAATTCTTGAGCTTTAGCAATAATTTTACCAATAAGGTCAAGCTTAGTTGTTTTGACCATAAGATTATGCTGAACATAATATTGTTTTACAGTAATTCTTTCCGGTGATATTTTATCAGTATCTGACTGTGTTATGGTAAAATTCGTTAATTGAAGTTTTTTTAATTCATCGGTAATGGTTGAATATTTTTTATAAAGATTATCTTTGGCGTTATTTAAAGTTTGGGCTGTTTCGCGAATATTGAAAGCATAGAGATTTTTAACTTTATCGCTTTTTACTTGATGAATATCATTGATATTATATTTATCTAATATTTTATTGAGATCAACAAAGCTATCGTTATTATCAATCTTTATAACAATATTCATATTTGCTTGATATTTTGAATTTTCTTGACTATTTTCTTGATTTATCTCTCTCACATTGTTTTGATAACCAATTGTCTCTAAATTGTCTTCAGTTAAGCCCAACTTCAATAATTCATCTTTAAATTGTTTCATTATATTTACATTGAGATCTGAGGCATCGTTAGGTGTTGCGGCATCAGTTAGTAAAGTTACAGAAAATTGTACTGTGTCAGGTTTTAATACGACAGTTTCAGAAATTTTGGCTTCAACTTTTCCCACAGGTATTAAATTTTTGCCATATTTTAATTCTTGTAATTGAAGATAAGTATTATTGACATTCAATTCTTGATTAACTGAGTTAGCAGCATAACTATTAAAGGCGATACCAATATTGAGTAACATGGCAAATAAAATTGTTTTTTTCATCTTATTATCCTACAGTTAAGGTTTATTTGTTTATAAAAATACTTGTTGAATTGCTAATAAAAGGCTAAATAAATCTAATCTAGATTATAGATAAAAAGCAGATTAAATGTCTAAAAAATGTATGGGATTGTAAAAAGATGTAAAAGCGTTTTTCAACGCTTTTATTTCATTAGCTGATTGTGTAAGAGTTTACTTTAGTTTATACCATATTGCTCACGATAAGCTTCAACTAGTTTTACTTGATCTTGTCTGGTTGGATCTTGATAAAGATATTGGATCAAATCATCAAGTGTAATAATTGAAATCACTTCGCAATGATAAGTTTGTTTAATTTCTTGAATTGCAGAAAGATCGGCACGACCTTTTTCTTGTCGGTCTAAGCAAATTAATACGCCAGCTAATTTTGATTTATTATCTTCCAATATTTGCATCGATTCACGTATTGCGGTTCCTGCAGTAATAACATCGTCAACCAGCATAACACGTTGCTCATAAATCGAACTGCCGACTAAATTGCCTCCTTCACCATGATCTTTTGCCTCTTTACGATTAAAGCAGTAAGGAACATCAACGTTGTGATGTTCAGATAATGCAACGACAGTTGATGATACAATCGGAATCCCCTTATAAGCAGGACCAAAAATTACGTCATATTCGAGCTTGGCATCTAATAAAGCAGCAGCGTAAAAGCGACCTAAAAGCGCTAAATCTTTACCGGTGTTAAACAAACCCGCATTAAAAAAATAAGGACTTTTTCGACCTGATTTTAAGGTGAATTCGCCAAATTTCAATGCTTGCCGATTTAAAGCAAATTCAATAAATTCACTTTTGTATGATTTCATCGATCCTCTCCAATTAATCTTTTAAGGCCTGTCTTTGTGCATCAATAATTGTTGCAATGCCATTTTTGGCTAATTCTAATAATTTTAATAATTCGTCATGACTAAAAGGTTCACCTTCGGCAGTCCCTTGAACTTCAATAATTCGTCCGTCATCAGTCATTACTACATTCATATCAGTTTCAGCATTAGAATCTTCAATATATTCTAAATCACATACCGGTTGACCATCGACAATACCGACAGACACCGCTGCGACCAATGATTTAATCGGATTTTGTTTAACTTTACCTTCGGCAATCATTTTATTTATCGCATCATTTAGCGCTACACACGCGCCAGTAATTGAAGCTGTTCTTGTACCACCGTCAGCTTGAATGACATCGCAGTCTAAGGTAATGGTATATTCGCCTAAAAGTTTAAGATCTATCATTGCTCTTAATGAACGAGCAATTAATCGTTGAATTTCCATTGTGCGACCTGTTTGTTTACCTTTTGCCGCTTCCCGTTGCGTTCTTGAATTAGTCGCACGAGGCAACATACCATATTCAGCCGTGACCCAACCTTGATTTTGACCTTTTAAAAAACGGGGTACGCTTTCATCGACAGTTGCATTACACAGTACTTTTGTTTCACCGAACTCTACTAATACAGAACCTTCTGCATGCTTAGTGTAATGACGGGTAATTTTGATAGGGCGGACTTGTTCCGCAGATCGACCTGACGGGCGCATGCATTTCTCCAGCAGTTATATTTAAAAAATTATTTGAATTTACCATTTAGGAGGACATCAACAAGAAAAGGTTGATGTTTAGCCTAAGCTAAGAGCGCATTATACAGAATTTGTGATACAATGCCCAGCAAGTTTTTTACTAAATTTAGGAAGCCATTATGATTTCCAGTATGACCGCTTATGCCAGAAAAGAAGTAAATCAACCATGGGGGACCGCTTCTTGGGAGCTTCGTTCGGTCAACCAACGTTATTTAGAAACTTACATTCGTTTGCCTGAACAGTTTCGCTCACTTGAGCCTATTATTCGTGAACGGCTTCGTCATCGTTTAACGCGGGGTAAAATTGAATGCCATTTGCGTTTTGAATTGGATCCTGCTGCTCAACATCAAGAATTATCTTTAAACCAAGATCTAGCTAAACAAATTTTAAATGCAGCTAATTGGATTCAGTCAGAGCACAAATCCGGCGAAGTCAATCCTATCGATGTTTTACGTTGGCCAGGTGTATTATCAGCTAAAGAGCAAAATTTAGATACCATATCGCAAGAACTTTTAGCAATATTAGATTCGACAATTGATGAATTTATTACTGTACGTGAACGTGAAGGTAAAGCATTAGGTGAGCTTATCATCCAACGGCTTGAAGGGATAACGGAACAAGTTGAAAAGATTCGTCAATGGATGCCACAGATTTTGGAATGGCAAAAAGAGCGTCTACAAACTAAATTAGCTGAAGCCAATATCGAATTAGATAGCTCAAGGTTTGAACAAGAAATTGTCATGATGGCTCAACGTATTGATGTTGCTGAAGAGCTTGATCGTCTAATGACACACGTTAAAGAAACTTATGCAATTTTGAAGAAAAATGAAGCCGTTGGACGTCGACTTGATTTTATGATGCAAGAATTCAACCGTGAATCGAATACCATTGCTTCAAAATCTATTAATGCCGATGTCACGGCTAGTGCCATTGAATTAAAAGTTTTAATAGAACAAATTCGAGAACAAGTACAAAATATCGAATAATTTTATTAATTAGATATAACAACGTAATTCTTCTCAATATCAATTGATTTTATTATCAAAATATTGAGAAGTTAATGAATTTAAAAATAGCTCGATTTCAACATTTAAAAAAATCCCTTTTTCTTTCCTTTTACTCATACTAAAATACGCCGCTCTCAAAAAAGCTTTGATATGTTTTATGAAAATAATGACGGTTTCACTTGCTGTCAATAATATAAATTATCTAATTTTTCTATTGAAATAATCAAAGTAGATTTATCTATAAATATAAGGAAAAATAATGAACACCTCAACTGAACACTATCAATTTTCAAATAAATTCAATCTGGGCTCTACGATTGTTTTAACTTTGCTGGGTATTTTTGTGGCTATTTTACTTGGCGTTGTATATGCCATAATCTCTCATTTTTCTCCACTAATTCTTATTGATATCGGTCTTATTGTGGGGATGTGTTATGTGATAATCATGTTGCAATCTAATTTATCTCAATTAGCGAAGATCCGTAATGTCAAAATCAATATATTAATGACTTTTTTAATCTGCTTGTTTGCCTATTATTCAAATTTGGTTACTTTTGAAGTTTTGTTATTTGACACTAATTATTTGTCCAATTGGATTTCACTGTTTTTATCGCCTATTGATACTATAACTTTATTAATAGATGATATCATTCCTTATCGTGAAATCACGATTACTAAAGGTAGCTCATCAAAAGGTTCAATTTCAGGGATGTTATTAGCTGGCGTTTATCTGATTGAATTCTTAGTCTTCTTTTACCCAATTTTAACAGCTTTATTTATAGAAGATGCCTTTTGTGAAGATTGCCAAACTTGGTACAAAAAATATTTTTTCCATTCTTTGTCTAGTGAAGAATTAGAAAACAATATTAATAATAGTCGTGTAGGTAATTATGCCGATGCATTAGCCAATGTAGAACTTCAAAAAGATATTCGGGATTTGCTCGTTAAAAAGACTGACGATAAAATGTCAATGCTAAATTATGAATATTGCCAATGTCCAAAATGTCAGCAAAAAAGTATTTTAACCATTACGAAAAAAATGTTAAAACAAACGGATAAAGGGCCTGAAGTTGAAGGTGTGAATGATGGAATACTTGTCAATCAAGCTTATCTTGATCACCAAACAGATCAACTTTTTTCAACAAAAATCTAGCATCACAACGATTAACTATTCTCTTTTAAAATCAGGTACTCTTAAGAGTGCCTGAAAACCCATATTTTAGCTGAAGTCTATTTCCTCAACTCAGTACATCGAAAATGTTATCTTTCCAATGTTAAATCTAAAAAAATAATGTTGTTATAAAAATCGTTTAATAAATAGCGCTGTAAATGTTAAAAAAATTTAATAAATATCATAGAGAAAAAATAAAATAATGGCTTACCATTTAAATTTTATTAAAAATTTATTTGCGTTGTCTATGGCAGCTAGCCAAGTTATCAACCGTTATAAATTGAGAAGTTTGGTGTGCAAAAAAGGTCCAATGTTTGTCACTTTTTAAGTGAAAATTAGATTAGCGGTTTTTACGTTTATCTGAAAATTATCTCATCAAAACTTTTCATTGTTTTTTCATTGAATTAATTAATATTTAATAAAAAAAACAATAGATTAAATAATGCTTACAATATTTATAAGAAATTTTCGATCGATTGAATATTGATTGATCATTTAATCCGATCAATAATATTTTTACATAACTTTCTAAAAGACTAGTGGTTATGTTTAATATCGTAAAATCAAGGAAATTTAATAAATGAATAAAATCTACAAAGTTTTAAAAAATAGACAAGGAATAAGCTTGGCAGTATCGGAACTAGCCAAAGGCAAAACAAAATCTTCAGTAAGTAAAATTGCAGCAGCCATCATGATTACAGCTGCGATGTCTGAAAGTGCATTAGCTGCACCAATTCATATTAATTCGAATGAAACAATCAAAGGTAATGGTACTGGCACAATTCAAAGTGGTCAAATAACCAATGAGGAATATTCATTAGGATCAGGGACAAATGGAAAAGGACGTCTAACGATTAGTGATGGCGGTACGCTATCGTTAGCAAGAATTTTAGTTGGTCGAGGCGCAGGAAATTCAGGTGAATTAATTCTTGATAATGGACATCTTATTAATGCTCAGGGTGTTGCATACTTTGGTTTCCAAGGTGGTGATGCGAATGTATTAATCACAAATGGTGGTACTTTCACTAATACTGCTTGGGCTTCGCCAAGTATAGGAAGTGAAGCTGGTTCTAATACCACCCTAACAGTGAAAGGTAAAGGAAGCGCATTCATTCAAAAATCGAAAATTCAAGTATTTGTTGGCGCTAATGGTAATGCCAAAGTTGATGTCATAGAGGGCGGCTTATTTGATGCAAAAAATACGCTATTGCTTGGATTTGCAAATGGTACTGCAATTTTTAATGTTATAGGTAAGGATTCAACATTAAATGCGGCCACTATGCGTATAGGGCCAGAAAAAAATGTAAATACGGGTCATGCTGAGCTAAATATTTTAAATGGTGCTAAAGCCAATATTGGTGATACAGTCAACGGTACTTTAGTTGTTAGAAATGGCGGTAAAGTATTTGTTGATGGAACTGATTCTGCATTGAATGTGGTTAAGGATATATCAATTGGTAATAAAAGTGAAATCACGGTTTCTAATGATGCCAAAATAAACACAACTAAAAACGCTAATGGTGAAAATGATGGTATAACCATCAATGAGGGCGGTAAATTAAATATTGGTGGTAAACCAAATGAAGCGCCACAAAAAGCGGGAGCAATTGATGTGCCGGTTATCCATTTTGCAAATCAAGATCCATCATTACCAGCGGGTGAACTTAATTTCAATCATACTAATAATGATTATCAAGTAGGCTGGGATATTGATAGCAAAGCAAATGGAAAAGGCAATGTCAATGTAATCTCTGGTGATAACTTTATTAGTGGTAAACATACTTATGAAGGAAACACCAATATAACTGGTGGTTCTTGGAACGCGAAAGCCGAGAATGTCTTTAGCGAAAAATCTAACTATAACGTTGATAAGAAAGGTTCACTTAATTTAGAAGATCATAACCAAACAATTGGCAATTTAGTCAATGGTGGAACTATCGATTTAGGTAAAGACTCAGCAAATACAGTATTAACTGTCAATGGTGATTACCGTGGTGAAGATGGCAAACTGAATATGTATGTGGATACAGAAAAAGGTGAGTCAGATAAACTTGTCGTAAAAGGTAATACGTCAGGAAAAACCAATATTGATATAACTGAAATCGGCCGAGGAAATTCAGAACGCGGTAAAATCAATCTAGTTGATGTTGTCGGTCAAGATGATGCTATCTGGAATATCATTGAGAAAAAAGATAGTGAATTTGACTATACAATTGGACGTGATGAAAATGGCAAATTAGTCATTGAATATACCAACGCATTTTCAAATGTTTATAAATCACCGATAGTAGCATCAGTATTTGGTAACCAATTAGCGGCATTAAATATGTTCCGTCATAGTGCTCACGACCGTGATACCTCAATTTATGTACCGGATTCAAATGTTTGGATGCGTTATAGCTATGACCGAACTCAGACTGATATGTTTAATGGTAGACAATCAATAGACATGAAGACATCAGTGATTGAAATGGGTGTGGATGTATTATCTTTAGACCAATTTAAAGTAGGGGTTTATGGTGGATACGGTCACAGCTCAATAGACACTCAACAAAAACACAGTAAACGTAACGGTGATGGCAGTGTTAGTGGTTATAACTTAGGGGTTTACGGTAACTGGAATGCACAAACCAATGGTGAAGGGCTTTATGTCGATACTTGGGCACAATATAGCTGGTTCAAACATAAAACTTCAGTTCATTTATCAAATTCAAGAAACTATTCAAGCAAATATAATGGGAACGCATTAAGTTTATCTGCTGAAGTTGGTTATGGATTAATTGTCCTTGAAGGCGATGAGAAAAACTGGTTACTTGAGCCACATGCTCAAATTGGTTATACCTGGTTAGACAGTGATAAGTTTAATTTAGGTCGTGCAGGTAAAGTTGACAACATTAATGCAGATGGTGCGCAATTACGCCTAGGTGCACGTTACTATGGTCAAAGCACAAAATCGGGTTACGGCGTGTTACCATTTATTGAAGCAAACTGGCTATATGATTCATCTTCACCAGAAGCGAAAGTAAAAGGAAAACATGTTGACTCAAATCAAGGTAAAAACTACGCAGAGTTTAAAGTCGGTGTCAGTGGAAGCATGACAAAATCACTAAGTGCTTATGCTCAACTTGATACTCGATTTGGCTCAGATAAATATTCACGAATTGGTGGACAACTAGGTTTAAATTATTCATTCTAACAATAGTAATATCTTAGTAAATACAAAGCAGTACGATTTAGTACTGCTTTTTTATAGAAAAAAGATATGTGATTCAAACTAAATTGAAAAAGGGGATATTTAGCACTGACTAAATAAAGAATTTAGTCTAAAAAAAATCATAACATGAACAATATATTGAAAAAAAAAGATTGCTAATTGATTATGTATTTTAAACGCAGAATATGAAAATTTTGTGCAAAAATAATCAGTTTATTAACTTTACATTAACTTACAATTAACAAAAAAAACAATTAATTATAATTATATTACGCTTTTTATTAGAAATTTTCGATAGATTAAATGTTGATTGATCGCTTAATCCGATCAATAATGTTTTTTACATAAGTCTCTTGAATCTTAGTGACTATGTTTAATATTGTAAAATGAAGGAAATTTAACAAATGAATAAAATTTATAAAGTTTTGAAAAATAGACAAGGAATTAGTCTGGCAGTTTCGGAATTAGCCAGAGGAAGAGGTAAAAAAACTAAATCAGTATTAATTAATGCCACAATTCTTGGGGCTTTATCTGTTTTATCTTCCGGCAATGCTTTTGCTGCACGTGTTAATATAGATACCAATCAAATTATTAAAGGTGATGACACTGGAACTTTGCCTAATGGCGTAGTCAGCAATGATGAATATATCATTGGTCAAAATGGACATTTAACAATTAGTGATAATGGTACATTAAAAATTAATAGAATTATAGTGGCACATGATGTAGATACTTCTGCTCAATTTACACTCGACAATGGTCATTTCATTAACTCTACTGGTGATGCTTATTTAGGATCTCAAGGTAACGCTAATATTCTTATTACTAATGGCGGCACTTTTACCAATACTGGATGGTCTTCATTACGTATAGGTCATTCTAGCACTTCTAATACAACTTTAACTGTATCAGGTAAAGGCAGTACAATAAATCAAGTTAACTCACAAGATATGGGGATTGCCGGCGACGGTAAGGCTGTAGTTAATATTTTAGATGGTGGTGTTATTAATTCATCTCGAGCGACATTTGTCGCAAGTGGTAATGGAAATGCGATTATTAATATTGACGGTGAAGGTTCTGCTTTTAATTCAGGTGGTATGCGAGTAGGAACGCAATCAGCTGATAAAGATGGCTATGGTGAAATTAATGTAACCAATGGTGGTAGTTTAAATATTGCTGATGGTGATGCAGGTACATACAACAAGCTAGCTATCAGAAATGGTAAAGTATTAATTGATGGTAAAAATTCTCAATTGAACGTGATGTCTGAAATTATCGTCAATGAGGGTGGTAATCATTCTGCTAGTTTAACCGTTGCAAATGATGCAGCCATCAAAACTCAAAAAGGCGATAAATCTGGTGAGGATCTCGGTATTCGAGTTGATCAAAATGGCGCCCTTAATATCGGTGGCGAAGTTGGAAAAGCCGCTGAAAAAGCAGGTTCTATTGATACGCCAAAAGTTGGATTAAGAAATGGTGGTAAATTAAATATTAATCATACTAACACTGATTATCAAGTAGGCTGGGATATTGATGGAAATGGGGATGTCAATGTCGTCTCTGGTGATAACTTTATTAGTGGTAAACATACTTATGAAGGAAACACTAATATAACCGGTGGTTCTTGGAACGCGAAAGCCGAGAATGTCTTTAGCGAAAAATCTAACTATAACGTTGATAAGAAAGGTTCACTTAATTTAGAAGATCATAACCAAACAATTGGCAATTTAGTCAATGGTGGAACTATCGATTTAGGTAAAGACTCAGCAAATACAGTATTAACTGTCAATGGTGATTACCGTGGTGAAGATGGCAAACTGAATATGTATGTGGATACAGAAAAAGGTGAGTCAGATAAACTTGTCGTAAAAGGTAATACGTCAGGAAAAACCAATATTGATATAACTGAAATCGGCCGAGGAAATTCAGAACGCGGTAAAATCAATCTAGTTGATGTTGTCGGTCAAGATGATGCTATCTGGAATATCATTGAGAAAAAAGATAGTGAATTTGACTATACAATTGGACGTGATGAAAATGGCAAATTAGTCATTGAATATACCAACGCATTTTCAAATGTTTATAAATCACCGATAGTAGCATCAGTATTTGGTAACCAATTAGCGGCATTAAATATGTTCCGTCATAGTGCTCACGACCGTGATACCTCAATTTATGTACCGGATTCAAATGTTTGGATGCGTTATAGCTATGACCGAACTCAGACTGATATGTTTAATGGTAGACAATCAATAGACATGAAGACATCAGTGATTGAAATGGGTGTGGATGTATTATCTTTAGACCAATTTAAAGTAGGGGTTTATGGTGGATACGGTCACAGCTCAATAGACACTCAACAAAAACACAGTAAACGTAACGGTGATGGCAGTGTTAGTGGTTATAACTTAGGGGTTTACGGTAACTGGAATGCACAAACCAATGGTGAAGGGCTTTATGTCGATACTTGGGCACAATATAGCTGGTTCAAACATAAAACTTCAGTTCATTTATCAAATTCAAGAAACTATTCAAGCAAATATAATGGGAACGCATTAAGTTTATCTGCTGAAGTTGGTTATGGATTAATTGTCCTTGAAGGCGATGAGAAAAACTGGTTACTTGAGCCACATGCTCAAATTGGTTATACCTGGTTAGACAGTGATAAGTTTAATTTAGGTCGTGCAGGTAAAGTTGACAACATTAATGCAGATGGTGCGCAATTACGCCTAGGTGCACGTTACTATGGTCAAAGCACAAAATCGGGTTACGGCGTGTTACCATTTATTGAAGCAAACTGGCTATATGATTCATCTTCACCAGAAGCGAAAGTAAAAGGAAAACATGTTGACTCAAATCAAGGTAAAAACTACGCAGAGTTTAAAGTCGGTGTCAGTGGAAGCATGACAAAATCACTAAGTGCTTATGCTCAACTTGATACTCGATTTGGCTCAGATAAATATTCACGAATTGGTGGACAACTAGGTTTAAATTATTCATTCTAATAATAGTAATATCTTACTAAATACAAAGCAGTACAATTAAGTACTGCTTTTTTTATAGATAATTATTAATAACATCAAAAACGATACAATTGTATGGCTTAATCTAACCTAATAACCGATTCTAAACAGCTGAAAAATTATTCATTTAGTTTTGATGAACAATCTCGATTTTTAATGGATTTAAAATAACAATAGAGCACAATATAGGCCGTTCCTGTCGATAGCAGATCTGCTGTTGGCGATGCTGCCCAAACACCATCAAAACCAAAGAATAGCGGTAAAATATATAACGCAGGTAATAAAATTAAAATCTGCCTTGAAAGACTTAATAGGATCGAAATTTTTGCCATGCCAATACATTGGAAAAAGCTTGTTGTCACCATTTGGAATCCAACAAAAGCAAACGAAAGTGTCGTATAGCGAAGCGCTATAGCTGATAAAGAAACCAAATCCTGTTCAGAACTAAAAGCACGAACAAGTGTATCGGGAATAAAAAATCCCAGTATAAATCCAATTGATGTGACCACCGTTGCAACCTTAACCGCATAAAAAAACGTTGCTTTAACTCGTGCGTAATTTTTAGAACCATAATTGTAACCAATTATAGGTTGCATGCCTTGATTAATACCGATGACTATCATAATAATTAAGGTAATAAGTCGATTTGCATTTGAATAAGCTGCGATAGCATCATCGCTCGATTCATGGGCTAATGGTGCATAGTGATTAAGTTGCCAGTTGATAAACACAACCACAACGGAAGCGGCAATTTGCATAGCAAAAGGTGACATCCCGATGGATAAGATCGCTTTGACAATTTTTAAATTAAGTCTGAAATTGCGTAGATACAATTTAATATTGCTATTTTTACTAATAAAATGCTGCATGACAAACAGAAAACTTATCAACATAGATAGTGTGGTTGCCAAAGCAGCCCCACGCATACCCCAACCCAAACCAATAATAAAGATTGGCGCTAAAATTATATTAGCAATAACGCTGACAAACATCGTTACCATCGCTTTAAACGGATAACCACTTGCACGCATCATATTATTATAGTTAAACGTCAATGTCAGGAAGATACTGCCAGGTAAAAAGACTTCTAAAAATTCTCTGGCATAAGTGTGATTAACGGGACTTGACCCCACAAACCGTAAAACGGGATCAACAAAAAAAAGCAATAATGACAATGTTAAACCACTTAATAGCGCAGTTAACATAAACGAGGTACCGGCAACTTTTTCTGCCTGATCATTTTCGCCTCGCCCTAAAAAAATTGATATTCGGCTAGCAGAACCTATTCCAACTAACATACCTATTCCTGCCGCAAAATTCATGACTGGCAAAATAAGCCCAGCGGCGCTGAGTGCTTCACGTCCAATCCAATGACCGATAAAAATACCATCAATAATGTTATATAACGTATTAACAATTGTTCCTATTACCGCAGGCAATGCATATTGCCAAAATAATGAACTGATTTTTTTATTTCTGAAATCATTATAAATATCTTTGGAGTGAGCCATAGTTATTCTTACCACAATAAGGTTTTTTAAAAGTTATTTGTTTACAATATAGTTTAATATATTATTTAAAGTCAGTAATGTTTGCTAGTTGAATTAGCAAAATTCGTTACTTTGACGATTTATCAAACCAACATTTAAAATTAATATTCAATTAATACCAGTAAATTTTTTTAAGAAAGCGAGTCATCGTCATCTATTGTAGCTTTAAATGGTAAGAAAGCTTAAGTAGATAAGATGTTATTGCCGATTTTGGAATGTTTATCTCATATAAGTCAAACAGGTTTTCATTTGTTGATAGCACTTTTTCAGTGCTTTGGTAAAATATATCATAATTTAATACTGCGATCCAAATAGGAATCCCTAATGAGTGTACAAATAGAAAAAGTTATCTTGCATAAATTAATTAGAAAAAGCGATACTGAAATTGAACTACAATTGCGTGACTCGATGTTAAGTAATCAACAAGCTGTGGTTAATTTAATTGAAGATATAAACCGTATTTATAATAATAAAAGTAAAGCATATGGTCTGTTCAACGAAGAAAGTTTATTTGAACAATCCCTTAAAGAATTACGGCTTGGCAACCAAGATTTTTTACATTTTAGTCAAGAATCTACCAAACAGTTACGCAATGAACTGGCTAAATATCCTTTTGCTGAAGGTGGCACAGTCGTTTTTTGTCACTATCGTTATTTAGCCGTAGAGTATCTGATCATTGCGGTTTTAAATAGTTGTTCGAGTATGTTAGTCAATGAACAACTTGATATATCTGAAACACAATATTTAGATATTGATCATGCTGACATTATCGCTCGAATTGATATCACTGAATGGGAAACCGATGCAGATTCTAAACGTTACTTAACCTTTTTAAAAGGAAGAGTAGGGCGTAAAGTATCAGACTTTTTTATGGATTACTTAGGTGCAAGTGAAGGGTTAGATGCCAAAGCACAGAATAAAACTTTAGTGAAAGCGGTTGATGATTATTGTCAGGAAATGCAATTTGATAAACAAGACAAAGTTCATGCACGTGAAAATGTTTACAATTATTGCCAAGCTCAGTTGCAAGCCGGTGAAGAAATTGAGCTTAAAAATCTCGCCAATGAATTACCAACTCATGGTGATAACAATTTTATGGAATTTGTTAAAAACAGTGATTACGATTTGGAAGAAACGTTTCCGGTTGATCGTAGTGCTTTGCGCCAACTTAAAAAATTCTCTGGAAGTGGAGGGGGATTAACATTAAGTTTTGATTCCGATCTCCTCGGAGAACGAATTAAATGGGATCCGCAAACCGATTCATTAGTAATAAAAGGTGTGCCACCTAACTTACGTGATCAGTTGCAACGCAATAGTGGTTCAAACTAATTATACACTCCCTTTTTTAACACAATTATCAGGATTCAAAAGTATGAAATATGTTGGCGCGCATGTGAGCGCTTCCGGTGGGGTTGATAACGCCCCAATCAATGCTTATCAAATTGGCGCAACTGCTTTTGCGCTATTCACCAAAAATCAACGTCAATGGCATGCAAAGCCACTTGAAAGCGCCATGATTGATAGCTTTAAAAAGCGCTGTGAAAAATACGGCTTTACTAGTAAACAGATATTGCCACATGATAGTTATCTTATCAATTTAGGTCATCCGGATAGTGAACAACTTGAAAAATCACGCACCGCCTTTTTAGATGAAATGCAGCGTTGTGAGCAACTCGGATTAACGTTACTTAATTTCCACCCGGGTAGTCATTTAAAACAGATATCTGTTGATGAATGCCTTAGCCGTATTGCTCAATCTATTAATATTACGTTAGATAAAACTAACAATGTGGTTGCCGTAATTGAAAATACCGCAGGTCAAGGCTCTAATTTAGGTTATAAATTTGAACATTTGGCACAAATTATTGACCAAGTGGAAGATAAAACTCGAGTTGGTGTCTGTATTGATACTTGTCACGCCTTTGCTGCCGGTTATGATTTACGTACTGAAAAAGCCTGTCAAGAAACGTTCGCCGAATTTGAAAAAATTGTTGGTTTTGAATATTTACGAGGCATGCATTTAAACGATGCCAAAAGTGAACTTGCCAGCCATGTTGACCGCCATAATAGTTTAGGAAAAGGGAACATTGGTGAAACGGCTTTTAAATATATTATGCAAGATCCAAGAATTGATGAAATCCCGCTGATTCTCGAAACTATCGATCCGGATATTTGGTCACAAGAAATTGCATGGCTAAAAGCACAGAGTAAAGAAAATTAAATTAAAAAATACCAATGGGGAGAGCAACTATTTAAAGATTTACCTTTAATGGTATTTTGCTTTGAATAGTTCGCATTTAGCTGTGAAGACTTCGATTTTATTTCCCTTACAATGACGAAATAACACCAAAGGGGATAATCGCCATTAAATGGTACTTTCAAGACATTATCTGGTTGGAATTTAAACAAAGTACATTGGTATTTGAAAGAATTACAATAACAATAAAGGTAATAGGAAGGCACGCTCAGTGTGCTAAAACAGTGAATCAGACAACCAGTAGCCTAACGTTGTCTTATAAAAAGTGCATAGGAAATAAAATGAAAAAGCAGTTATATTTATTATTGATGAGTTTTATCACATTGTTATTACTCAGCAATTGCAGCACCAACACCAATTCGGATAAATCTGAAACATCTGGATCGAACATAGAAGTAATAAAAGATGTCGAGATATATTATGTGGAGAGCGTCGAATATCTCGACCCTGATAGTATATTTTTTCATGTATCGTTATCGGAAACTTTACCGCCCGATGCTGACAAGAAAATACTACCTGCCAATCTAACCCCAAAAAAATATACATTAACCGACAAAGAACGTAAATTGTTTATGAAAATGGCAGGGATTGCAGAAGATGCGTATTTCTGGATTTATGATTACACAAACAATCAGCTCTACTCCTATCCAATTTTATCTATGGAAGCAACGGCGATATTAGATTCTTATAGATCCGATCGTTCGCCTCCTTATGATACGGAAGATTATCGAATTGGATTCGACTTACCGCAAGATTTATTGCCAAGGTTTCGTTCAAATTATGATTTATTCGTTTCTATAACAAAAGACAATCCTTTTGCACAAGAACAACTTACACCACTTGACTGGCGGTTAATTCCAAATGCAAATTATCCTGATACAGGACCAGATAAATTATCAAATAGAAATTATGGAAATCTCCCGAAGTATCTAAAAAGTTACATGGCCAATGCGAATAATATGACTTTTTATGTTCAGGATTATGTAGATGAAAAAGAGCCACAACGACGGGATATTTATAAAATTTTTGAAAGAGAGCTTCTAGTTGTAGATAACGAAGGAAACACTCTTTTTAAAAGGCGTATGTATCAAGGTGAAGGTATGTCATTAGTTGGATTAAACAATTACCATGATTATGAAAATGAAAAATTCCAATGGGCAGGACAACTATTCAAAGATTTACCCCCAGTGGTATTTGGTTTTCAATGGTTTTCATTTGGTTGTGAAGGTCTCGATTTTATCGCACCCTACAGGGACGGTATAGAATTTAAATGTGATAATCGCCATTAAATGGTACTTTCAAGACATTATCTGGTTGGAATTTAAACAAAGTACATTGGTATTTGAAAGAATTACAATAACAATAAAGGTAATAGGAAGGCACGCTCAGTGTGCTAAAACCGTGAGCTCGACAACCAGTAACAATAATTTGTCTTAATAAACGGCATTGGCAGTGAAATAAAAATAATAATCACTAAGATTTTATTGGATATGGCATAACGCATTATTAAATTGATGTAATACACTTAAAACATTTAATGATCATATAAATTTAAAAATTATGGTCATAATATATTGAAAAAAATCATTAAATCAGTAAGATATTTTTTGAACTGAAAAGGTAAAAATATACAATAGCGAAAATTTACAATTCAGTTTTTTTGATTTTTTTTGAGTTGTTGTTACATAAATAAGAGTATAATTGCCTAAAAATAAATACAATAGTTATTGGTATCAAAAAGTTTTTTTCTATGTTCATTAGATTGTATTGTATTTAGACAGATTAATCATAATATAAAAACATTATAGTTTAACCCTATACGCTTAAATATTCTTAAAATCAAGGATGTAGTATGAGTTATATTCAAAAATTATTTAGAAACATTGGTATTTTAGTTGTTGTTACACTATTAAATTTTGTTTGTTATGCAATAGCTGACCCGGCATCAAATCTATCTGATAATAAACAAATAGCCAAAAATGTTGAAGTACGTGAGTTAAACTATATTGATTACTTGAAAGAAAAAAAACGTTTTGCCTTTATCCCTGTCACTGATGATTTACTTAAACATGGTGGTCGTTCAATAGAAGCTTTTTTCTTAAGTCATGCAGAGCAAAATCATACCGATCCGGTAAGTGCAGAATACAAAAAAAAATATTACCGTATTGAAGGTAAAGACTATGAAATATTTATAGCTAAATCAGGCTTATCAAATTCAGATTTTGTCTTCGTGTTTGATAAAGATTCGAAACAACTTAAGTCATTTGCATTAAATGAGTTGAATGCTATAGCAATAATTAGCCCTGATCACTCTATTAAAGATAGTGGTCCTTATTTTGAATCCGATTTTTTATTTGGATTTGAAATTGATGCTGATAAATTAAAGGATTTTACCAATCCATTAGTTTACATTGGTAAAGAAAATCCATTTATTCATTAAAATTACCTTGAAGCATTCCAAAAATTTTTATTAGATGTTTGATAATATAATTAATTGTATTGACCAGATTCATTAATGATCCTCAAACATCTAAATTTTCTAAGCAATCAGTTTGTTGGTTCTTCTAACTCCACTACTAAATGAATGAATTCTGGCAAAATGTCTAATATTAATGCCAGTTGCTGCAAAACCAAAATATCATTGGTGTTTTGCTCGTCATTAATGGAAATGGTTTCAATATAATTTGAAATCATTTTTTTCATGACTTGTTCATTTTCATCGATTTTTTTATCGTTTAAAAGATTGATGATATAGACTGCTAGATCATCAAATAGATCCAATGTATGTTGAGAAATGATTTTATCTCGGTGCGAACCTAATGTTGAAAGATAGCTGATTAAAGTGTGATTAAGCGTTAATAAACGAAAACCCTGTTCAATCACGTTTCGATTTACATGAGGTTCTTTTGTCATCAGACTAATCAATGTCGATAGGTCAGCATTACTATCGTGGGCGGCGCGTCTTGCTAATCGATATTTTGGGTCATTGGTTTTACCAGTTAAATATTGACTTCCAATAAGCGCCAGATAGTGACTATCATCATGGCAAACGCGATCAATTAGTTTGGTTAAATTTCTAAACTTCCAGTCTGGCCAAATAAAGCTAACAGCAAACCATGCAATAAAACAGCCTATCAGTGTTGCAATAATTCGTAGGATAGCAACTTCTACACTGTTTTCGCCAATTAAACTGAAACTAAAAAAGACTAATAATGTAATAAATGCGGTAGCGTAAGCATATTGAGAATTTTTAAATAAGAAAAATAGCCAACCAGTTATGATGATTAAAATTAACTGTTCAATGATGCTTGGAAATAGATAGGTTAACGGAATGCCGACAATAATACCTAAGATAGTACCAAGAATACGTAATTTTAGTCGATATTTAGTCGTTGAATAGTTTGGTTGACAAACAAAAAGACTGGTAAGGATAATCCAATAACCATGAGAAAGATTAGAAAAATAGATGATGATATAGCCAACAAACAGGACAATACTCATACGTATTGCATGACGAAAAAGGGAAGACTTGAGAGTTAAATTATGCTTAATTTTAGCAAAAATATCATGGAAACTTGTAAGTTCCTCATCAATTAATTCATTATTTTCTTTGTCTTTTGAAAGATGTTGTTCATTATCAATATTTGCTAATAATAAGTCGATAGATAACAAATTTTGATAAAGATTTTGTAGTGATTTAACCAGTAAGGCTTCCGTTTTATTTTTAGCTTGATAATGGGCAATAGCTTCTTCTAAATATGAAAAATGACGAGCAAATAATGAATCATGCTGATAAGTTTGATTCATTTTAATGGAAACGGCTAATTTGGCACATGCTTTTGCTTGTAAATTCAAAATTCGTGCAAAGCGAAATAAAATATCACTATGTTTAAAATGTTGACTTAGCGCTTGATAATCACCATGTGAAGAGCTTGCTCGCTCATGAATATCTTGAGCAACAAAGTAATAACTAAGCATTTTCTTCACATATGATTGACCTTGATAAGCTTTTAATCGATTAAAAAGAGCGTGTTTAGCTTGATTAAACACATTAATTACTTGATTGTTACATTCGGTTAATTCTAATGTTTGACTTTTAAATTCATGAGTTTCATCCGGATCAAACATCGCCGCTTTAGCATCAAGGTAATGACTTAATTTAACAAAACAAGTTGAAATAGTCTGTTGGGTCGTTCGAATCGGCTGAATAAGAGATTCAATCAAAGAGACAATGTTATACCATAAAGCGCCGAGTAATAAATAACAAGGTAGCGTGTAATTATCATCAAATAAATTATGCCCTAACATGGTATAGGCTGCGATCAATAACGATCCAAAAGCAATCACACCATAACGTTGACCCAAAGAACCAAGCATAATGAAGATAAATGTTGAACTCATTAATCCTATAATAAAAAGAAGAGGAATATTAAATAATAGCTCGACAGAAAAGGTAGCAATTGCAAAACACACTAACGTTAATAAAATATTTATACATCGACTTAGTAAACGTGTATCAATTTCGGATAATCCCGCAGCCACAACACCCAGTGTTAAAGGAATGACATACGACACATAGCCTAAGTACCAAGGAACCAAGGTTGAACCTGTTAAACTGATTAACATACGAATACTAAAAAGTAGATTACTACTATAAAAGACTTTACGTAAAGTTAAGATTATTGGATGCACGATGTTTTTTGAATTGAATGTTAGTTACTGTAAATGTAAGTAGCATACTATATTGTGTCAATTTGTAAAAGGGCTGAGGCAACTTGCTAAAACTAATGTTTTGATTATTTGTGTTAACTAAAGTTAAATTAAAATATATCATTGACACAAAAGTCATTGCTAAGTGAGATCTCGTTATTAATGAATGCATTTATTACACTAATAGGTTAAGCCTTTTATTTATTTGTTTGGCTTCTTTTAATGCAAAATAAAACCATGTTACTTACTGAATTTAAAGTAATTTATCTGCTCATGTCCCGATTGATTACTGACTTAACTTATCTACTAATGACGTAATTTAAGGTTATCATTACGTCAACTAAATGGGTAAGAGTATAACTCGCCTTATTTCTAAGTTAAAATACGACGTAAAGTAGATATTAAATAACAAGGAATAAATCGTTATGACAACTGAAATGACAACACTTGATAAGATAAAAAAACAAATTGCAGAAAATCCTATCATTCTGTATATGAAAGGCTCGCCTAAATTACCGAGTTGTGGTTTTTCAGCACAAGCAGTACAAGTATTATCTCAATGTGGTGAGCCTTTTGCGTACGTCGATATTTTACAAAATCCCGATATTCGTGCTGAATTACCAAACTATGCAAATTGGCCTACTTTTCCACAGTTATGGGTTGAAGGTGAACTAGTAGGGGGATGTGATATTATGATCGAAATGTTCCAAACTGGTGAACTGCAAACATTAATAAAACAGACAGCTGAAAAACATAAAGCTTAAAAATAGACACATTATTTAAATAAGAGAGTTTAATTACTCTCTTAAATCTCTTGAACTTCTTCATCTATTGAACTTGGCTCGAGTTGAGGCAATGGCCAGCCTCCTAATCGCTTAAATCGATTCACTATTTCACAAAATAAAATAGCGGTTTTTTCGGTATCATAAAGTGCAGAGTGGGCTAACTTGTGATCAAAAGGAATGCGAGCAAGTTCACATGCTTTTGCTAGAACGGTATGCCCAAACACTAAACCACTCAGTGCTGCAGTATCAAAAGTAGCAAAAGGGTGAAACGGATTACGTTTAATATTGGCTCGTTCTGCTGCTGCCATTAAAAAACTATGGTCAAAGTTTGCATTATGCGCAACCATAACAGCACGATTGCAATCGTTTGCTTTAATTCCCGATCTAACCATTTTAAATATCGCTTCAAGCGCCATTTTTTCGTCAACAGCTTGTCTTAATGGATTGTCGATATCAATACCATTAAAAGCTAAGGCACTCGGTTCTAAAATTGAGTTTTCAAATGGATTGACATGAAAATGAAGGGTTTGGTCTGGAATCAGCCATCCCTCTTCAGTCATTTGTAGTGTGATTGCCGCAATTTCTAGAATAGCGTTAAGTTTTGGGTCAAATCCTGATGTTTCTATATCTATTACAACAGGATAAAAACCACGGAAGCGTTCACATAATTTAGCATTTGGCACAATAGTTGTCTTATTTAGCATAAAATAAAATTATTATGCCAGTTTTTACCGTATTCGCCTAGTTTTACCTTCGATTCAGCACTGTTGAACTCGAAAAAAAATATACTAAATAAAAACACTAAAAACGCTATCTGTATAATTTTTGTTTAGATTGTTCAATTGATTTTATCCAAGTCTGATTAATACGTTTAGCATGTTTAGGCATGTGTTTTAAGCGTAGTTCAATTTTTTGTAAAACTTCTTTAGCGAGTGAAAATTGCTGCCACTCAATTAAGGTTTGTAAATAGTATGAAGCGGCTTCTAAACTTGGATAATAACTGATTAATGCATTAAATTCTTCTTGAGCTTCTTTTTTTAAATCAAGTCCAATTAAGATTTTGGTATAAAGTAAATGTCCTTCATCAGAACGATAAGTTGGATTTTTATCTCTTAGATAATCCAAAGTTTCTTTTGCCTTTTTGTACTGTTCAACTTGATAGAGTGCGTAAGCATATTGTAATAAAATATCTGGTGCTGATTCATAGATCCCAGTTAATGCTTCTTGATAATAAATTAACGCTTCATGAGCTCTATCATTATCAACGAGTGCTTTAGCTAAACAGACTTTTGCTTCAACAGTGGGCGAAATTTCATAATTACTTAAAGCTTCGCGAAGTTCACGTTGCGGATCTAACGCTTTTAATAATTTTGATTCAATTTGATATCCCACTGAGGTTTGTCTAAAATCGGGTAGAAATATGACTAAAAAGTAAATCAAACTACCAATAAAAGGAAAAAGGAACAATATAGACAGCCAAAATCGTTCTTGCTCTGTTTTAATTACATGAACAGCAAAAAATAGAGCGATAATTGTACTGAATCCTATACCTAAAAATGGCAAAACATATACCTCATTGAATATAAACCGACGTAATGTATCATTTAGCTAAAACTTAATAAATAATAGAAAAGAACAAATTTGTTAATTTGTTTAACTCCGTGTTTTTACGCATCCAAAAATCATTTTAAAACAGGATGTTATTTATTGACCTTCTGTAAACATGAAAGAATTTATTTAAAATTTCACCATTAATATCACTATATCGAATCGTTACGTGAGATAATTTATAATAGTTTATACTTAATCATATAGGCTGGTTTATAAAAAAATTGCCAATATTTCGATTATAATAATTTCGAGATTCATTAAAGGATTTTATTAAAAAATTCATATTGTTCTTTAAAAAGTCATTAAAAATACGAGAGGAAAACGTGCAAAATTTTGAACTTCAACAAATTATTAATCATGAATTACAAGTTGAACGCTACCGTGACTATGCACCTAATGGTTTACAAGTACAAGGACGTAAGCAAATAAAAAAAGTGATAACTGGGGTGACCGCATGTCAACGTTTATTAGATGAAGCCGTTAAATTAGATGCTGATGCGATTTTAGTTCATCATGGCTTTTTTTGGAAAAATGAACCACTAACGATAACAGGAATTAAATATAAACGCTTGCAAACATTGCTTTCAAATAATATTAATTTATTTGCGTATCATTTGCCTTTAGATGGACATCCTGTTATCGGCAATAATGCATTACTTGCGGATTTATTCAATATCGAAGTGGATAAACGTGAGGATATAACCGATTTGTTATTTAAAGGGACACTCATTGAACCGACCACATCACTGCAATTTAAGCAAAAACTTGAACAAGTTTTGCATCATCGTTCACGAGAAATATTATTTTGTGGCGATAATGCTCCTCAAATAATTAAACGAATTGCGTGGTGTAGTGGTGGTGGTCAAGACTTTATAGAAGCAGCAGCAGAACAAGGATTTGATGCTTTTTTCACAGGTGAAGTTTCTGAACGTACCATTCATATTGCTCGAGAATATGGAATTAATTTTTATGCAGCAGGGCACCATGCCACTGAACGTTACGGAATCAAAAAACTTGGTGAATGGCTAGCCAAGCAATATGACCTTGAAACTATTTTTATTGATATTGATAATCCTGCATAACAAAAGTTGAATTTAAATAAGAAATATCGCATACTTGTCGGTAGATTTTTTATTCTTGAAGTTGGTTATCAATAAATAATATGAGAGGTCATTTTATGTTTACAGGAAGTCTGGTCGCCCTTGTTACTCCAATGGATACAAAAGGAAATGTAGACCAAGTAAGCTTAAAAAAATTGGTCGAATATCATATTGCCAATGGCACATCGGCAATTGTTTCTGTTGGTACCACTGGCGAATCAGCAACGCTCGATCATCATGAGCATATCGATGTAATTAAAAGAACGATCGAATATGCAGATGGAAAAATAAATGTCATTGCTGGAACTGGCTCAAATGCGACTAAAGAAGCAATTGAATTAACTAACCGTGTTGAAAATATTGGTGTAGTTGGCTGTTTAACCGTTGCGCCATATTATAATAAACCAACTCAAGAAGGTCTTTATCAACATTTTAAAGCAATTGCGGAAAATACAGCTTTACCCCAAATAATCTATAATGTCCCGGGTCGTACTTGCAGTGATATTAAGCCAGAAACAGTTGGACGATTATCTAAAATAAAAAATATTGTTGCATTGAAAGATGCAACAGGAGATTTATCAAGAGTTTATAAAACTCGTAAACTTGTTGGTAGTGAATTTAAATTATTAAGTGGTGATGATGCGACTTTCTTAGATTTCATGATTTTAGGTGGTGACGGTGTGATTTCCGTGACAGCGAATGTAGCTGCCAAACAGGTTGCAACAATTTGTGAGCTTGCAACGAAAAATCAAATTCAAGAAGCTCGAAAGCTGAATGATACGTTATCAGCACTACATAGTAGCTTATTTATTGAGCCTAACCCAACTCCAGCAAAATGGGCTTGCACAAAATTGGGTCTAATGGCGAACGATACGATCCGTTTGCCGCTGGTTTCACTTACAGATGCTTCTGTGTCTGTGGTTGAAAAAGCTCTTAAAGATGCGAATTTACTCTAATTTATGTATAACCAATAATTTATAAGCAGATATCTATGTTTAATAAAACTATGTTAAAAAACAAAGCGATTAAAAACACAATGGTGATGACAGCCATTGCATCTTTATTTTTGGTTGGTTGTGGTAGCGATCAAAATTATAAACGAGAAGTTGATGGGAACGAAGATTATTTGAATTCGCCAGTTTTGAAACCGCTAACTGTCCCTCAGGGTGTAACGGTACCTGCTGAAAGTTCCGAATATTATATTCATTTTAATAAAAATGAAGGCGCTGTATATGGTAAGCAAGTGGATATTCGGGCACCTATCATTCCTATTCCAACTATTCCTGATTCTTATGCGTCTTATAACTATGGTACCGCTTCATTAAATGCGCCTGCTGATGCGAATGTATGGTCTGTTATCCCAACTGCGCTGAATAAATACAATATTCCGATTAGTAGCAGTGATAATAATGTTATTGTTACGGGCAATGCTTCAATTTTTTCAAGTGATGAAGAGCCGAACATCCAAGCGTCTTATGTCATTCATCGGCAAAATTATCCTGGTACAGAAAATATCATTGTCGAGTTGAAAACATTAGCTCGTGGTACACAAGATATTTCATCTGATTCTATTGAAGTGCAACGGTACGTTGTTCGCTTATTTAATTTAATAATGGATGAGGCTGCACCTAAGTCATCACAAGTGGCGCAAGAACAAACAGATGAAAACGTCGTTGAAGACAAAACCATTCATGAAGATTCAAAATAAAGCAAGACGCTATGAGATATTATTTGTGACAAGTAACATTTTGATAAATAGTTAAGATAATCAGTAGTGAAGAATTTAGTTAATTCTTTTATGTAAAACTGGCTATAGATTGAACTTCACTATTCGAGACGATATAGCAAACAATAGCATCTTATTATTTATTGCATTGGTACAAATACGTGAGTATCGAAAAGTTTAAAACTAAGGAGCGAATAGCTCCTTAATCATTTGTTGGCAATTTGATATAAGGTTAGAACCATGAAAAAGTTGGCTGAGCTTTACCGTGGTAAAGCAAAAACGGTTTATACTACTGAAAATCCCGATCTATTAGTGTTAGAGTTTCGCAATGATACTTCCGCTTTTGATGGCTTACGTATTGAACAATTAGAGCGTAAAGGGCGCGTCAATAATAAATTCAATTATTTTATTATGAATAAACTGCGTGAAGCAGGTATTCCTACTCAAGTTGA
This sequence comes from Gilliamella sp. CG35, assembly GCF_046635745.1. NCBI lineage: Bacteria > Pseudomonadati > Pseudomonadota > Gammaproteobacteria > Orbales > Orbaceae > Gilliamella > Gilliamella sp. CG35. Next base: position 102,469 of record NZ_JBIDFH010000006.1, read on the forward strand.
AACGCTTTTGTCTGATACAGAAGTCATCGTCAAAAAACTGGATATGGTACCTGTGGAGTGTGTGGTTCGAAATCGTGCCGCAGGTTCTTTGGTCAAACGCTTAGGGGTTGAAGAAGGTAAGGTGTTAAATCCGCCAACATTTGAATTATTCCTAAAAAATGATGCATTGCATGATCCCATGGTTAATGAGTCATATTGTAAAACATTTGGTTGGGCTACTGATGAACAGTTATCAACGATGAAGGCACTAAGCTTTAAAATCAATTCAATTTTGACCGATCTTTTTGATAAAGCAGGATTTATTTTAGTGGACTATAAACTTGAATTTGGATTGTTTAAGGGTGAAATTACGTTAGGTGATGAATTTTCCCCTGACGGTTGTCGATTATGGGAAAAAGAGACCTTAAAAAAAATGGATAAAGATCGTTTTCGCCAAGGGCTTGGCGGTGTCATTGAAGCTTATGAGGAAGTCGCCACCAGAATCGGCGTTGCTTTGTAATGTTTGCTCAATTTGATATCTCCTTTTTTCTTTTACTGGGTTTAGCTGCACTGTGTTATTTAACGCATAATAACACAGTCACTTTTGCCGTATTATTGCTACTATTATTTAAATTAACCCCATTGTCGACCTATTTTCCGTTTTTAAATCAATATGGACTGACAATTGGTATTGTCATTTTAACGGCGGCTATGATGGTTCCGCTTGCCGACGGATCTTTGAGTATCAAAGACATATTAAAATCATTCACAACATGGCAATCAATTTTAGCTATCTTTGTCGGCATACTTGTCTCTTGGCTAGGTACCCGTGGGGTTTCTTTAATTGGCGCACATCCCACCATTGTTAATGGTTTAATCATTGGAACCTTGATTGGTGTTGCCTTTTTCAAAGGTATTCCAGTTGGCCCCCTTATTGCCGCAGGCTTGCTTTCCATATTGATTGGAAAAAGTTAGTCGATGATTAATCTTGATAGCACCAGAACTTTATGGGTGTTGCGTGGTGATGTAACGAAATTATTCAGTCAATTAAGTGACATCATTAAGCAACATAAAGGGGATTGGATCACAATAAGTGATCAAGCTATTTTATCAAATTATGTGCCAAATATCGTATCAATATCTAATACTAAAACCCTTTTAGGACAAGAGTATTTACATGCCATTTTTGATGCAACTCAGTCATTTAATTTAGAAGCATTTGCCATGTTGTCAGGAACGCTTGTAAAAGGAAGCCGATTGATTTTGTTATTGCCTGAAAATTATAATCTTTGGGCAGACAAAGATAGTTTACGTTGGAATGAAAATGCTTATCCAATACCTGTGCCTAATTTTATAAACCATTTACAGCACACTATCTCTAAATTTAACGGTTTCAAAAAAAATAACTTTTCTGAATGTTATTTGACATCGCCTGATTATGATGAACAGCAACACACATTAAAACAAGTGTTAAACAGTGATAAGCCTATCCATGTTATCACGGCAAAACGAGGTAGGGGAAAATCCGCTTTGGCAGGTCAATTCTCTCACTATCGACATTGCATTGTTACGGCTCCTAACAAAAAATCGCTGACCACTTTCTTTCGTTTTGCTAAACCTGATGTTCGTTTTTATGCACCTGATGAATTAATCGAAAAAGGTGTCGATGATTTTGCTGACTATCTTATTATTGATGAAGCAGCCATGATACCTTTGCCAATGCTAAAAAAATTGCTGCAACTCGTGAATTTAGACAAAAGCCGTATTTTACTGACTACTACGGTTGAAGGTTACGAAGGTACCGGACAAGGTTTTTTATTAAAATTATTAAATGATAAACAATGTGATTATTTTCATCTTGAAAAACCAATTCGGTGGAATGGCGATGATCAGTTAGAATATTTTACTGATTGTTTAGTTCTCAATGGATTAATATCAGCAGAAAATCAGCGAATTAATAATACAAAGCCAATTGATTATTCCATAGTAGCGCGTCATGATTTAAGTAGTTTGAAGGAGATCTTTTATTTACTGAAAACAGCCCATTATCAAACTACGTTAGTTGATTTAAGGCGACTTTTAGACGCGACAAATTTGACGATTTGGCAGGCTAAACAGAGTCATAACCTAATTGGTGCAGCCATAACGGTTAAGGAAGGAGATTTACCGGATGACTTAATTGAAGAAATATGGAAGGGTAACCGTAGACCAAAAGGAAATATGGTTGCACAATCTTTGGTAGCCCATGCAGGTGTTAAACAAGCAGCAAAATTAAAATCTGTCAGAATAAATCGCATTGCAGTGATAGCTTCTTATCGAAGACAAAATATTGCAACGCAATTGATACAACATACTTATGAAGCGGCAAAAAAACAACATCAAGATTTTTTATCCGTGAGTTTTGCCTATAGTAGGGAAAATTATCAGTTTTGGTCATCTGTAGGTTTTGTACTTGTACATGTTGGTAGTCGTTTAGAGGCAAGTAGTGGCACATATTCGGTAATGGCAATAAAACCGATTAACCAAAATGGTATAAATTTGGTCAACGTGCTATCCAAAAAGTTACAACGTAACATGATGTGGTTAAAAGAGATCATCGCACTCCCATTTGATGAAATGCTTATTGCTGATACTGATCAGCAATTGACTAAGCAAGATATTATGGAATTATACGGATTTTGTTATTTTCATCGAGCATTCGAAGCAACTTATGCTTCATTATGTCGCTTACAACAATTTAATGATAAGCAAAATAATCGAGTGAAATTATCTGTCTTAGGTGCTTTACTGAAAAATAAAAATCAAGGCAATGCGATCATTCAGCAATTTCAATTGACTGGGCGAAAAGCATTATTAGAAACAATTAAACAAGAGGTTAAGCAATGGTTGAATAGTAACAATGAAGTTATTTATGAAAAATAGCAATGTTGTTTTATTGAAAACCATGCTGATAAGTTAAATTTAGCGTTATTTCATGTTTAAAAGGAACAAGAGTGAAGAGTAATAATGTAGATAAATTAAGATTTAATTCAAATATTAATCATGATCGGCGTAGATCGGGATTTGAATATTTTCTGTTAGGCTGGTCATTAGCATTCAGCCCGAAAATTAGACATTTTGTATTCTTGCCTTTATTGGCGAATATGGTGATTATGTCAGCGCTATTTTATTGGTTTTTTTCCACAATTACAGGCATGGTTGACTGGGGATTATCTTATGTACCGGGGTGGCTTTCTTGGCTTGGCTATATTATTAGTTTTATGGTGATTCTGATTTTAGTCATATTATTTTGTTATTTTTTTAGTACAGTGACTAACTTTATTGCTGCACCGTTTAACGGCTTGCTTGCCGAACAAGTTGAAGCTAAATTAACGGGTATACCTGCACCCGATACTTCTTGGTTAAGTTTAATCAAAGATTTACCTAGAATATTTGGTCGTGAAATTCAAAAATTAATCAATTATGTATTATGGTCTATCCCAATATTATTAACGTATTTTATTCCTGTTATTGGTCAAACAGTCACACCGATAATTTGGTTTTTATTTACTGCATGGCAAATTAATATTCAATACGCTGATTATCCTTTCGATAATCATAAGATTACTTTTCATCGTATGCGTGAGTTACTTAAGCAGGATAAAGTTGATAATTTAGTCTACGGTATTTTAGTTAGTTTTTTTACTATGGTGCCACTATTAAACCTAATTATTATGCCAATTGCAGTTTGTGGCTCAACTGCGATGTGGGTCGATCGTTATCGCCATCAAGCTTTATTTAAAAGTGATATTAACGATATCCGATAGGGAAGAAAGTGATTAATTTTTTTCGAAATTAATCACTTTTTGTTTTTATCCTCACCACTTTTTGGAGTTTGGTTATTCTCCTCATCATCATAAGGTATGGGTTTAATTCCTTTTTTATCAATGTAAGACTTAAAATTAAGCTTATTGAGAGCTTTAATGGCATTAATAAAAATACCTAAGATGAATAATAAAATTACCCACCAATAATCTTTTATCCACTCCATTTTTTTACCTTTGTTGGATGCATGTTAGTGACGTTCGTTTAGTCGAATGTCCAAAGTAGCATTAAATAATCTATTCAAATTTTGTTTGAGCAGATTTAACAAGTTAGATAACTTAGCCAATCTTATTAAACGAGTAATTTTTCCAAAATTCTTTGATAAATTTTTTTCAGTGTGATGATATCCTGACAATTTACATTTTCGTTAATCTTATGGATTGTTTTATTTAATACCCCAAACTCGATAATCTGACAGCCCATTTTTGCAATGAAACGTCCGTCTGATGTTCCGCCACTTGTTGATAATTTTGTCTCAATATTTGTGTACTCTTTTATCGCACTTGCTGTAGCTTGAGTCAGTTCACCTTGCGGCGTTAAAAACGGATGACCTGATAAACGCCAATTTAACGTATAGTTTAATTTATGCTTTTGTAAAAGTTGCTCAACGCGGGTTTTAATTAATTCGTCAGTGAGTTCACTACTGTATCGAAAATTGAACTGCACCGATAGATCACCGGGCACAACGTTTTCAGCTCCTGTGCCTGCCTGAATGTTTGCAATTTGCATAGAGGTTTGCGGAAAATATTGATTGCCATTATCCCAAACCGTATTAACCAGTTCAGCCAATGCAGGGGCAAATCGATGAACAGGATTGTCAACTAAATGAGGGTAGGCGACATGACCTTGCATACCATGAATAATTAAATTTGCTGTCAAAGAACCTCGACGCCCATTTTTAATTTGATCGCCTAAAACCTTATCACAAGAAGGCTCTCCTACAATACAATAGTCTACACGTTCCTGACGTTCAATAAGACGATTAACAACTTTAACTGTTCCATCGGTTGCATCAGCTTCTTCATCAGAGGTAATTAGAAACGCAACACGACCACGGTGATTGGGGTTTGCTTTAACAAAATCTTCAGCAGCACAGATCATTGCTGCGACACCACTTTTCATATCTGATGCGCCACGGCCATAAAGTACACCATGAGTATCAATGGTTGCCTCAAATGGGGGATACAGCCATTGGCTTTCATCGCCAGCAGGCACTACGTCGGTATGACCAGCGAACATAAGTGTTGTTTCTGACGGATCGCCATGATAAGCCCAAAGATTTTTAGTGCGACCAATATTGAATTCTTCAATGATAAAGTTAAGTGATGTTAAGCGCTCGATAAGGATATTTTGACAATTTTTATCATCCGGACTTATCGATTTTTCGGCAATCAATGCTTTGGTTAGTTCAATAACAGGCTCTGTCATAATGATCTCGGTTTTATTGTTGTTGTTTGAAAAATTGCGAATAACTTTCGTCTGAAAATCCGAGTAATACATGCTTACCCTTGATTATTAGCGGTCGTTTTATAATTGAAGGATTGTCCAGCATCAGTTTCATCGCAGCTTGCTCATTGTCAACGTTAGCACGTACTGATTCATCCAATTTACGCCATGTTGTACCCCGTGTATTAAGTAGGCTTTGCCAATCAACCAATTTCAAAATAGTCTGTAATTGTTCAGCTGACAGTCCATCTGTTTTGTAATTGTGAAATTGATACTTGATTTTATTTTCATCAAGCCATGTGAACGCTTTTTTCATTGTACTGCAGTTTTTAATACCGTAAATGGTTAACATAATTCTCATTCCTTAAGCAAAGTATAAAGTCAAATTATATCAGTTGTCTTACCGAATCTCTAATTTTGAATTGGATGAGTAATATAAACATTAATTAAATGAATAATCGAAAGATTAATCGCTTAAATTTAACCTTATTTAGATTCTTTTTGTTTTTCAGAGCAAAACACTTGAAAAAAACATATTAATTCTTATTTTTGACATAAATTTTATTTTTTAAAGTTACTTTTCTATTTTTTTAAATATTAAATATTAATATTGCGAATTATTCGCATTTTAAAACTATTTTTATAGGTGGATATTTTTTAAAATAAGCAGAATAAAACGTGCTAGCATAATTCACAGGAACATTAATGTCAGTATTAACATTAAATCACCTCCCTTTAGGAAATGAGGCGGTTATCTCTCGTCTATTACCTGAATCCTTACCTTTTCGTAGAAAGTTACTGGCAATGGGATTAACTCCAGGCTGTAAAATTTCGATTGTTCGTGTGGCTCCTTTGGGAGACCCACTTCAGATTAAAATACGTGGATTTTTTCTTTGTCTAAGGCATCGTGAAGCAGCAACCATTGAAGTAACGGAGATAAATGAGTGAAAATAGCACTGGTTGGAAATCCAAATTGTGGCAAAACAACACTGTTCAATTTACTGACAGGATCAAAACAGCGAGTCGGTAATTGGCCTGGCGTGACAGTTGAACAAAAATTAGGTTTATTTTCTTACCACCATCACCAATACGAGGTCGTAGATTTACCGGGGACTTATTCTATTGAGTCTGATGCGGTTTCAATGTCGCAAGATGAATGGATAACGCGTGAATTTGTTCTGACAGAAAAAAATAATGTCATTATTAATGTTATTGATGCCAGCAATTTACAGCGAAGCTTATATCTAACATTTCAATTGATTGATCTACAAGTACCGATGATTGTTGTACTCAATATGATTGATACGGTTAAGAATATGGGCGAAAAAATCGATCACCAACGATTATCCGTTTTACTGGGTTGTCCTGTAGTACCTATTTCATCAACCAAAAAATTAGGTATTAATTCATTTTATCAAGCAATTGAAAATAGGGCTGTCAACAAGCAAAAAGCTCAACCTTGCATAGACACGTTAGGGCAATCTCAGCAAAAAATGTTGACTCGTTATATTAGTGAGTTACCAGAAGAAAGTAGTGTTCATCAACTTAATCGCTGGCAATTAATTGAAGCCTTATTAGGACACAACACAGATCAGTTTAATTCACTTGAATTAGAAAAACTTGAAATTTGTCGACAACTCCTTTCGGCATGGTGTGATAATGAAATTGATGTTGCGCTAGCAAGTGCCAGATATGAAACGATTGATCAAGTGTGTAAAAAGGTTATTGCTAAACCTCGAGAATTAAGTCCCGATATTTCAGAAAAGTTCGATAAAATTACGCTTGGACGCTTTACAGGGATACCATTTTTTTTAATTGTGATGTATGCCATGTTTATGGTCGCTATCAATTTTGGTTCGGTATTTATCGATTTTTTTGAAAAATTTTTCGGAACAATTTTTGTCAATGGAACAGCAGGTTTATTACAATTTATTCATGCGCCCGATTGGGTTCGTGTCATATTGTCTGATGGCATAGGCAATGGGATTCAAACTGTTTCAACGTTTATTCCTGTCATTGCCGCGATGTTTTTTGCTTTATCTTTTTTAGAGGATTCCGGTTACTTGGCGCGTGCCGCAATGGTGGTTGATCGGGTTTTACGTTTTATCGGTTTACCGGGTAAAGCTTTCGTGCCCATGTTAATGGGCTTTGGCTGTGGTGTACCAGCAATTATGGGCACGCGTACATTAGAAAGTTCTCGAGATCGTATAATGGCTATCTGCATGATCCCTTTTATGTCTTGTGGGGCAAGATTACCGGTTTATGCATTATTTGCGGTTATATTTTTCCCGCTTCATGCTTCTTTCGTTGTATTTATGTTATATCTGCTAGGTATTGGTGTCGCAGTCCTGTCGGGGATGATTTTAAAAAACACGTTATTAAAAGGTGAGTTAACCCCCTTTATTATGGAGATGCCAGTTTATCGAATTCCAACCCTTCGTAGCATTTTACGCTTAACTTGGCAACGCTTGAAAAGTTTTATTTTTAAAGCCGGAAAAGCGATTGTAATTATGGTGACGATTTTAAGTTTACTCAACTCATGGGGAACAGATAATACCTTTGGACATGAAAATACCAATCAATCGGTATTATCAGTCATAAGCCAAAAAATCACACCAGTTTTTCATCCCATGGGTATCGATAACGAAAATTGGCCTGCAACAGTGGGCATTTTTACGGGAATTTTTGCAAAAGAGTCCATCATTGCGACGTTAAATTCACTTTATTCTATGGATAGTCAACCAGAAGATGATGAACAATCGGATTGGTTTGAAGACATTAAATCGGCTTTTGCCACTATTCCAGATAATTTATTTGCTTTGTCTGAAACGATTACTGACCCTCTTGGATTGTCATCATTAAATGATGATATCGATACTTTACAAACTGATTTAGCGATCAATTCCACTGCTATTTCTAAAATCAAGACATCATTCACGTCTTCGTCAGCCGTAATAGCTTATTTAATATTCATCTTACTTTATACACCATGTACAGCAGTATTAGGGACTATTTATCGTGAAGCAGGGTGGCGCTGGATGATTTTTGTTGCAGTATGGACATTCACAATTGCTTGGTTGGTGGCGACAATCTATTATCAACTTACACAAATTGCCTATTCAAATACTGCAAGTTATTGGTTGTTCGCTTGTGGACTATTGATAACATTGATGATGTTTATTCTGCGCAAAGTGGGGAATAATTCACTCAAGAAAAATAACATATTCAATCATAAAAAATCAAGGAAATCATCATGTTGTGATTGATTTACTTTTATCATTTGATTCTCTGGAGAACAAAGTAGGTAAAACCTATAAGACTAATATAGAAAATGTTAATGACCTCGATTCGTGATTATGTACAATTAAAAGGGCGCGTGGAATTGCAAGATATAGCACGTCATTTTAGATTGCCTGAAAGTGCCCTTATGCCGATACTAAACTTTTGGGTAAAGAAAAAAGTGATGCAACTCATCGTTGTAGAACAACCCGATTTTTGTCAGTCGAAAAAATGTGATAACTGTGCTGGTTGTAATTTTGCGAATAAAACGATTTATGCATGGATTTAGTCAATATTTAATATCATGCATTTTTGTTTTAGGGCTGGTCAATATAGCGTTAACGATTAGCTGAAAAATACTAGATTGATTTTTTATCGAGATATTTTTCATATTGATAAAGTGAATTTCGTGATTTAGGTCACATTAAAAAATCAATTTATAATGTAAAAATAACAAACTGATAGTAGAGATAAACAAGCTATAATTGCTATCACAACTGTGTGAAAATTTTGCTTTTTTGTTATCTATTTCAGGTTATTGTTAAATGTATAAAAACGTTAAAATAACGAGTCGCTAAGTCGTTTTATCACTAGATAAATGCTATTATAATCTTTTAGAAAATTGAAGCTGTAGAGGATATAGAAGTATATGAGTCAATTAGATGAATTTAAAAAATTAACCGTCGTTGTTGCCGATACAGGTGATATCGATTCAATTAAACAGTTTTCACCAGAAGATGCAACCACGAATCCTTCTCTTGTATTAAAAGCCGCTCAACTTCCTCAATATCGTTATCTGATTGATTCTGCAGTTGAAACTGCAAAAAAATTAGGTGGTAGCAAAGAACAACAATTAGTTAATGCTTGTGACCAAGTTGCTGTCAATATTGGTGCGGAAATTTTGAAAATTGTACCCGGACGAATTTCGACAGAAGTGGATGCTCGTTTATCTTTTGATAAACAAGCTTGTATCGAAAAAGCCCGCCGAATTATAGAACTCTATCAACAAAAAGGTATCGATAAATCACGAATTTTGATTAAAATTGCTTCAACATGGGAAGGGATTAAAGCTGCCGAAGTTCTTGAAAAAGAGGGCATTAATTGTAATTTAACGTTACTATTTTCATTTGCACAGGCACGTGCTTGTGCTGAAGTCAATGTGTTTCTCATTTCGCCTTTTGTTGGTCGTATTTATGACTGGTATCAAGCTAAAAAACCAATTGAACCTTATATTGCCGATCAAGATCCAGGTGTGGTATCAGTACGTAATATTTATAATTACTATAAACAACATGGTTATAAAACGATAGTTATGGGGGCAAGCTTCCGTAAAGTTGAACAAATTTTAGCATTAGCCGGTTGTGACCGATTAACGATTGCGCCAAATTTATTGGCTGAAATGCAACATTCAACAGCGCCTGTTGAACAAAAACTGTATCCAAATCAAACTGTCGTTGAACGACCTGCACCGATTACCGAGTCTGAATTTAGATGGCAACATAATAGCGATGCCATGGCTGTCGAAAAATTGGCAGAAGGAATTCGTGCCTTTGCGGTGGATCAAGGTAAATTAGAAGAGATGATTGCAACACTTCTATAATAATAAAGGGGGAATCACCATTCCCCTTTCACTTTTTTTTATAAAGTTAATAATATAAATCTGTTTCAAAAATACAGAAAAAATGAATTTGAATAACTTAAAATATATTTTGGAGATTAAAACATGAATGCAACGACGCTATCTCACCGCGAGCTTGCGAATGCGATAAGGGCATTAAGCATGGATGGTGTACAAAAAGCAAAATCAGGTCATCCGGGTGCGCCTATGGGTATGGCTGATATGGCGGAAGTACTTTGGCGTGGATTTTTAAAACATAACCCGAACAATCCAACTTGGGCAGATCGAGACCGTTTTGTATTATCAAATGGTCATGCTTCGATGCTAATTTATAGTTTACTACATCTTACCGGTTATAAAGTTAGCATTGATGACTTGAAAAATTTCCGTCAGTTGCATTCAATCACAGCAGGGCATCCAGAATATGGTCATGTTCCGGGCGTTGAAACCACAACCGGACCTTTAGGACAGGGCATTGCTAATGCAGTTGGTATGGCAATTGCAGAAAGAACTTTATCTGCACAATTTAATAAACCAGGTCATACTATAGTCGACCATTTTACCTATGTATTCATGGGTGATGGTTGTATGATGGAAGGGATTTCACACGAAGCTTGTTCATTGGCTGGAACACTGAAATTAGGAAAACTCATTGCATTTTATGATGAAAATGGTATTTCAATCGATGGCGAAATAGAAGGTTGGTTTACTGATGATACCGCGAAACGCTTTGAAGCTTATGGATGGCATGTTATTCGCGGTATTGATGGTCATGATGCAAATGCCATTGCTCAAGCGATTGAACAAGCACAAGCTGTGACCGATAAACCTTCTTTACTGATGTGTAAAACAGTTATAGGTTTTGGATCACCAAATAAAGCGGGCAGTCATGACAGTCACGGTGCACCACTGGGAGATGCTGAAATTGAAGCAACCCGTCAAGCACTTGGGTGGAATTACCCGCCGTTTGATATTCCTAAAGCTTATTATGAAGCGTGGGATGCGAAAACCAAAGGCAAACAAATTGAAGATGAGTGGAACACTCGCTTTGAAGCTTATGCCAAAGCATATCCAGAACTTGCAAGCGAATTTAAACGACGAATGCAAGGCGATTTACCAGAAAATTGGCAACAAGTGGCTACCGATTTTGTCAATAAATTGCAAGCAAACCCAGCAACGATAGCGACGCGTAAAGCATCACAAAATGCAATTGAAGCTTTTGCACCAGTATTATCTGAGTTTCTTGGTGGCTCGGCTGACCTAGCTCCAAGTAACTTAACAATGTGGTCAGGCTCAAAAGAAATTTTAGCCAATCCGGATGGTAACTATATTCACTATGGTGTACGTGAGTTTGGGATGTCTGCTATTATGAATGGTATTGCACTTCATGGCGGCTTTATTCCTTATGGGGCAACATTCTTAATGTTTATGGAATATGCACGAAATGCGGTACGCATGGCTGCCTTAATGAAGATTCGTTCACTGTTTGTCTATACCCATGACTCAATCGGATTAGGTGAAGATGGACCAACACATCAACCTGTTGAACAAATGGCAAGTTTACGGGTAACACCAAATGTCAGTACTTGGCGTCCATGTGACCAAGTTGAATCAGCCATAGCATGGCAATATGCCATTGAACGTAAAGATGGTCCAACAGCATTGATCTTCTCAAGGCAGAATCTTAAACAACAACCACGAACAGCTGAACAATTAGCCAATGTTTATCGTGGCGGTTACATTTTAAATGATTGTGCAGGAACGCCAGAGTTGATCTTAATTGCGACGGGTTCAGAAGTCGAATTAGCAGTAGAAGCCTATCATCAATTAACAAAAGCGGGGAAAAATGTACGGGTTGTTTCAATGCCATCAACCGATGCATTTGATAAACAAGACTGCGCTTATAAAGAGTCAGTATTACCTTCTTCAGTCACTGCGCGTATTGCGATTGAAGCCGGAATTAGTGATTACTGGTATAAATATGTGGGGCTAAATGGCAAAATTGTTGGTATGACAAGTTTTGGCGAATCAGCACCTGCAGAACAGTTATTTGAAAAATTTGGTTTTACAGTTGAAAATGTGATTGCAAAAGCCAATGATTTATTGAAATAATTGTAATTCCTGTTTAAAGCGCCATTACCATTTAGATAATGGCGTTTTTTTTTGGATCTATCTTAAGATATTATGATTTTATTTGATAAAAAAAGGATTCGGATCTTTTTTTAATTTCTCATAAGGATATAACTCATTTTTCCAATCTTTAATTTTAATCTTTGTTTGGTGTGGTATATCTGTCAACTTGTTTTGCATATATTCATGTGAAACATCTAAGGTGATACCCATCCATTTACTTAACAAGTAAACAAGCTGATAACCTGAGATTTTTTTCTCAATTTTTTGTTGTGTTGTACTTTTCGAATCAAAGAAAATAAAAGGTACTTCGTAGCTATTTTGGTATTCCCAGTTATGTCTTAAATCTTGATATTGATCCAAGTGGGTAAGACCATGATCGGCAAAATAGACAAGCGAATAATCTTCATTATGTTTTTTTAGTATATCAATTGTTGATTTAATCAGGTCGTCCGTTTCTTTTATACTGCTGACATAGCAAGAAATATTTTCGTTATATAGATTGAATTGAATATCAAATTGTAATCGACGACAAAAATTGGAATGAGATCCCATAAGGTGCATGACGATCAGTCTTGGCTTAGCCTGTTTATCTGATAATATTTTATCTAATTCTGGTAATAGTAAAGTATCATGTTTTCCGTGTGATGACTTACCATTATATTCCCCTTTTTTGGTGTAGAAGTTATAGTTTGCATAAGCGGCAATGCGAGGTACGGTAATCTCAATTTTTCCTAGTTTGCCTTGATTAGAAAGCCAATAAGTTTCAAATCCTGCATCATTAGCAATACTAACAATATTATTATTTAACTGAGCATTCACTATTTTATCGTCCGAATAAATAGCTTGGCTAATCAAATGAGGGACAGATGCTTGCGTATTCGAAGCGGGTGCGATTAAACCATCCCATATCACATTTGCATGTTGAGTGGCAAAAGGCGTATTGTCATAACTAAATCCATAGGCATTCATATAATCTTTACGGACACTTTCACCAATAATAATAAGGTAATTTTTGTGGTCTGGATTAACCGATAAAATAGGAATCGTATTTTGTTGTTCAATTTGTTTAAGTTGTGCTTCTTTCTCGGAACAATAAATTTTTCCACTGGTAAAAAGCGCTTTATAAAATTCAAAAAAAGGATATTTCACATTATCCATTATCTCTTCAGACAGTGAATGAGAAGGGGTCGGGATAAACTTAATATACGCTTTAATCGGTTTATAGCACAATAAAATCAATGTAAAAATAATCAGGTAATAATTGTGAACAGTAGGAAATGGCAGTTTGATAAATATTAGAACAAAAGCGATTAGAAGTAAGAAGGTAATCAAAAATAGATAAGTCGATATTTGCGAACAGAATTCATTTACTTCGTCCATGTCTGTTTCAAACAAAGCACTTATTACTGCTACATTAGGAGGGCCGTAATAATAAGCAATGGGAAAGTAAAGAGCAGCTATAACAAATGATAGACCAAAAAAAAATCGAAAAATGGTGAATCTGCCTAGGAAAATTAACGAAAAATAAGTAAGCAATATACGATCTATTCTTTTCGGATATCCTAATAAATACACGACTAAGACTGCAAGGCTAAGACAAATACAATGAGAAAACAAAATTTTTTTAGAAAGCTTCACAACATTATTACACTATATTAAATTTATCTACAAGGCACGTGATTATATAGTGAATTATTATTTAATCAATTTATATCGTCATTTTGTGTTTGATTCAATTTGAATTGAACTAAATGATTTTTCTATCATTTATGTACCTAATAAAAGGCGTTTAACAGCCTTAAACGAAGGAATAAAATAGCTGTTTGAGTTAAAAATGGTTAACTGTATTGAATAGTTGTTATGGAGTAGAGGCTATCAATGATTTAACACTTATCGGTTAATTTGATAAGTGTTAAATATTAAGATGAGAAGTGGCTTACTAGCCAATAAATCGTTATTTTGATGATCGATTTAATATTGTTGCTTCAGGCTGTTTTTGGATATAGATCATTCTGGCTATTAATAAAATAGCGGCGACTGCCAGACCTAAAATAATGCCAATCCAAAAACCGGCAGCCCCAATTGGCGCTATAATCAGATCGGTTAAACCTAAGATATAACCTACAGGTAATCCTACTACCCAATAAGAAAGCAATGTAATAAAGAAGATGCTTTGCGTATCCTTATAACCACGAAGCACATTGCTGGCTACAACTTGCAAATAATCAGAAGCCTGATAGATTGCTAATAAAATAATTAGGTGCATACATATCGTAATGACAGCAACTTCTTTAGTAAATAATGCAATGATTGGTGTTCGAAAGACAACCAAAATTAATGCGACAATAATTGCTATTGCCAACGAAATAGCTAAACTTATATATGCGGTATGTTTGGCAAGAGATAGCTTTTTTTGACCTAACAAATAACCAACACGAATGCTAGTAGCAACACCGAGTGAAAGCGGAATGGCAAATGTTAAACTGCTAATCGTAAATATGATTTGATGTGCCGCAACTGTAATTTTACCCAATGGGGCAATCAGTAATGCTATGACGGCAAATAAACTCATTTCGAAAAAATAAGCCAATGCCAGAGGTGTGCCTAACAGGATAACTTTTTTAATAATTGACCAATCAATAAGTTTTGTGAAAGGTGTTATACGAATATCACGTTGGCTAGTGGTGGTTAACGTATAAAGGCGAATTAAAAAAAACATTAGCCAAAATATAATCGCTGCGGTAATGCCACATCCAACTCCACCGAAAGCAGGCAAACCTAATTTTCCATAAATTAATACATAATTAATGGGAATGTTGGCAAGTAATGCAATAAAGATGATCACCATGGCTGGTTTGGTATTGGATAACCCTTCACACTGATTTCGGTAAACTAAAAATAATAAGAACGCGGGAACACCCCACATAATGGCACGTAAAAAAGAAACGGCAACTTCAACCATTTCAGGATCGATAGGATGTTCAACTGAACTTCTTAAACTAATCAGTTTATCTGAATGGTATAAAATGAACATCATTATCACTGATAAGAACAAGGCAATAACGACTCCTTGTCGAGTGTGATCAGCAACTTGATGACGTTTAGCAGCCCCATTTAAATTGGAAATAATCGGTGTTAAGACACTAAGTAAACCCTGTCCAAATAATATGGTTGGTAACCAAATTGAGACTGCAATGGCAACCCCTGATAATGCTGTGTTACTGTAGTTACCAGCCATAATGGTATCGACGAAGGTAATCGCTGTTTGCGATATTTGTGCTATCAGTACGGGTACCGAAAGGGCAATAAGTTTTTTGATTTCGTTTCGATAATGTTGTTTCATTGGATATGTTTACTGTTTAACAGTTCCCCATAAATCATATTCATCGGAATGTTCGACTTCAACTTGAACAATATCACCAACGTGAACATTTTTTTCTTCATTTAAATAGACAACGCCATCAATTTCTGGTGCATCAGCCATACTGCGTCCAATAGCGCCTTCTTCATCCACTTCATCAATAATAACCGATAAGGTTTTGCCAATTTTATTTTGTAATTTTTGGGTAGAAATTGTCTGCTGTAATTGCATAAAACGATGAAAACGTTCTTGTTTAATTTCTTCCGGAATTTGATTTGCGAGCTGATTGGCTGCTGCACCTTCAATCGGACTATAAGGAAAACATCCCACACGATCAAGCTTAGCTTTGTTTAAAAAATCGAGTAATAATTCGAAATCTTGGTCTGTTTCCCCTGGATAACCAACTATAAACGTTGAACGTAAAGTAATATCTGGACAGATTTCTCGCCATTTATGAATTCGTTCAAGTGTTCTATCAATGGTGCCTGGGCGTTTCATTGATTTTAAAACCGAAGGACTGGCATGTTGAAGTGGTACATCCAGATACGGTAAAATTTTCCCATCCGCCATTAACGGGATCAAATTATCAACACTTGGATAAGGATACATATAATGGAGCCTTACCCAAATGCCTAACGTTGCTAATTGTTCGCATAACGTTTGAATATCAGTTTTTAATGGCATACCATTCCAAAAGTTGGTACGATTTTTAATATCGATACCATATGCTGAAGTATCTTGAGCAATAACGAGTAACTCTTTAACGCCACTATCAGCTAATCGCTTTGCTTCATCAAGTACATTACCAATTGGTCGGCTAACCATTTCGCCACGTAGCGATGGAATAATGCAAAATGTACAGTTGTGATTACAACCTTCTGATATTTTTAAATACGCATAATGCTTAGGCGTTAATTTCACACCTTGCTGTGGTACTAAACTGGTAAAGGGATTATATGCGGGTTTAGGGGCATATTTATTGACATGAGTAAGTACTGCCTCGTAGCTATGGGGGCCCGATATTTCAAGTACTTTAGGATGTACATTACGTATTTGATCTTCTTTTGCACCTAAACAGCCTGTCACAATGACCTTGCCATTTTCATTTAAAGCTTCGCCAATGGCTTCTAACGATTCTTGTACGGCGCTATCAATAAAGCCACAAGTATTGACGATAACTAAATCTGCATTTTCGTAGCTTGGTACTACTTGATAACCTTGTGTTCGTAATTCAGTTAAAATTCGCTCTGAGTCAACCAAATTTTTGGGACAACCAAGGCTCACAAATCCAATAGTAGGGGATGACATATTCATAATATTTATAATAATGCTTAATATTTAAAGAGGAATTAAATTGATAATAAAATAAATTTTATCGATTAATTAGTTGTTGTTAATTTAAAATGTCGGCATTTTAACACATTTAAGCATTGTAAATATACTGATTTTCAAATTCTTAATTAACAGAAAATGGGTTTTAAGTGGTAACGTCAGGCAAGTGTATAAAGTGGGATTTTGACCTGTTAAATTTACCATATTTGATTGAAATCATGCGAGCACAACTTAATAGTTGAATATTACCCTCTCAAATTTTGTGACCTAAGAATACTTGTGGGTAGGTCGATTTAATGTGATAAATCTGTTGAATGCTAACTCATACAGCCTTTTAATTGGGCTGTATGAATTAATTTAAACAAAATGTTAATCGTTTAAAGCATTGAGCACTTCAGACACTTGACGGTCTAAACTTTCTGCTCCACCACCAGATAAGTACCAAAGATCAGGTGTCAAATAGACAACGGTGGTTTTATTTTTATTGAGAACTTTTGTATCAAAATAGTTGGCTTTCATGGCTTGTTGACCAATAGCATGACTTCGGTCAATGACAAAAATAATATCTGGCTTAACGGTTTTAATATATTTATCGTCAACAAAAGTAGGTGCTGGGCGTTCTCCATTTGTAGCTAGCTGGTTAGCTAAAAGTGGTACCGCTCTTTTGACTTTTAATACATCATGGATAAGCGCAGCACTTGAGCTATTATTAATAAGAATCATTTTTCCATTGTTGTGAATAGCGACAATGGCCTTTTTAGGGCTTGCTGAGGTCATTCTTTGAGCTTGGTTGATTTTGTTATTGAGCGAAGCAATGAGTTGAGTTGCTGTGTTTTCGGTTCCGGTAAGGCTCGCTAACAAATTGATATGATTTTTTGTTGATTCAAAATAATGTTTGCTATCAACACTTAAATTAAGCACTGGGGCAATTTTTGACAACTCATCTTTTTTATTTGCTTGACGTCCATCAATAATAATAAGATCAGGATTAGTTTGTTTAATTGCATCTATATTGGGTTCTTTCATATTACCCGTATCAACCACATCATCCCTTTTAAATTGATTCAAATAGGATGGAATGACCGATTGTGGGGTTGCCGTCACTATTGAGCCTTTACCTAAAGCATCTAATGTATCTAATGCTCCATAATTCATGACAACAATTTTTTTCGGAGATTTAGGTACGATGATCGTTTCACTATTGTTTGTGACAGTCATTGTCGACGGTGATTGACAACCGGTTAACCCCAAAACTATTAATGCAATGCTACTTAGCAGCAATTTTTTCTTTCTGTTCATAGACACCCTTTATATTAAATGTAAATAATAATTATTATCATTTAAAGTAGGTTGCTTGTCTAGCGAAAAATAATTTAATAAAAGATATTGATAATTATTATCATCTAATGTAGTGTTCATACTCATGGGTAATTATAAAATATCATTATAAATAATGGGGTTATAATAAATGAACGTTAAGCTAAAATTTAAACTGACAAATTATGTCATTAATTCAGGTTTTTTATTATTATCAAGTACAGCACTAGCCGCTGTGAATAGTTCAGATACTGATACAATGGTTGTTACCGCTTCGGGTTTTGCACAGCAAATCAAAGAAGCCCCTGCAACCATTTCTGTTATTACCTCAGAAGAAATTAGTCAAAAATCGTATCGTGATGTCACTGATGCGTTAAAAGATATTCCTGGTGTCACGATTACCGGTAGCGGTGATTCAACAGATATAAGCATTCGAGGTATGGATGCCAAATATACGATGATTTTAGTTGATGGTAAAAAGGTCAGTACCCGAGAAACGCGACCAAATAGTGATGGTTCCGGATTTGAACAAGGTTGGTTACCACCATTAACGGCGATAGAACGCATTGAGGTAGTCCGTGGTCCTATGTCATCACTGTATGGTTCTGATGCAATGGGTGGGGTAATTAATGTTATTACCAAAAAAGTGTCAGATAAATGGCATGCAGGATTACGTTTAGAATCTGTAATTCCTTATCGTTCTGAAGAAAAAAACACTTATACAGGAAGTTTTTCAGTCATGGGACCGATTGTTGATGATAGAGTTGGCATCCAACTATATGGTCAATATTCAAAACGAAATGAAGATAAATTTTTGAATGGTCATGCCCAACAAAAACTTCAAAGTCTAAATGGTAAGCTGTCTTTAAATGCAACAGATACGCAAAGATTTGATTTAGATATGGGGCGTTCAATTCAAAAAAGTAAGGCAACAGCGGGTAATACCCGAGCTAAGAATAGAGGCGATTTTCCTCGTGATAATCGCCGTAATACGTATAGTTTAACTCATACTGGGCTGTTTGGTGATATTTCGACAACTTCATTTATTGCTTATGAAGGTAATAATAACCCGGAAAGAAAGATGAAAATTCGAAATACCGATCTTGATACCCGTGTAACAATTCCGCTTAATATTAATATGTTAACAGTAGGGGGAAAATATAATTACCAAGAATTACACGATAAAGGTAATCAATTGAAGAAGACATTAACAAAAATAGATCGTTGGAATTATGCTCTATTTGCTGAAAATGAAATAAGTTTATTAGAAAATTGGAATTTAACTGTTGGATTACGTTATAACAAAGATGAAAATTATGGAAGCAACTGGAATCCAAGAGTTTATAGTGTATGGAATATTGATGATAATTTCACTCTCAAAAGCGGCTATTCAACGGGTTATGCAACACCACAATTACGGCAAGTCGTTGCTGATTGGGGACAAGTTACAGGGGGTTCCGGCACGGGTAATAAAGGAATGGTACTGGGAAATCCTAATTTAAAACCTGAAAAATCAGACAATATCGAAATTGGACTGGGCTATACTAATGATTATGGAATAGATGCTTCAGCCACGGCGTTTTATACAAAATATAAAGATAAGATTCAAACTTATTACATTTGTCAGGGACCAGCTGGAAAAGGTAAATGTAAAGTGAATGGTTACCAAGAAAAATTTGATTTTGTTCAAGGCAGAGAAAATGTCGATAAAGCCGATCTTAAAGGCGTTGAATTAACGTTTAAAACGCCATTATTTAATGAGTTCTTGTTGACGTCAAATTATTCATGGACAAAGACAGAACAAAAAACCGGTATCAATAAAGGACGTGCATTAAACCGTACACCTAAACAAAAATTTAATATGCAATTGGATTGGTACATCAGTCATAATTGGGACTTATGGGCTAAGATGGCATACTACGGACAAGAAAACGCCAATAAGCGAATGGGTAAACAAAGTAGGTATGTCACGTATCCTGGATATACGTTCTGGGATATGGGAGCAGCGTATCAAATCAACAAGAAAGCAAAAATTTACACGGGTATTTATAACTTGTTTGATAAAGATGTTGACAATGAAGACTTTGGTAAAACCTTAGATGGACGTCGCTATTTTGTTGGAACAGAAATTAGTTTCTAGATAACATTTTTCTCATCAATTATTCATCAAATGTATTTAATTGATGAGAATGATTGTTTTTAGTCAATGGTATGATTAATAACATCTTTATCAAATCTTCTTTTTTAATCATATTTTTAATCTTAGGTAAATTCTCATTGAAATATTTGAATTCATTTTGTACAAATTACACATTGCTTACTTATTCATAACAATCCGTTTACATATGTTTTAATAAATTGTAACTTACTTAACCTATAATTTTGATAGGAAAAATTTATTGAAGAAAATGAATTGTATAAAACCTGTCTCTTATACACATCT
>NZ_JBIDFH010000007.1:0-117410 GCF_046635745.1 Gilliamella sp. CG35
ACAGTAATATTTATTTGGAAATTTTTGAATAAAAAGGTTTCAATTTTTTTAATCAGTATTATAATAAGAATTCATCATATTTTCGTTAAGAAGATTGATGAATATTAATTTTTTATAAAAAATTGGAAAATAAATATAGTTATACTAAATTATGTATGTTTTTATAATTTAGTTTAAGGATGGATAAAGTGAAGTTGAATTCTGTTAAACGATCGATAAGATTTATATTATTGATCCTCTTTGTAATAGTAATAGCTTATGCATATTTTTTTGATGATCTTTTAGAAGCTATTAATCATAATAAAATTATCAATACCGCTATTATTTCAATGCAAGTTATTGGTGTAATTTATACTTTTATTGTTTCTGTTTCACTAATGAGCGGAATCAATAGCTGGAAAAAGTTTTTATCAGTAGCCTCAGAAAATCCCAATAATTTTGATAAATTAAATAACTTTCCTTTTAAAGGTGCAGTTAAAGGGTTAAGAGGGCGTGTATCTGATTTGGCACTTTCAGGTCCAGAAATCCGTAATTCTGTTCTAGACAAATTAAAAGATAGCTTTTCCCACCGTGTATCTGGCGCAGATTATTTATCAGGTTTATTAGTTGGTTTAGGGTTATTAGGTACGTTCATAGGATTAATCTTAACAATGGGCAGTATCCGTGAATCAATGGATATTGTTACTAATAATACCAGTGATATTTCAGCTTTACTTGGTGGTATTGCCGCACCTTTAGGTGGCATGTCAGCAGCATTTACTGCATCATTTCTTGGATTAATGGGTTCTTTAGTAATGGGCTTATTAGCGCATTTATTAGGCTCAATAGTTGATAATATCTATTTTTCAGTTGAAGATTGGGCTAAAACGAATGCTAATGATGTAGGCGTTTCTATATCAAGTGTAATTAATGGTTCTACTGAGTCTGCTCTTGCATCACCTTCGGACGTTAAATTGCAAACAACGAATTTAAATGCAGCTTTATTAGATTCATTTAATCAATTTCTTAATTATCAGAAAAAATTCGAAGATAATCAATTACAGCAGATTGAAAGCACCAATAAATTATCTAATTATTTTGATAAGCTTATTCAACAGCAAGAGCAGAGTTTTGCCTCACAAAACCAAATATTCAATTCTATGCAATCTGTGTTGGGGCAAATACAAAGTGAGTTAGAAGGTGTCAATTCAATGCTTGCCTCTATTGATGGTCAACAACCTATTTTACGAAGTATTCAAGTCGAATTAGAAACAGCGAATAATGCGTTAAATGCAATTGATGAACATACGGTGAAAATTAATGAGGTTCAAAGTCAAACAATTGAAGTTATTGAAAATGTTTATACCTCAACAGATAGAAATCGTACTGCTCTAGTTGAAGCAATTGGTGGAATGAATGCGGATCGCATACAAATAGTTCAAACATTTAAAGAAGTAGCTGAAACACTGACTTGTTTGCAATCTGAAATGGAAGGTGTTCGCCAACAGTTATTAACAATTGAATCCGTTGCTCGTATGAAAACAAGTGATTCCGAAGCAGTAGTACAAGTAGTGCGTCAACAAAATGAACTTTTGCAAGAATGTGTTAGTCAAATGACTACATTAAGAGCATCTGTTCAAAATTGAGTTAATACTTTGTGTAGCACAGTTAATTAACTCTATTTTATTAAAGATAAGATGGAGTTAATTATTTTTAAATAGTTATTTGTTATATGGATTATGTTGTGAAAAATAAAATTATCGTATTAAGTGTGCTTTCGTCCCTTATGATTGGTTGTACTGTTAAACATGAGCTACCAAATACCCAAAATACTTACGAAGCAAATGAAAATATTCTATTAGCTAATAAACAATTACCTAGCATATTGCAAAATGGTTTTGATATTGAATCAAGAGGATTATCTTTAGCAGAAGCCATAGAACTTGCTCAATATTACTCCTTGCGTACTGTTTCTGCGAACTCAAGATTAGAAGAAGCAGATGCAAGAATAGATGAAATGAAAGCAACATACTATCCTAAAGTTAATGTGTTAGCTAAAACCCGCGATAAAGCCTTCGATCGAATGAGCTCGATATCAAGGTCTAATGATGAATATGCTCAAGCTCAGGTCTCTTTTCAATATAACCTGCTTGATTTTGGTCGTACTCGTTATAGTGTAGATAGTGCAAAACAACTTCGTGAATCAGCTAAATATGTTGCTGATTATGAAAAAAATAAAGTTACGTTCAATGTAGTGAAAGCTTACTTTAATGTACGTCGTTACACTCAACAAAAAGATTACGCTCAAGATTATATAAAAGAAATGTCACAACTTGTAAATACTATTGGTGTACAAGTTACAGGAGGGCTTTCACCTCAGTCAGAATTAATCAGGGCACAATTAGCATTAACCAATGCACAAAATGCTTCTAAATCAATTGAACTTCAATTGAAAAAATCGATACAAGAGTTGAATTCTTTGTTGGGTCGTTCAGCGCCAACCCATCCTGTAAAATTGAAAGAAGTATTTATTACAAGTCAATTATATGACCAAATCTTGAATAATGTGTTGGAAAATAACCCTGATATTAAATCTTCTGAGGCTCAGTTAAACAGTGCTCGTTCAGAAATTGAGGTTGCAAAAAGTGCACGATATCCTTCAGTTGATGCTGTCGGATCGTATAGTAAACCTTTCCAACATCCAAGTGATAAAAATGGCAATTTCATCGGTGGTAAAGTGTCACTACAAGTTAGTATGCCTGTCTTAGATGGTGGTATTAATTCATCAAGAATCAGTCAAGCAGTAGCTCGATATAGTTATAGTATGGCTTCTTACAATCAACTGGTACGTGATATTAAAGAGGTTTCAAATAATTTGGTAGAAGATGCGCTTAACTCTACTGATACTTACCTAATACAATCGAAAGCCGAAGATGATGCAAGTAGAACTCGCAAATTATATATGGATGAATTCATTTTAGGTAAACGTAATCTAAACGATTTATTAACCGTAGAAACAGATTACTTTAGTGCGAAAGTAAGTCGATCATCAGCATTATATGATTATTATCTTTCTACACTCGGTTTATATTTACTTGCTGA
This sequence comes from Gilliamella sp. CG35, assembly GCF_046635745.1. Lineage (NCBI taxonomy): Bacteria > Pseudomonadati > Pseudomonadota > Gammaproteobacteria > Orbales > Orbaceae > Gilliamella > Gilliamella sp. CG35. The sequence goes on from NZ_JBIDFH010000007.1 coordinate 3,082, forward strand.
TAAGTTAGATGATGGAATGTTCAAACTTAGCTTAAAATAATGAAAAGAAAGGTATTTCTATGAAATCAAATTCACATTTCTGGCCAGCATATGTTGATATGATGACAGTATTATTACTTGTATATCTTCTAATCACGTTACTTTTTCAAATATTAATGATTATTGCTCAACAAAATGTTGGGATTAAATTGCGTGAGCGTAATCAATTAGTGACTAATGTTTATAAGTATGATCAGGGTGTCAATCCAAATGAATTACGTCTGGATTTTCAGGGGCCTAAAAATCGAAATTTCTTAACAGAAGCAAATAAAGAAAAATTGATTCAATGGATTGATGCGAATAAAGACCAAATCGAAGAAAAAGGTGCTGTTATTTTTGCTACTTCGTCAGATGACGCACAAGTTGGTTTTTCTTTAAGTCTACAATATCAACGAAGTTTAGAAGTGTTTAGTATTTTACAATCTCGAAAAGTTTCCGTTCAAAAAGTAAAAATAGAAAATGCTTCTGTTAATAGGAGTGATATTGGATTTGTATCTATCCGTATATTACGTGATGATGAAGTCAATGTGGTTGAAAATCAGCCTTCAGAGATTCAAAGTCAAAGAATGATACAGAACTAAAATATAGGCGCAATAAATTACTAGAACAGGTAAATTAAAGTGGTCATCGCTGCCAATTAATACCAACAAATTAATGACAATATTTGAATCAAAATGAAAGATAGATTTAGAGAAAAATTTCAAGATGGAGTGGTAGTTTTAAAAAAACTAGCTAACTATATGCCAACAGGAATAGCAGGTAGAACACTACTTGTTATCGTTCTATTTCTAATTTGGATTTCATTATTTAAAGTTGATGTGTTAGTTAAAGGTGTTGGTGTTATTCGTGTCGAAAGTCGAAATATCACTCTTCAACACCCTGAAGGTGGCGTTATTCAACAACTTTTGGTGCATGAAGGGCAGCATGTTACAAAAGGACAATTAATTGCGATTGTTGATAATAGCTATGTTAATGAAAGCTTTGCCAAAAATGAAATTGAACGCAAAGCTTTATTGGTCAGAATAGAACGACTTAATGCAGAATTAAGTAATGAAAAATTTGAACCTAAATTTACGGGTGAAAAATCATTAGATGAAATTATAACAAATGAATTGCATTTATTTGATTCAAGATCCGTAGCTTTACGGGCACAAAAACAAGTCATTAATGCTCAAGTAGAACAGAAGAAAGCGCAAATTTTAGAATTGGTCACTAAAATTGATGATCTTAGCAAACAAGCGGAGTTGGCTAAACAAGAAGTACAGCTTTACAAAAACATGGTAGCTAAGGGAGCAGCAGCACAAGGAGCTTTGCTTCAGAAAAAACTTGAAAATCAGCAAATACAAACCGCACTTAATGAGTCCAGATTAAGAGTACCACGATTAAATAGTGAACTTTCAGAATATGAAGCAAGATATGAACAGATTCAAGCTGACTTCATATCTGATGTTCAAAAACAACTAACTCAAGTTAATATCAATTTAAGCGATGTTGATAACTCGCGAACGCACAGTGAAGGACGACGAGAAAACTCAAAAATTGTCAGTCCTGCCGATGGCGTAGTTCAGCGTCTGTTTGTTGCTCATACAGGTGCAGTTATTCGAGCAGGGGGAGAAGTAGTTGAAATAGCACCTTCAGAAGTCCCTCTCATTGCTGAAGTAAAAGTAAGACCAGAAGATAGGGATCGTATTTGGGAAAAAATGGTTGCAAGATTGCATATCAGTGCTTTTGACGTTTCATATGCTAACACACTAGAGGGAAGAGTATCTGTTATCAGTGCAGATGCTGTTTCAGACGAAAATTTAGGTCGATATTACCTTGTTAGTATTGAAGTTCCTTCTGAGAAATATAATGTAACTATGTACCCAGGTATGAGTGTCGATGCATATTTGCTGACTGGAAAAAGGACATTACTGGAATACTTTTTAAAACCCTTATTGTCAAACAGTTCTCTTGTTTTTTCAGAACCTTAACTTATTTAGATGAATGGATATAAATAGATGTCACAATATAATGAATTACCAATGCCTGCATCATCAGAAACAGCTGTTGTTCCTGTTACCTATGCAGAAAACTATATACCCGTTAATTATAAAGATGTTGAATTATTAATTAATGGTACTGATTTGATTGTTCAGTCTGGTGATAAAAAATTAATATTACCATTAGCGGCTAAACTAGCATCATTAGACCCAAATATATTTACTTTTTCATTTAAAGATGGGGTTACAATCAATGCTAATGAGTTAATTTCCAAGTCTCAATCTATTAATACTGCGCCAAAGTTAACTGAAAATAATGAATCTGATGTTACTGAAAAAAATGAGATGAAGGGGCAAGATGAACATGAAGTTATCGAACCTGTCGCTAATGAATCTGTTGAAATTATCGTAGTCAATAATTTAGACAGTCAATTACAAAAAGATGAAGAGAGTATTGAAGATCTTGAAAAGTTTATTTCAAAAAATTCTTCATCAACTATCAGTGATAATGATAACAATATTTCAGAAAATATCCCGTATCCATCAACATCCGATACAGCCGAATCTTCAAAGGAAAAATTTATTGCAGAATCGCATGAAATTATCGATATCAATGATAATAATAACAATAACGACGATAGCTCTGATGAAATCGATATTCCTTCAATAAAGTTATTACAAATCAAATCGGTTGTTAATAACTCAAGTAAAATTTGGATAGCGGGTACCGGTAATGACGAAGCAGCTGAATCAGAAAATTTTAATATCCAATATGAAAATATTCATATAGATCTATCGGGAGAAACAGAAAATTGGACAATTTACGCTAATGATGAAACGAAGCTACCTATTGGGCAAATAGGGCGCGTTATAGAAATTAATGATGCAACAAGTGTCGTTTCTGTTACTGGTCAACTCGGAAATATGAAAATCATTACAGCTGATTCGGCACTCGGTAAAGAATTTGGATTAGCTGCAAATCAATTTTTAATTATTTATCCTGAAGGAATAAAATCGTCTTTTAGTCTTGCTTTAAGCTATATTGATAATCAAGGCAATACAGTAAATGAACAGGCTAATTTTGATATTACCGATCACCCAGCAATTATTGTTGATAATACTGGGCATTTTCAACTTTCATCAACCAAAAATAATGTTGATATCACCGCTGGTAGTGGGGATGATACCATTTTTGCAGGCAATCAAAATGGACATTATGATGGAGGTGCTGGTACAAATACAGTTAATTATAGCCAACTTAAAGAATCACTGGTTATTGATTTAAATAATGGAAAAACTGACGCCAAAAATACCCACCATACATTAAAAAATATTCAAAATGTAATTGGAAGTAATAATGGCGATACCATAATTGGGCATAGCCAAGAAAATAATATACTCACTGGCGGTGATGGTAATGATACGATTATGAGTGGTGGGGGTAACAACATTATTGATGGCGGTAAAGGTATCAATACCATTGCCTTTGAAAATGTGACTAGCGGTGTTCACGTTGATTTATCTGCAAATAAAGTTATTAATAACGGTAATGGCGGCACAGACTCTGTTAAAAATATTCAAAATATCACCGGTAGTGATTTTGATGATATTTTAATAGGCGATGATCAAGACAACCTCATTGTCGGTGGTAAAGGTAATGATACTTTATCAGGTCGAGGTGGAAATAATACACTCGATGGTGGTGAGGGAATTAACACCGCTGACTATTCAGACGCTGAATCTGGAATTGAAGTGGATTTAACAAAAGATAATAACCAAGTTGAAGATAATGGATTCGGTGGAAAAGATACACTAATTAATATCCAAGCTATTGTTGGAAGTGATTATGATGATAAATTCATAACAGGTGTTGGCACTACCATTATTGATGGTGGCGCTGGTGATGATCACTTTAAAGTTGGTGGTAATGAAGCGAGCATCACATTTTTAAGTGGAAATAGTGGTAATAACACCTATGAAGCAGGAGCAGGATTTAACAATTATTTAGGGGGAACAGGTTTTGACACCCTTAGTTATGTAAATGCAGCTTATGGAATTAGCATTGATTTCAATAAAAGTATTGTTTATGACAATGGCTTTTCAGGTATTGATATTTTAAAGGATATTAATAAAGTCATTGGAACTAATTTTGATGATTATTTCGTTTTAGGTAATGGCGATCATTCAGTCGATGGGGGTCTTGGTAATAATACAATCATAGCAGGTTCTGGCAACAATAAAATTGATGGAGGAAGTCAAGGCGCAGGTTTCATTAATACTGTTGATTACAGTAATGCAACTTCAGGTCTGGAAATGGATTTAGTAACGGGTGATGTTGCTAAAAATGGCTTTGGTGGTCAAGATAACATAACAAACATTCAAAAAATTATAGCGACTGATTTTGATGATGTAATCTACAGTAGTGCTAACGATCTAAGTATTTTAGCTGGGGCTGGAAATGATACAGTTTACGGCAATTATGGTAATGATATTCTTGATGGTGGAGAAGGTGTAAACACACTAAGATATGATGCTCTCAGTGACGGTGTTACTATCAATATGAGTAACGGCACTGTTACTAAAACCTCTGGTACAGATAATTTTACCAATTTCAATACTTTTATTGGTTCAAAAGGCAGTGATGTTTTCATCGCTGCAGCAGGCAATCAAACAATTGATGGTAGCTCAGGTCACGATGCCATAGATTATAGTGGTATGTCTGGAAGAATGGTGGCTCATCTTGATACTAATCAGATTGATGATGATGTTAAAGATAGACATTTATTTCATCACACCGTAAAAAATATTGATGAAGTTAGATTTTCAAATGCTTCAGGTAATGTTGGTTATACTAAAACATCGGGTTCAACAAAGTTTGTCGGCGGTTCATTAAATGATACCTTCTATATTTTAGGCGGAAATAATGAAATTTTTGGTGGAAGCGGCACAGATATAATCAGCTATCGATACTCTACTACTGGAAAAGGTGTTGTAGTAGAACTCAATCAAAGTGGTACAGGTTATGCAACACAAAATAGCTATGGTGGTAAAGACCATATTGTGGATGTCGAAACCGTTCATGGTACCGAATTCAATGACTATATTAAATCTTTCGCTGAAATGAGAGGATTTTCTGGTAACGATACACTAGAAGGCGTTGGTAAAAATGCGTGGGTTGATTATGGCGATGCATCAAATGTGGATATCGATTTAGAGAAAGGTATTGCTGTAAAAAGTGGTGGGAAAACCACAGGTACAGATAAACTAATCAATATCAATAAAGTTGTAACTGGTTCGGGTGATAGTATTGTTCGAGGCAATGATAACGACAATGTTATAACCGGACGATTTGGAAACGATACATTTTACGCTTCTACAGGAAACGATAGTTACAACGGCGATCGCGGTAATGATACGTTAATTTATAATGAATTAAATAATACTAAAATTGAAGTTAATCTTAATACTAACACAATTGTCAAAACCCATGATAATGGTAATCAAGGTGTGGATAACTATAAAAGTATTGAAAACATCATTGGAACCAATGGTAATGATATATTCAAAATTACCTCATTAGCAGATTTAAATGGCTATCAATGTATTGACGGAGGTCAAGGATTTGATGTTGTTAAAAAATCTGGTCAAACAGATAATTTCTTTTTTGGAAGTTCAACTATTTTTAAACATATAGACAGTTTTGATTTCAAAGACAATAGCATGGATAGAATTTCCATTGATTTATCGACCTTTTTTGATGCTTTGGATACAGATTCAGTTGAGTTTGTTTTAGATAGTAATGACAGTTTAGCATTAATAAATTCCTCTTCTTGGTCACATAGTGTAAATGGTTCAAAAGAAATTTGGACAGATGGTACACATGAATTAATCGTTGACCGAGTATAAATAGAGATAAGAAGTGAGACAAGTTTATGAGTAACACAAATACAGCCTTAACACCGATGGAGCCAGCTCTTTCAATTATTCCTTTTACTTATGAAGACAATAAAATTAATGCTTCATGGGAAAAAGATAAAGTATCTTTATCAATTAATGGTTCGGATTTAATCATTACTACAGGTGACAATCGTAAATTGATTTTAACGATGGGAGCCGAATTAGCTTCTTTAAATGGAGGCGTGCTTTCATTAGCATTTAATGATGGAAAAAAATTAAATTCATATGAAATTATGAGTTTAGCGAAAATTGAAGATATTACACCAGAGATAATTGAAACAAAAGCACCTGAACAACTTACCACTAAAGAGGATGACATCACTGTCGAAAGTGTCGAAGATAAAACGGTTGATCTCACGACAAACATGACAGACAATTTTATTGTTATTGATACAAGTGGTGGTGCGGACACGTCATCAAATGAAATTCAATCTTCACTTGAAAATATGATGGATTTAGACATGCAAGTGAAGCCTGCTAAACTTAAGTCACCTCATGCAGATATTGTTTTTAAGAAGAGTTCATCATCCAGTTCGGATTCTGAAAAGTTTCAATCAAGTATCGATGGCGAAGTTCCAATTGTTGAAAGTAAACCACCTGCAAGTATTACGCCAAAGATGCCTAATGTTAAACTTTATCAATGGGAAGGATTAATCGATAGTGCTCAACATGTTTACGATGTCGGTGGTGGTAATCTAACAGCAAGAACGGATGTTACAGCCAATGCGCAGTATTCAACAACACTGGTTGATCTTTCGCAAGAAAATGCTGATTGGACGGTTAACGTAGCTAATCAAAATTATATTGAAGAAGGTAAAATTCTTCGTATTGTCTCTTTTGATGATGCTCAATCAATAGGTAACATAACAGGGCTTCCTTCTGACTATGAAATTATTCGAGGCGGTACAGCGCAGGGTGATAAATATGGTTTATCGCTCAATGAAATCATTATTTTATATCCAAAAGGTCAGATTAATAAATTCTCGATTTCGGTAACATACACTGATTCAAATGGAAAAACTGTAACAGAAGACTTTAATTTTTCAGTTGTTGATTCCCCTTCATCACTTATTGATATCGATGGAAACATACTGTTATCAAGTTCCGCTAATAATGTTCATGTTGTTGGTGGTGCTGGAGATGATGTCATTATTGCTGGCACAACACAAGATATTTATGACGGTGGAGCTGGAATTAATACTGTAGATTATAGCCAAGTAAAAGGTGACTTAATTATTGATTTACATACGAAAACTGTTACAGGAGCTGTAAATCAACAGGTTGAAAATATTCAAAATATTATTGGTAACAATGGTGATAATACTTTTATCGGAAGCTTAACAGAAAGTAACAACTTGATTGGCGGTGATGGCAAGGATATCTTTTTTGTTGGTGGTGGCAAAGATAATCAGATAGATGGCAAAGGCGGTATTAATACAATAAGTTATGAAACCACTGATAACGGAGTCAATGTTGATTTAACTAAGGGCATTGTTACCGATGCATTTGGTCGAAACGACTCAATTCGAAATATTAATAACATTACTGGTACACATTTTGATGATGTCTTAATTGGAGATGATAAAGACAATATCATAATTGGTAATGGTGGTAATGATATCCTTGTAGGTATGGGGGGTAACAATACGCTAATAGGCGGTAATGGTGGAAATAGTACGGCCAGTTATCAAGAATCCGTAAAAGGAATTAATGTTGACCTTTCTAAAACAGATAAACAAGTTATCAATAATGGCTTTGATGGTTCGGATACTTTAACGAATATTCAATCAATTAAAGGTAGTCAACATGATGATATTTTTAAAACCGCCAAAGGTAGTATAACGATATATGGTGGTGAAGGTAATGATACTTTTTATATTGAAGGTGATGCAATTAGTCGAGCTGTAATTCACGGTGAAGCAGGTAATAATCTTTATGTTGCTGGGCAAGGTTATAACTCCTTTATTGGTGGTTCAGGAATTGACGTTGTAGATTATCATCTAGCGTCTTCGGCCATTGATGTAAATCTTAAAACACGACGTGCCTATTCAAATGGTTTTGGCGGTGCGGATCAGCTAACTAACATAAATGGCATTGTTGGAACTGATTTTGACGATCGTATTGAATTGGCTAATGATACTAATTATCTCATTAGTACAGGCGCTGGCGATGATTATCTTATTGTAGGCAAAGGCGGAATGTCTAATTATTATGATGGAGGAGATGGTGTCGATACTATCGATTATAGTAATGTCGCTAATGGCATTGAAATCAGCCTGAAAAATCAAGTAGCAACAAAGAACGGTACCAAAGATAGCAATGGTCTTGATGGTGTAGATAAGGTCTCAAATTTCGAAAATATTGTTGGTTCAGCTTTTGATGATATCATTGAAGGAAGCGATGCTGATAATATTATTCATGTTGGTGGCGGGTCGGAAAATATCATCTATGGTTCTTTGGGTAATGACCAAATTATCACTAAAGGTAATGGAACGAATACGTTAGATTATAGTCGTTATTCTATTGTTGCACAGAATTCTGGGATTGAGATAGACGCTACTAATGGAACAGTAATAAAAGATATCAACGGACAGACATATCAGGATAGTTTTACAGCGGGTGGATTCGCAAAATTTGTTGGTACGGAATATGATGATACATTCATTATAAACCAGAGTACAACATTTGTTGACGGTAGTGGTGGAACTAACTCGCTTATTTTAGATGAAACAATGCAAGGATCGTATATTGTTGATTTAGAAAACAATCGTATTACAGCTAATAATTATGATGCTGAAATAAAGAATATAAATAATGTGACCATTAAAAATGGTACTTTGCAGTTTTATGGAAACGAAACAGAAGGTAATACCGTTATTGCTGGTGCAGGTGATGATCATATCCATGCTAAAGGTGGTGATAATTTTATAGACGGTGGCGCTGGTAGTGACTGGCTCTATTACGATGATGGAATTCAAGGTGTGGTTGTTTCGTTAGATGCAAACGGTAATGGTACGGCGACTAATGGTTTTGGCGGAAAAGATACGATAAAAAATATCGAAAACATATATGGTTCACAATATGACGATATAATATCAGGAAAAGGAATTTTAATTGGTGGTGATGGAAATAATACATTAATTGGTATTGGCAATAATGCAGTTGTTCAATATAAATCACCAAATGGAATTAAAGCAAATCTTGACACAGGTATAGTAAGCGATAATGGGTATGGTAAAGAAGATCGTATCGTGAATATACACAAAATCATTGGAACTGATAAAGATGATGAATTTTATGGTAGTAGTGTAAGTGATGAAATTCATACTGGTGCTGGAAATGATATTGTTTACGGCAGTAGTGGTAATGATAGAATAGTGAATACTAGTGGTAATACGAAAATAGATTATACTAATTTAAGAGAAGGTATAAGAGTTTATATTACTAACAATAAAGATATGACAGTTTCTAAAGGTAATTGGGGGAGAGATACACTTACTTCCATTACCGATATTTCAGGAACTAATTTTAATGACGAGTTTCAATTCAGTTCGCTTACCGATTTCAATCGATATCACTCAATTGATGGTGGTTTAGGTATAGATAGTGTCACCAAAAAAGGAAGAGCTGGAACGTTTGATTTTAGTGTCGTTAATAAAAATTTATTTAAACATATTGATATTTTCAATTTTAAAGATGGGGTCGCTGGTGATTTTATCCTCGTAAATTTAAGTGATTTATTTGAGAATATGGATAATAACAATATTCGATTTGATACCGATAGCACTGATTCATTACAAATTTTAGATAGTGCAGGTACTTGGGTACATTCTGAAATTTCACCGGGTGTTGATCAGTGGACAGATGGAACCCATACATTAACTTGGAATCATGTATAGGTATCAGATATCTTTATGAATAGTGAATTATCTACAAATTCTGGTGATATTTTTCAACTAAAGTCGGTCTTGTCAGAGGCCGCAAAAAAATTATCTTTACCTGTTGGTCAATGGGAATGGCAGGAGCAGATTGAAAAACTAGAGCAGACTGCTAACCGAGAAATGTTGTTTGAGTTGGCACAAAAATATCTTGGTATAGAATTATTTCCTTGTTCCGAAGAACATAATGCTGTCAATAAAGGGTTATACGTTGCTTTTGAAGAACAAACAGGATGGTCTCTGCTTACCGTTCATTCTAATAAGATAAAAAATGAAAAAAATGTTAAATTAGATAAACTGCCAAAGGAGACTTGGCGTGTCTTGCTAACTGAAAGAAAAAATAAATTAAGTTGGCGTTCATTGTTGGTTATGGGGCAAAAAGAAAATAGGATTATCAGTCGTCTTTTTTGGACAACTCTGATAATCAATCTCTTTATCATGCTCATTCCATTATATTTAAATGCAATATATGATCGAGTAATACCTGGGCAAGCTGACTCTTCACTTTGGACACTATCCTTAGGCGTAATGCTGGCTATTTTAGTTGAGTATTACTTTAGAATGGATAGAATAAAATTGGGGTGTGAATATTCATCTTTAGTACAATATCGTTTAGAACCTAAAATTATTTCTGAACTTATTCAAGTTATGCCTAGCTTTAAAACTCAATGGGGACGCAAAGTAATTGAGGCAATGAACAACTGGAATGTGTTTAGAATGCAGTTTTTAACGTTCTTTTCAAGCACAGTATTAGATCTGGTTTTCAGTCTGCTTTATTTTATTGTTATTGCGATTGTTGCGGGTTGGTTAATAGTTGTTCCTATTTTTATTTTTATATGTGCAATCGTTCGTATTACGCTTTTTTATTTTGAAAATAAATCTATTCCAACGATAAATGCTCAAGTCCCTTTTTCACCGACAACTCTTGAATATTATCAGTCTTCGGTTTCTTATAAAGAAGCGACTTATACCTTTCTAGCCGGTAATGAAAAAGCGCAGCAAAATGAACAAAAACGCTATATTATTCATAACCGCTGTAGTTCTTTTTTAATGGGTTTAACTAGTTTACAAACTGTGCTTGCCGTGATTGTTGCTTTTTACCTAATACAGACAGGTCATATGTCGCCAGCAGGTTTATTTGCGACAATTATTATTGGTGGTCGTTTGAGTCAACCGTTTTTCTCGTTAATGCATATGTTACCTAATCTTGAACGTATGACTAACTCCATGAAACAGATTAATGCGCTTCTTGATAAAGAACAAAATGAAAACGGATTATTGAGTGGCTTCAACGGCCCTAAAAATGGTTGGGGGGCATCTAAAGTCAGTTTCAAATATCATCCTTCTTTACCTTGTTTAGACGATATCAGTTTGCAAATCAAGTCAGGTGAACGAATAGCGATAGTTGGTGGGCCAGGATCAGGGAAAAGTACTTTATTAAAATTATTATTAGGTATTTTAGAAGCAGATGAAGGCAACATAACATGGAATGGTTTTATGTTAACTAAATCTATTGCAGATTCATTACGAAGTGAAACTCACTATCTATGGCAATATAGTGGTATTATCGGCGAAACAGTATACGAATATCTAACATTAAATAATAAACCTGACCAAATTTCGCATGATCGCGCTTTAGAAGTATTAAAACAAGTGAATTTGCAAAATTTGTTACCTTTTTTAAATAATGGACTTGATACTTACTGGCGCCAATTGCCTGTTCCGTTAACGATTTTACAACGTCAAAAGTTAGCTTTAGCTCGATTTATCTTATCTCCGCATAGCATATCATTTTTAGATAATCCTAGCGCCGAGTTAGATCCGAATACTGAGCAGTTATTGTTAGCACAACTTGATTTACGTGCAAAACAAGGACAAACAATGGTTATTGCAACAGACAGAACTAATCTTTTGAGCTTTGTTGATCGAGTTATTATGCTTAATGGTGGCAATATTGTTTTTGACGGAAATAAGCAAGATTTCCAACAATATTTGCAAAAGACAGCTCAAGATAAATAAATTTGATTGATTACTGATAATCAATTCATTTTTCAATGATAAAAAAGGATTTGATAAGAATCCTTTTTTATTTGTTGTTTCCCTTCTATATTAAAATTATTGTCAGTAATACTGAATGATTAAAAATTCTCAAATTTAAACTTTTAACATTGGTTTAATCGATTTTAAAATTATAAAATAGGGTAATTTTTTAAAAGGCTTACTTAACTATGCTTTGTTAGATTATTCTCATTGTCTAAATTAAAAATGACTAAAATGATTTGGATTAGTCAATAAACACCAGAATAGATTACAATAGCAAATTTAATATAAAAGCATAATTCAATGGTGAATAAACAATGATTGAAAAATTATGGTATGGTAAAACACATTTTTATTGGTTACTGATGCCATTATCATGGTTGTATGGATTAATAACATTGGTTAGACGCCAACTTTACAAAGCAGGAATATTAAAATCTTGGAAATCACCTGTACCTATCATCGTAATTGGAAACTTATCGGTAGGTGGGAATGGAAAAACTCCACTGGTAATAGGATTAATTGAAGCTTTAAAGACTAAAGGTTTAAAAATCGGTGTTGTTTCACGTGGATATGGTGGAAAAGCAGAAAGTTATCCGCTTATTTTAGATGAACAAACAACCACCGCACAAGCTGGGGATGAACCAGTATTAATTTATCAACGAACACATGTGCCAGTTGCTGTTTCTCCCAATCGAAGTCAAGCGGTACAAGCTTTATTAGATAACTATCAATTAGATGCAATTTTAACTGATGATGGCTTACAACATTATGCATTAAAGCGAGATATTGAAATTGTGGTTGTTGACGGTAAACGCTTATTTGGTAACGGTTGGTGGATACCAGCAGGGCCAATGAGGGAGCGACAAAGTCGATTAAAATCTGTTGATATTATTATTATTAATGGCGAAACTAAAAGTCATTTAGCTGAAAAATTCCCCGAAAAAACTTATACAATGCAACTAAAACCGCAATATGCAGTAAATTTATTAACAAAAGAAAAAATAGAATTGCATTCATTAAAAAATATCTGTGCTATGGCCGGTATTGGTGATCCCAACCGTTTTTTTACAATGCTAAATACACTCAAAGCTGATGTGATCAAAACAGTATCATTTGCGGATCATCAAAATTATACTTTGCCATTGTTAGCGAATATTGCTACACAAGATCAAACCCTTTTAATGACAGAAAAAGATGCGGTAAAATGTTTTCAATTTACATTACCAAATTGGTGGTATTTACCCATAGAGGCAATATTGCCTAATCAGGTAACTAATCAAATCTGCTCATTGTTAGAAGAAATAAAATCTAAAAGAGAATAAAAAATGAAAGAAATCCTCCTTAAGGCGCTAGCTTGCCCTAAATGTCATGGTGAACTTCAATATGATACTGAACAAAATAGTCTAATATGTCCAAAGGATAAACTTGTTTATTTAATCAAAGATAATATTCCTGTGTTACTGGAAAACGAAGCGAAAACACTGAATTCTTCGATTTCAGTTCACGAATAGGTAAAAGGTTTTAATTATGAATTTTTCGGTTATTATTCCTGCGAGATATGCTTCAAGTCGTTTACCAGCTAAACCGCTTGCTGATATTCATGGTAAACCTATGATTGTGCGAGTGATGGAGCAAGCCAAAAAGTCTTCAGCAAATCGGGTAATTATTGCAACTGATCATCAACAAGTATTCGATGTGGTGAAATCTTATGGCGGTGAAGTAATTTTGACTAGCAATAAACATAATTCGGGTACAGAACGATTAGCAGAAGTCATCAATGCCTATCAATTTTCCGATGATGAAATTATTGTGAACGTACAAGGTGACGAGCCGCTAATTCCACCAATCATCATTGATCAAGTTGCTGAAAACTTAGTACAGTATAAAACAGGAATGGCAACATTAGCTGTTCCAATCGATTCAGCAACAGAAGCATTTAATCCTGGTGCAGTGAAAGTTGTGACTGATAAAGATGGGTATGCACTCTACTTTTCTCGAGCAACCATTCCTTGGGAAAGGGATCGCTTTGCGAAATCTGAAGATCTTTTCAAACCAACAAGTATTGGTGATTTTTATCTTCGACATATCGGGATTTATGCCTATCGAGCTGGTTTCATTCGTCAATATATCAATTGGGCACCTTCTACACTTGAGCAGATTGAAATGTTAGAACAGTTACGTGTACTTTGGTATGGTGAAAAAATTCATGTGGCAGTTGCTAAACAGGCCCCTGCTATAGGGGTTGATACACAAGAAGACTTAGAAAAAGTCAGAAAGTTATTTAAGGATTAAAATATGGCACAATTTTCTGGTTTTACCCAAACAGGACTTAATTTTTTACAAGATGTATGGATTAATAATAGTAGAGCATGGTTTGACGAGCATCGATCAATCTATGATAATGAATTAATCAAACCATTCAGGCTGTTAGTAGAACAGTTAACTCCCAACATGCTGGAAATTGATGAATGGTTTGAAACAAAACCAGCTATTGGTAAAACGATATCTCGCATACATCGTGACACACGTTTTTCGAAAGATAAATCGTTATATCGTAGTCGTTTATGGTTGACATTTAAACGACCAAACCGAGATTGGAAAGAAGCGCCAGCTTATTTTTTTGAAATAGCACCAGATTGCTATCGTTATGGACTTGGCTATTATTGTGCATCAAAGCAGACAATGGATATTTTTCGTGAAGAAATTCTTAATGACAGTGCAAAATTTTTAGACATGATTCGCTGTGTTAAAAAACCATTTGAACTTGTTGGTGAAAGTTATAAACGCCCACTAATTAAAGATCAAGATCCAAAAATAGCAACATGGTATAATCGAAAAAGTTTAGCAGCAATGGTTACAAACTCCAATATTGAAGATTTGCTAAATGGCGATCTACCTAACAAATTATCAAAGGGTTTTAAACAACTATTACCGCTTTATGATTATTTAATGCGGGTGGAAATGATAAAAAATATTCCCAAATTATGATTTAACACTGTGATTAAATGAGCTAGCCTAAGTAAACGACATTATTATTTATAAACAACTTTTTTAAAATGATTTAGTTTACTAAATATTGGGAAAGCTCATGATTAATTCTTTTACACCATTGATAATAAATTGAGTACCAACACAAACTAATAAGAACCCCATAATTCTTGAAGTCGCTTCAATTCCACTTTTTCCCATAAAACGCATAATACTGCCTGCACTTCGCATACAAAACCAAAGGATAATACACAATAAAAGCGGAACTAAGATTGAAGAAGTATAAACAACCCAACTTGAAATATCATAACCTCCACTTTTTACTGTTGAAGCCATACTGATAATCATTGCAATCGTTCCAGGACCTGCCGTACTTGGCATGGCTAGTGGTACAAAAGCAATATTATTCGATATTTCTTTCATTTTAGCATCGGCTTCTAACGTTCGATGAGAAGGTTGCTGAGGAAACAGCATTCTAAATCCAATAATACCAACAATCATACCACCAGCAATACGCAAACCTGGAATGGAAATACCAAACGTGCTCATCACTAGCTGTCCACCATAAAAAGAAACAACCATAATGATAAAAACGTAAATACAAGTCATCTTAGATTGGTAATTACGCTCTTCATTAGTCATATCACCCGACAAACCTAATAAAAGTACGACAGTAGTTAACGGATTAGTTAAAGGAATAAATAATATTAAGCCAAAGCCAACAGTTTGTATCAGTTCAAACATAACACTATAAAATGAATAAAATTGGTAGGTTATAAGTATAATTGAAATTAAAAAGATAAGAAATATGGGCGCTTAATTACGCCCAATATTTTAAATGGGAGAGAAAAATTAAAAAGGAATATCGTCATCAAAATCCATTGGTGGTTCAGGAGCTTTAGGTTGAGCAACGGGTGCGGCTTGTGGTGCTGGGCGAGCCGCAGCGGCAGGCGCAGTTGAAATATTATTAGCACTTTGGCCCCAATTTTGTGAATTATCATCAAAGTTATCATTGCCATTTCGTGAACTTAAAATTTGTAATGTGCCACCGATTGGATTAACAACAACTTCTGTCGTATAGCGGTCGTTACCTGTTTGATCTTGCCATTTACGGGTTTGTAATTGACCTTCTAAATAAACTTGCGTGCCTTTCTTAATATATTCACCAGCAATTTCAGCTAATTTACCGAAAACAACCACACGATGCCATTCAGTACGATCGCGGTTTTCACCTGTTTGTTTATCTTTCCATGATTCCGAAGTTGCTACGCTAAAATTTGCAACAGCGCTTCCGTTTGGCATATAGCGAACTTCTGGATCCTGACCTAAATTACCCACCAAAATGACTTTATTTATTCCTCGGTTTGCCATTATATACTCCTAAAAATTGCTTAAATATTTAATTTGCGTATTGTAACATGAGACAACAGCAACATCACCGTTTTTAATTTAATTCTGGAATATTACTTCTATTTTTAACATTACAAAAATAACTTTAGACATAGGAATTTAAAGATATTACGAGTATAATGCGCCACATTTGTTAATAGAATGTTCTAGAAACTTTCCTGTAAGGGGGGCCTTATGATTAATGCGTTTGGACTAAAGAACAAACAATTAGTAAAAGTTAATGAAGGCGACATCAATAATGCGGCTTGGATTGACTTAATTGAACCAGAAGAAGCCGATCGTGATTTTGTTTTAACTCATTTAGGACAAAATTTAGCAACCAGTATTGAGTTAGATGATATCGAGGCCTCTGCTCGTTTTTTTGAAGATAATGAAGGATTGCATGTTCACTCTTTCTTCTTTTATGAAGATGCTGAAGATCGGGCGGGAAATTCAACCGTTGCTTTTACTGTACACAATGGTCGATTATTTACTTTGCGTGAACGGGATCTGCCTGCTTTTCGTTTATATCGTATGCGATCTCGTTATCAAAGCATGGTTGATGGAAATCCTTATGAAATATTACTGGATTTATTTGAAGTCAAAGTTGAACAACTAGCCGATCAAATCGAAAGTATTTATAGCAAATTAGAAGAATTGAGCCAAGTAATTATGGATCGTTCTGCACAAGAGCAATACGACGAAGCAATGACATCGTTAGCTGAACTTGAAGATACGGCTTGGAAAGTAAGATTGTGCTTAATGGATAGCCAACGTGCGGTTAACTACCTTGTTCGCCGAGCAAAAATGCCGGCAGATCAACTTGAGCAAGCACGTGAAGTTATTCGCGATGTTGAATCATTGGTACCACATAATGAATCATTATTTCAAAAAGTTAATTTTTTAATGCAAGCAGCAACAAGCTTTATCAACATTGAACAAAGTCGAATTATTAAAATTTTCTCAGTGGTATCTGTTGTATTCTTACCGCCAACTGTGGTTGCATCTGCATATGGTATGAACTTTGAAAATATGCCAGAACTGAAATGGGAATATGGTTATCCATTTTCATTATTACTCATGTTATTGGCTGGTGTTGCACCCTATATTTATTTTAAACTTAAAAAATGGTTATAAATACAGAAGTTGATTAGATGTTAACCTAGACTTTTAAGGTTGTGAATAAAAAAATGCGTTAATTTCAAAAGTTAACAAAGGGAACTGAGTAACTCCACGAATAACTAGGAGACAACGAGGTTGCCTTTTATGTTTTTTAAGCTTAACTACTAAATACAATAAGTATAGAAAGATATTGATTTTAGATCATTAGTAAAATTAGTTTGTCAAAAAAGGGAGTAACATGAGTCAGTACGCACTAGTCACCGACATCGGTGGAACCAATGCCCGTTTTGCATTGTTTAATTTAGTTACAAATGAGCTATCGGCAATCACAAAAATTCTCATTTCAAAAGAAGATATATTACTGACATTAATCAAAAATTATCTTCAAGCACAATCCGTAAAAATTGAGATTGCGTGTATTGCCATCGCTTGTCCAATTGATGATGCTGACACTGTTACTATGACAAATAACAATTTGTCGTTTTCTCGCCGTGAATTAATCGAAGAACTCAAACTAAAAAAACTTGAGGTCATTAATGATTTTACTGCAGTCTCGACATCCATTCCAAGACTGTCACCGCAAGATTTGGTAAAAATTGGAGGGGATGAACCTAATCTAAATTATCCTATAGCAATTTATGGTGCGGGAACTGGGCTTGGTGTTTCACATTTGATAAAAGTTAATCAGCATTGGGTAAGTTTGTCCGGTGAAGGTGGGCATACAGAATTACCCATGATAAATGAAGAAGAAGATCGCATTTTGGTTCAGTTGCGTAAAAAATTTGGACGAGTTTCAGCCGAACGATTTTTATCCGGAAATGGTATTATTAACATTTATCAAGCCTTACAGCAAATTAATCATCAACCATTAACTGATATCACTCCAGATATCATTGTCAACAAAGCACTAACAAATAGTTGTGATTTATGTTTGCAAACCTTAAATTACTTTTGTACATTTATGGGAAGATTTGGCGGTAATTTGGCATTAACGCTAAATACTCAAGGGGGAGTATATATTGCCGGTGGTATTGTTCCTCGTTTTATTGAATTTTTTAAAGCTTCGCCGTTTAGATCTGCTTTTGAATATAAAGGGCGAATGTCTACGCTGGTCAAAAAAATTCCTGTATATGTGATTACACATGAAGATCCAGGGCTATTTGGTGCAGGTGTTTATTTACAAAATAGCCTTCTAAATATTGATTAAAGGTTTTATTTTATGATGTGGTGTTATATTTATCGTAGTCCAAAAAAAGAAAATTGTTACTTGTATATGAAAAATGAAAATGATTTTTCTGGTATACCTGAAAGAATACTCTCAATTTTTGGTTCTCCGATATTTGTTATGAAAGTATTATTAGATGGAAAAAGACGTTTTGTAGTTGGAACATCCGAAGAAATCGAAGAAAAGATTAAAACGGATGGGTTTTTCTTACAAATGTTAAAAGAAGATGATTTTAAAGCATGATTGAGCCATTTTGGAAAGGTAAGACATTAGATCAACTTAGCGATGACGAATGGGAGCAGCTATGTGATGGTTGTGGTCAATGTTGTCTGAACAAATTAATGGATGAGGACACTGACGAAATCTTATACACTAATGTAGCTTGCAATTTGCTCGACGCCAACACATGCCAATGTAAACATTACGTTAATCGATTCAAATATGAACCCGATTGTATTAAGCTCACTCGAGAAAATTTACTTACTATTGAATGGCTACCTTTGAGTTGTACTTATCGATATTTCCAAAAAAATGGGGATTTACCTGAATGGCATCCACTAATAGTGGGCAACAAAAAACTGATGCATGAATTAAAAATATCGGTTAAAAATCGAATTGTATATGAAAAAGATGTGATTTGTTGGGAAGATCATATCATTTAAAAAAAGGAGCAACAGCTCCTTTTTAAATCATCTAAAGAATGATCCACAGAGCACCAAAAATTTTGGTGGCAAAATAGTTCATAAACATTAGCACGACAGCCACAATAGCAAACGTAACATCGATCATGCCAATAGGTGGAATAAAACGACGAATTGGTGCCATTAATGGCTCTGTTAATTGGTAAAGAATTTCGTCAGGTACTGATTGTCCACGACTAATCCAACTCAAAATCGCTCTGAATAGCAATAACCAAAATAACAGGTAACCCATAGCATGCAAAATTGCGACCAAAGCAAACCATAAATAATCAACATTAAATGGTAAATTTATGGGGATAAAACTAAAAATAAACAAAATTTTAATTAAGGCAACTAAATACAAAAGTAGCCACGTTGCATAATCAAATTTTCCTACTGAAGGAATAAATCGGCGCAATGGCCCGATAATAGGTTGAGTAACTTTTACAATAAATTGAGTGATTGGATTATGAAAATTAACCCTGACTTGCTGCATCCACAAACGTAAAATTAAAACATACAGACAAAACGTTATTACCGTTTTGCCAAGAAAGTAGATCAATTCCATTGAAAACTCCTTAAATGAAAGTCATTGAGCCAATATATCATAAATACTTTCGCTCGCCAAAGATTGCCGTACCAATACGAACCATTGTGCTACCAGCTAAAATCGCCGCTTTCATGTCTCCACTCATTCCCATAGATAATGTATCAACACAAGGAATATCAATTTTTAATTGTTGTAAAAGCGCCGTCATTTTTGAAAAAATAATGAATTGTTTATCGAAATCATCTTCGACTTCAGGGATAGCCATTAAACCACGTAAACAAAGGTTAGGTAATGTAATAATCTGGTGAGCTAAATCGAACACTTCTTCTGGTTTTACGCCGGATTTGGTAGCTTCTTGACTTATATTAACCTGAATAAGTACATTTAATTTAGCCATATTGGCAGGGCGCTGATCACTTAAGCGCTGAGCGATCTTGAAACGATCAATTGTATGCATCCAATCAAAGTGTTCTGCAACCAACTTGCTTTTATTCGACTGCAAAGGTCCAATAAAATGCCAAATAAGGGGACAATTTGGCATCGCTTTTTGAAAATAATTTATTTTTTCTACACCTTCTTGTACATAATTTTCACCAAATGCGAGCTGTCCTGCGTCTATCGCTTCTGTAATCAATGTAACTGGTTTGGTCTTACTTACCGCAATAAGTTCAATTGTTTTGGGATCTCGACCGCAATTTGAAGCTATTTTCTCAATATCTTTTTTTATAGCCATTAAATTGTCATGTACTGTATTCATGTTTATACCTAATTATCATTAGTATGTCTAAATTAAAATTACATTCTTTATTATCGCTTAGTGTAACCCAAAAAGCCTCCGATTTGCACCTATCTAGTGGCGAAGTGCCTTGTATGCGCATTAATGGACAACTGCAATTTTTGTCTGTTTCTCAACTATCAGCACAAGTTTTGGAAATAGAATTATTTAAATTACTCAATGATTCCCAGAGAAATCGATTACAACAAAATGGTCAAATTGATATCGCTTATCATCCCACAGAAATAGGGCGATTTCGAGTAAATATATTTTATCAAATGCGAGGTATTTCAGCTGTCTTTCGTGTCATCAATCACCAAATTCCAAGTTTACAAGAAATTAATGCCCCCAAAATTCTACCTGAATTAACACAAACTCAAAGCGGGATTATTTTAGTTACCGGTGCAACTGGTAGCGGTAAATCAACAACGCTGGCGTCATTGATACAATATATCAATATGACAGCAACTAAACATATTATTGCTTTAGAAGATCCGATAGAATTTATTTATCAAAATAATAAATCGCTTATTCAACAACGCGAGATTTCTGATTTTGGCTCTGCAATTGATAGTATTTTAAGACAAGATCCCGATATTATCATGCTTGGTGAATTACGGCATAAACAATCTATTCAAGCTGCGTTAACCGCTGCTGAGACAGGACATCTAGTCTTTGCAACTTTACATACAAGCTCTGCAATTAAAAGTATCAACCGAATTATTGATGTCTTTGAAAATCATTCACATAATTTTATACGAGCACAATTATCGACAAGTTTAAAAGCGATTATTACCCAAAAATTAGTCACAAATAACCGGCAGCGTAAAGCATTATTTGAAGTTTTGATTAATACGCCTGCGGTAAGCAACCTTATCAACGAAGGCAAAACTAAACAAATACTTTCATTAATGCAAACGGGTCAACAATATGGTATGCAAATAATGCAAAATGATGATTTGTAATGATCAGTAATACAATAAAATTATCATTATATTAAAATAAAAAATGATTGGATAAAATTTAAAGTTTTCTAAAAAAATAAATTATACTAGTGTTAAAAAGTTCAAATGAAAAAGGGGTAAATAATGGAACAACGCATTGGTTTAATTGGTTTAGGTAATATGGGTAATGCTATCTTACAAGGTATTTTATCAAGTAAAATTGTATCAGGTAATCAAATCAATATTTATGATACCCATCCAGAAAAAGGGATTTCACTTAATCAATCTTATGGAATTAATAATTTAGATTCAGCCAGAAATGTAGCAAAAGAATCGGATATGGTTATTGTGGCTGTTAAACCCAATGCTATTATTGATGTTTTAAATGATATCCAAAAAGAGTTAAAAAAAAGTACTATTGTTATTTCTATTGCAGCAGGGGTTAGTATAAAAACGATTGCAAAATGTGTGGGATATGAACAAAAAATTATAAGAGTCATGCCAAATACACCTGCCTTAGTCAATGCAGCAATGTGTTCAATCACGCCAAATACAGAAGTCACAGAAGAAGAATTAGCTACGGTTCAAACATTATTTAATTTTATTGGTGAAACTGAAATTGTACCTGAATATTTAATCGATGCTGTAGTCGGCGCAAGCGGATCCTCTCCTGCGTTTGTATTTATGTTTATTGAAGCTTTAGCTGATGGGGCAGTAAAAGGCGGTTTATCCAGAAAACAAGCCTATAAATTTGCTGCCCAAACAGTAATGGGATCTGCGAAGATGTTACTTGAAACGGGTAAGCATCCTGGTGAATTAAAAGATATGGTATGTTCACCAGCCGGTACGACCATTGAAGGCGTGCAAATGCTTGAAGAAAAGGGATTCAGAGCGGCGGTTATTGATGCTGTTGAAGCAACAATAAATAAGTCTCAAAGCATGAGTGAAAAATAACTTAGTCTCAAAATTTACATTTGGCAAAACTCTAAAATTAATTAAAACAAAAAAATTAAATTAATTTAACTAATGAATGCAAGTTAGGTTTTGCCTATTAAATAAATTTGTAAAACTTTACAAACAACACTTGCATTAACAATTAATATATGAGTTAATAGTTTACAGCATATAACGTGCAGATTTATTTAGTGACATCTTGATTTAAGCAGTTTGTAGTTTACTTTCTATTTACATTAGTATTAGTTCTCTTCAGCTTTCACGTTTCAGTGTTTATAAGTAGTCCAAGTTTTATGTTTTTTTTAAATTAGCCTTGTTGGCTTAAATTATTTTATAGGAAGATTATTATGTCTAAGAAAACTGGTCAAGTTAAGTGGTTCAACGAAAGTAAAGGTTATGGTTTCATTTCTCCTGCTGATGGTAGTAAAGATGTATTTGTACATTTTTCTGCAATCTCTGGTGAAGGTTTTAAAACTTTAGGTGAAGGTCAACAGGTTGAATTTTCAATTCAAGACAGTGAACGTGGCCCAGCTGCAGCAGATGTTGTTGTAATGTAATTCTGCACCCATCTTTATATTTTATCAGCATATTATAAATATGCTGATAATTTCCTACATCCTATAAAATATTTTATTTGCTTTTCCAAAATCTCTAATGTATTATTTTTTGCGATATTAGATGTGATAAATATACTAATATTATCAAAAAGATATTTTTTAAATCGAAAGGAAAAGTAAATAATGAAAAAAATACTAGTTTCAGCTGTACTTTTAAGCCTATCTTCAGCTGCGATGGCTGATTTATCTGATAGTTGTAAAACTTATTTTGAAAAAGTGGATAAATTAGTTGAATCTTTACCTAAAGATGCAGCAACAAAACAGCAAACTGATATGATGAAACAAAATTTAGAAGCAGGTAAAAAACAAGTTGCTGCTATGTCTTCAAGTGATCAAGAAACAGGTTGTAAACAAGGCTTAGATGCACTTAAACAATTAGAATCTCTTTATCCTGCTTTAAAATAAATTAATAAATTCTTGATGAAAAATCTATTTCTGATTTAAGCGTCGGAATTTCCATGGGGCTATTGGATTTTTATCTTTCCATAGTCCCTTTCTATTTTGTTTGGCTTGCGATTCAAGGGCTATTAATTGCTTATTTTTAGCAACACCTTTATAGCGATATACCCAAGCATATCCACTTGCAACCATTTTCTGATTGATATTAATGCCATTATAAAAAACGGTTCCTAATGTTCTGTTATAAATATCTTTGTTACTTTCTTTAATATAAACAGATTTTCCTGCGATGAGTGAAGCTAGGTATTTTCTAGATGCATTACCGTAGGCTTGTTTGCTTTCTGGTGCATCGATATCAACTAAACGGATTCGGATTTTTTGTTTCACAGGGGTTAATACATCAATTGTGTCACCATCTATTACTTTAACGACTTTTCCACTGAAATTAGCATAGGCAACGGTATTGAAAAAACAAGATAAAATAAAAAAAACAACAAAACGATTAAGTAAACTCATGATTAATAAAGACTATAAAAAAATTGCCACATTATACCTTGAATAACAAAAAATACGAATGAAAAATCATTAACCTAAAGAAAATTTGTATTCAATAGTTAATTTTTTAAGACAATAAAAACGGGCGAAAATATATTATTATACAAGGGATAAATGTATCATCAGAAACTGCTTGGATAATCGATATTCAAGGTAGCCTTACCGAATAATGTGTAAGGCTAGTTAAAATCAAAAAAATTAAAATTCGCTGGTATCTTTGAATAACCCAACTTTAAGATCGGTAGCTTCGTAAATCAATTTACCATCTACATAAACTTCGCCATCACCGATTCCCATAATTAACTTGCGGTTAATCACACGTTTAAAATGGATTTTATAGGTAACTTTTTTGTTTTTAGGTAATATTTGACCTTTTAATTTTAATTCTCCAACCCCAAGAGCTCGACCTTTACCCTTACCGCCAATCCAGCCAAGGTAAAATCCGACTAATTGCCATAAAGCATCAAGCCCAAGACAACCAGGCATGACAGGATCATTTTTAAAATGACATTTGAAAAACCACAAATCTGGATTGATATCAAGTTCCGCTTCCACATAACCTTTATTAAAGTTTCCACCTTCTTCATTCATTTCGATAACACGGTCCATCATAAGCATTAAATCTGATGGTAAAGGCGGTCCGTCATGACCAAAAAGTTCACTATTTCCTGATTTAATCAGATCTGCTTTATCGTACGAAGATTTACGTTCAAATGTCATAAAAAAACCTTTTATTTTCTGTCATTACTTACATGATTATAAAAATAATTATTCAATAAAATATTATGAATAACCAATACTGTAAAATCCTTTGCCGCTTACTAAAATGTTACATCTCAACCAAATTCGGCTTTCAAGTTTATTGGGTATTACTATTTTTTGCAATATCTTTGCCATTTTGCAAACCAACCATCTTGTTTTTTATCTTGTAATAGCATAGTTTGCATACGTGCATAAATAAGCTTATAAAGACTAATTGCATTATCATCTTTATAAGGAATTCCTGTTAATAAATAAAGTGCATCCGCAATATGTTCAACAGTCCAAATAGAAAACTTTTCTTGAGCTATTGCTTCAATCACATTATCACTCAAGCACAAATGGCGTTGATTAGATGCGGGAATAATAACGCCTTGCTGACCGGTTAACCCCTGATGCTGACAAACAGTAAAAAAACCTTCAATTTTTTCGTTGATACCACCAATTGATTGTACATGACCAAATTGATCTACCGATCCGGTAACAGCTAATTGTTGATCGATAGGCTGACCTGAAAGCGCACTAATAATTGCACATAACCCAGCAAGCGATGCGCTGTCTCCGTCAATTTCATTATAAGATTGTTCAAATACTAAAGAGGTTGAAAAAGGTAATTGATGATTAATAGCAAATTCTGACATAATAAAAGCCTGCATGATCATCATACCTTTAGAATGAATATTTCCTGCAAGTTCAGTTTTGCGCTCGATATCAATTAACTCACCGTCTCCAAAATGAACAAGGCAACTTAAACGCGTTGGCTCACCAATCGCTAAAGGATAGCCAGGATATTCAACAACAGATAAACCATTAATTTGACCAACAACCTGATCTTGAGTATTAATCATGATCTGTTTATTAAAAAACTCTTCGTGAAATCGTTTTTTAAGATAATCTTCACGCCATAATTTATTCTTAGTCGATGAAGCCACTGATAACTCATCAATAACCTCATTTTTGGCATAATAACTAGCATTAACTAATAAACCATGAACCCAATCAATCGCAAGGGGAAGATAAAACTGATCGCCTGTAAAACGCACCGCTTCTTGATATATTTTGTTAAAGGCGGATGGTGCAATACTTGGCAAATGAAATTTATCAGCAATAAATTGTAAATAATCTAGCCACGTAGTGAGCTTGTCAGATGAGGTAATCTGCAATTCATTTTCAAATTCAGCATAGATAGACGTATTATAAAATTCTGGATCAAAATCCTGTAATTCAGCTAAACTTAGCCGATCACCAACCAATATAATTCTTAAATCCAGTGGCATTGAAGGAATAGATAACGGCAATGGATGCGACTCATCAGCTGAAAACCAGTCGAATTCCTGTTTAAATACCATCTGCTTTAATTTAATCAATAAAGTAGGTTGGCTTAATAAAGATCGTAAACCTAAAATTAAAACCCCACCATTAGCCTGATGCACTAAACCTGGATCGAGTTTAATTGGGCTATTTTCTGGTTGTCGAACACAACCAAATAATTTCTCGCCATCAACATAACTTGATGCTAAACAATCATCTAAAATGGCAAAGTTATCCTGCTTGCTTTTGGCCTCAGTCAAAGTGACTTTATTATCATTAATAAAATAGCTGTAACCCAACGTTGAAGAGGAAGCATGTAATTTAACTGCTTGTTTTAACAAATCAAAAAATAGTTCACTTTCTGACGCTTTCAGTAACATAAAACGAGGGTGATAACTTGCTCTTTTACTCGGGCATAACATGGATAATGCAGACGCAATCCGAGGTTGCCAAGAAAGAATATTGTTTGACTTTTCTATCACAGATTTAGTTTCTGCTTTACTAGGGTTACCAAGCGCACTAATCTGAGACAAATCAGGTTGGATTTGATGTATTTTAAGTTGTGAGATAGCCAAAATTATTATCTTTGTTGTTAGCGAATTTAATCCTTAAATTATAACAAGTATCGATTATAACGCCAAGATCATACCAAAATCTTTATGCTAACAAATAAAAAAATTACAGAAAGATTTTTCAAAATCAGGTAAACTGTAAAGTATCTTACAGTAAATATTCTTCATTACTATCGTTACCAATAATAAATATGCTCAAACTCAAAAATAATCATATCAAAGATACCCAATCCTCACAAATTGTAAGCTGGGGACACTGGTTTACATTATTTAATATTTTTGTTGTTATATCTTTGGGTAGCCAATATTTAATCATTGCAGACTGGCCAAGAACATTTATGGGGCGGTTTTATGCAATCATTAGTGCAATTGGGCATTTTAGCTTTTTAACGTTTATAACCTACCTCATATTACTTTTTCCATTAAGCTTTTTTATTCACTCAGCGCGTTGGCATCGAATATTAGCAACCATAATTGCCACATTAGGAATCGCCTTACTTTTAGTTGATATTGATATCTTCTCGCATTTTAGAATGCACTTAAATTTATCCATATGGCAGTTATTTACAGCGCAAAACGCCACTTTTTTAAGTAGTGCGTTTATAATTATTCCATTTATTTTATTAATTGAAATATTATTTGCATTATGGAGTTGGAAAAAATTACGCAGCTTAAATAAGCGTAAACGTTATGCAAAACCAGTCGTGGTTATATTTATTCTTTGTTTTGTCTTTTCGCATCTGATTCATATTTGGGCCGACGCAAATTTTTATCGCCCAATAACCATGCAACGTTCAAGCTTACCATTATCCTATCCATTGACCGCAAGACATTTCCTTGAACGATATGGATTTATGCCAGAAAATGATTACCGAACTCGGGTTAGCCAAGAAGGTAATCCTTTTGCTATTGCTATAGAATATCCTCTTGCACGGCTGAGTTATGATGAAAAACAAGCAACTCAAAATATACTAATGATAGTTATTGACGGATGGAATAGTCGTTTATTAAACGACAACATGCCATGGTTAAATGAATTTGCGAAAGAAAACCTTAAATTTGCGGATCATTACTCTGCAAGTAACCAAACAAATATTAATAAATTTTCATTATTTTATGGACTCGATCCCAACTATTACAACAGCATATTAGCGGGTCATAAACCTTCAGTACTATTTGATGCTATTAATTATCGTCATTACAACTTAGGGATGTTTTCGTACGATGGATTTGATGAACCATTGTATCGATATGCATTGCTATCCAATTTTTCAATACCGCCGGCAAAAAAAATGACTAATAAACAGGTTACTGATAATTGGATGGCGTGGCATGATGAACAAAATAAATTAGAAAATCATGCACCACTATTTTCACTGGTACAATACTCACTCGGCGTAAAACATAAAAATATACCGCTAAAAGAACTTGAAACAGAAGCAAGAAAATTAGATCAATATCTTGAATCATTAATAGCGTATTTAAGACTAACCAATACCTACGAAAACACCGTAATTGTCATTACCGGAACCAATGACATCACTATAAAAGAAGCGAAAAAAACAGCGATACGTAATGACGACATTAATTACAGCCGAGAATCGCTTAATGTGCCACTGATTATCTCATGGCCAAATAAAGAACCCGCTCAAATCAGCCGACTAACATCGCAAACTGATATTATGCGCACCTTAATGCAAGATGTGCTTTATGTTAACACCTCACCACATTTATATAATCAAGGTGAAAACTTATTCAACAGCAAGCCACGGCAATGGATAGTGGCGGGGAACGAAAAAGAAATCGCTGCACTATACAATGATAAAACAATTGTTTTAGATGGATTTGGACGATCTAAAATTTACGATATCAATAATACACTACAAAAAGAAGAAAAAATAAGTCTTCCTATATTTTTACAAATTGTCACGGCAAACCGTCGATTTATGGTGATGTCTAATTAATTTAACGACTTAAAACACTAATGTTTAAAACAGTGGACTTAAAATAAGAATATAACAGTATGATCATCTTTAATGATTGATATTTTTCTATACAGCACATG
The DNA here is from genome assembly GCF_046635745.1 of Gilliamella sp. CG35. Lineage (NCBI taxonomy): Bacteria > Pseudomonadati > Pseudomonadota > Gammaproteobacteria > Orbales > Orbaceae > Gilliamella > Gilliamella sp. CG35. Next base: position 31,946 of record NZ_JBIDFH010000007.1, read on the forward strand.
TATAACATAGCTATCACAAATTAAAATGGCTAGAAATATCGCTCAAATTTGTTAAACACTAACTATCAATTTTTAACGGCTGGATAAAATCATTCAAATTGGCTTTATTCAGCGCAATAAAAAACCAATAACTCATCATACAGTACATTTAAAAAAGTAAATTTTTCTAGATGATATTGTTACTTTCTAAACAAAAAATAAAACTCTCTCATCCCAACCCCTAAAAAAAACCAAATTTACCTAAAATTACTGATTATTTATAATCATAATAAAAAATAAATAAAAATGTTGACTGTTTAAACAAAAGCCCCTATTTTGTAAACTTTAAATTTAATTTATAAAAAATTTACGAAACTTATAAAAATACATTATAGAGTAAAGAATCAAAAGTAAGGATTTGTGGCATGAATATAATGGATAAGTTGACAAATAGTATTTCTTCACTTAGTGAAAATTTGCCTTTTGCTAGCTCTGCACTGAATAACTATTCCCTTTCAATTGAACGACTTGATGCTTCATCAGATATATCAATATTATCGATTGAAGGAAAGGAACAAATTAATCAGCCATGGCGATACATCATCAATTTAACAAGCCAAAATAAACAGATATCAATTAATTCGGTATTAAGCCAAGCAGCATCGTTGACTTTCCATCCACGGGGTAAATTACTCGAATTAAAACAAATAAGTTCACAAGACATTCATGATAAGCCCAGAACAATATACGGGGTGATTACCGAATTTAGCTTAGTATCCATGAGCGAGGATCAAGCACAATATCGAGTAGTGCTTGAACCAAGAGTTGCACTGCTATCTAACAATTATCAAAGTGCTATTTTTCAAAATAAAAGTGTAGTAAATGTTGTTGAAGAAGTATTACGAAATCATGGATTAACCGGTATTGATTTTCGATTTGAACTAAACGAAACCTATCCAGCTCGTGAATTTATAACTCAATGGCAAGAATCCGATTTAGTCTTTATCCAAAGGTTGCTTGCTGATGTAGGTATTTGGTTCTATTTTGAAACCCATCCAGAACATCACTGTGATGTCATGGTAATTAGTGATTACGAACAAGGGTTTGATAATGCGGGTAGCATCATTATTAGACAACCAAGTGGCTTAAATGATAAGCAATCTCATAGTGTATGGGATCTACAGTTCAGCAGTAAAACAAAACCAAATCAAGTAAGTGTCAATGATTACAACTACCGTATAGCAAACAACTCTCTACATGGTATAGCCAACAGTCAACCCAAAGATATCACAACGCGTGGTGATGATTATCGTTACGAAGAACATCATAAAACACTGGGTGACAAACACACAGTAGAAAGTGGACAATGGTATGCGAATATACGGCATCAACACTACATATCTGAACAACTATTTATTTACGGTAAATGCAATAATTACACATTAGTACCCGGTCAACGCATTATCATTGAAGGATGCCCAATTAATGATATAAAAGATGGTATTATCATTCTGACTACAGAGTGTCAGGGTGATCGAACAAATTCATACCAAACTCATTTTACAGCAATCCCTTATGACGTATTAAAACCTTATCGCCCAGCCCCCCTTAAATGGCCTCAAGTTACGGGTACATTACCTGCACGAGTGACGAGTCCGGATGATGACACCTATGGATACATAGATACTAAAGGGCGTTATCGCATCAAATTCAATTTTGACTTAAAAAACTGGAAAAAAGGCGAAGAAAGTTTATGGGTAAGGCTTGCCAAACCTTATTCAGGTAATACTTATGGCTTCCACTTTCCGCTTATTGACTCAACCGAAGTCGCTGTAGCTTTTACCAATGGTAATCCAGACAGACCTTACATTGCTCACGCAATGCATGACAGTACCCATCCAGACCATGTTACGACAATTAACAAACACCGAAATGTTATTCGAACACCAGCTAACAACAAATTACGCATGGATGACAAACGAGGGCAAGAACATATCAAGCTGGCGACTGAATACGGTAAAACTCAGCTAAATATTGGTCATCTTGTTAATGAAAAGAAAGAAAAACGTGGCGAAGGTTTTGAACTACGAACAGATGAATGGGGAGCGATACGTTCGGGAAAAGGGCTATACATAACCACTGAAGAACAAGTTAAAGCCGGTAAAACTCAACTTGAAATGGGTAGCGCAATTGAATCATTACAACAAGCAAGTGAAATGGTCAAACGGCTTAATGAGCTGGCTGAAGCGGCCGAAGCTGAACTCGCTGATTTATCGACGCAAAAAAAACTATTAGAGCAAAGTTTAAATGAATTAAAAGAACCGGCAATTTTAAATTATGCACCTTCTGGTATTGCACACACAACACCGAGTTCTATCCAGCACAGTGCAGGTGAAAACATCATCCAAACAGCACAAAACACGGTAGACATCAATGCTTTCAAGCGTTTTATGGTGACTGCGGGCAATATGATAAGCCTATTTGCAAATAAAATGGGGATTAAAATATTTGCTTCAAAAGGGAATGTCGATATACAAGCACAAAATGAAGAAATGCATTTAACTTCTAAACAAGATATGAAGATCACAAGTACAGACAGTGAAGTCATCGTATCGGCGAACAAAAAACTGACCTTAAGCTGTAATGGTGTTGCCATCGTATTAGAAAATGGCGAAATAAACTTTTATGCACCAGGTGATGTTAAAGTGAATGCTGCCAGTTTTGGCTTAATCAGTCCAGCGACATTATCCGTTGATCAAACAGCGTTACCATCAGGCAGTACATGTAAGGAAAATGCTTAATGAAACAGCAATTATTAAACCTATTAAATAGTGAAAGCAATCAACAATATTATCGATATTTACTCTTAGATCCACTTGTAGCCGTAAGCGAATTGGATTTTATCAGCCTCAATAATATTAAAGATCATTATGGTGAACAAGCGGTTACCCCTGTAATAAGAACAGACTTAGCCTACGATCTTGATGCGTGTCCACAGCTTGTAATACTTGGAAAACCTGAGCAACCGATTGAAGAACGATTATTAAAATTTAGTTTAATAGAAGCCGAAAGTGAATTATTACAAAGCAAGCGTTATGTCTGTAGTTGGCTAGTGAGCCAACATCCACCGAATATAATAGCTCAAATATTAGCTGACATAGGTAAATATTTAACTCAATTTATTGGCACAAAATTTGTTCCTTTTTATGAACCATTCCGCATGCAGTTATTACATCAAGGTAACATGATATGTACTGAATTTTTAGCGGATGTATTTAACAGTCTAATCAGTTACAGCTATTTAACCACTAATAAAACCATTTCGACAATCAATCGGTTAAATTACAAACCCGATTCATATAGTATTTTTCTTAGTGAGGAAGCAAAATTTTATCAACAACATATAAAAGTCATATTCGACATCTACTTATCTCAAGTTAATATTTATACCAAACTGGGCAAAGATGTGACGCAAATCAACTTAATTCAATTAGCTAATACCTATCAAAAAGCGTGTCAGTATGGATTAACAGATTTAAATGACCAAAAGATTTTTGTATTGATGTCATTACGTTATGGTGATTTGCTTAGTGTCAGCAAAATAAAAAATGCAATCGACCAAGCAAAACAAGATAAAGGAAGTCTGGCAGAAAGATTTCAAGCAATCGATAGGCAACAATTTTTATCAATAAAGCAATAAGATAGATAAATACAGGAATAGAAAAATGGAAAAGCAAGAAACAAACAAAACCACAGAAGAAGAACAACAAAAAAAACGAAAAGAAGAACAAGCCGCTGAACTCGAAGATCGCATTATTTATGCCGAAGCAAACAAAGATGGTAAAGACTCCCGTTCAGCTTTAGCAAATGGCGGTTGTGGCGTTTGTGAACGTAAAGGATTTCCCATTTTTCTAGTTCGAAAAGCCCCGATTAGTACAAGCTTTAGCTTAGCCCAACAAATGGGAGAAGCTATTAAATTTACCGATACAAAGCGTGAGCCACAAGTTGACTTGCTTACCCATAAATACGTTTATCGAACGTTACGAGTTGGTTACGTTTATATCTTAGTGAAACATAAAACCAAAGGATGGGAATTTTTAGGATACGAAGTGACACCATCAGGGGTATTTCGTCATAAAACCATTACTGACTTAAAAGAGCGAAACGTTAAAGAGATCCCCGCAGCGTGTACCAAAGACGGTAATAATCACCATATACCTGGATCCTTTATCAATATTGACATCACGGTATACGAAGGCGAAGCCTACATTGCCTATACCCGTCGAGCATGGTCTCAAGGTGAAAACAGTGCGGTAGAAAAGTACCTAAAATTAATGAATGAATCCTCGATCACCATTGATTTACCATCCAAACAAGATCAAAAAAATGATTCATCGCAAAATGGGCAAAATAGTAATACCGAATCGGCAAAACGCAATACTAAAACTATCGATTTAAATACGGCGTTAAAACGGTTTACCAAAATCAATTTAAATCAGGAAACTTATAAAGATCCCACCAAATTGGCTGACAAAGATGGACGAAGTTTTGCATTCAACCAATTATTATCAGATAATTCATTATTAGAATTAGCCGCAAAACCGACAAACATCATACATAATCAAGGTAATGATGATGAAAGTGAACATGATAGCGATGATAAAGAACTGATTGAAGATAAAGATACCTTTATTACAGCACACAAATTCAACTCGTTACGAGATCGCCATAAAGCAAATAATAAAGAATATTTGAATTCACATGATGTGTTAAAAGAGCAAATTAATACATTTGAAAAAGATAAGCGTTTTGTTGTGCCAGTTGTTGTGATTGAAGATCCCTTTGGTATCGCAGAAGAGCTAAGCTTACAACGACAGCTAAAAATCGAACCCATCACGCAGTTAATTATTCAATCGGAAGAAATCTATGCCAAGAAAATCGATGAAAATTACAAAAAAATCATTGAAGCAAACAAACGGTTAGATGAAAAATACAATGCAATATTAAACAATAAAGAGCCTGCACGTGATAAAAGTATTTTTGATGACATTAACGAAAAACAATATTATGACACTTACAACTCGTTGAGTTCAGATATTATCAGTAAGCAATATTTTAAAGAAGAAAGATTGCATAAACGCAAAACATTAGCGTTAATAAATGAATACCGCAACCAAATTATCTCGTCTGAAACAGCGAAAGCGAAGGATAAGGTATTTTATGACTATTATGTCATCAGAAACCAGTCAGAAGCCTTTCCAATTATTGAAAATTTTCCTAAATCCCAAAGTTATTTAAAGCAAGGCTTTGTCGAGATAACCATGAGCAAAGAGGAAAAAAGTAGACATTTAGAAAAATTTAAAAGTTTATATAACACAACATATCTTGATGTTAAAGCTTTCAAGCAAAATAACACTGCTGAACAAGCCGCCAAAGAAAACATAGATAAACAATTAGAAAAATACAACAGTTTAATAAGTACTCTTGATGAGCAAATTTTTATAGCAATAGAACAAGCGGACTATAACAAGTTTGTCGAATCAATTACTAAGCTTTCACAAGATTATTTTTATTACTTAACCTGGTTATTTGGCTTCAAAGGATGTTCACAATATGCCCCTTCAGCAATTGAGCAGTATAATGATTGTGAATTTTGGTTAATCGAGTGTGATACTAACTGTTCCAATAATCATGTTGGCTACCTAACCGATTTTCTAAAACTGATTGATTTTACTTGTCTGGGTAATGTAAAAATGGAAGAGCAATCAGCGGTATGGGATACTCTGCTAAACAATGAAAACAGTCTGTTTTATCACCTGATTGACGGTCAACAAGGCAGTTTTTGGGAGTTAGTTTTCAATAAACGCCTGGATATTATGCAAGACGAACTCGCATCACATTCGAGTTTTACACCACAATTAACGAATAAAACCGAAGATCAAATTAAAGCTTATTTGCAACAGCAGTATGACAGCGAACAAGCAGCGAAGCAAAAGCGCGTAGAGCAAACAAAAGTCCTTTTACAAGAACTGGAACAAGATTTAGGACAAGGCAAGTTAGCGAATAACTTTTTTGCCGAAAAAGGTGAACTTATGCTAAATCTCTATTTCATGCTATTTGCGCGTGTTTCAGCAGGATTGGCAAACCGCCCATCAATCCAATCTCAAACCAACGACCAACAAGATACAAAACAAGCGGACGCCTTGCTATTAAAAGTTATACCATTAATTATTCAAAGTAATCTGGTTATTCATGGTTACTTAATGCTGTATATTAAGCTGCAAAATATCCCGATTGCAAAATTATCTGAAGTTTTGAATTACTGGGAACCATTTGAAAGTAGCGATCAAGAACTGTCTTATAAAAATTACACCCTAACGGATGATCAAGACAGTACCATCGATTGGAATTTGCAGTCTACTTATGCCGATTATCTGGCATTCGGATCAAAAATAATCGAAATTGGCGCAAATGATAAGATATTACAAAATGGTAAAGAGCTGTTTCGAGCGATTAAAGCGACGTTAACATTTGCATTGAGTCGAAATTGGTTGTATGCAGCATTAACGTTTGGATTTGCCCAAAGCCGAAGCTTAAATATTGTCAACCAAATCAAAATTGATTTTTGTACGAGTATATTGAAAGATATTAAAGAAACCCGCATAAGTACTCGCTTACCAAAAACAGCCGATATGGTAGTTGGTATCAGTAAAATGGCAGTCGCTGGCGTACAATCCATAGTTGCCCATATGCAATATTTGGAAAATTTGAAAAAATTAGATGATCCCACATTAAGTGAAACCGTTCGCTTTGAAATAAAACGCGATGTGCAATTTGGCTTATGTAAAGTAGCTGCAAACCACGCATCAACAGTTAATGAAGTGTTATTATTTTTGAATAAAACACTACCAAGAGTCTGGCGAAGAACATTAAGATTTAATAAAAGTATGAGATTGATTAGCAATAGTGTTCTTAAAGGTTCGGTAGGGGTAACAGCGGTATTAGGCTCCATAACCAGTTTTATCACTATACTCGAAGGGAGCATGTTATTTTTAAAAGGTTATGCCAAAGGGGGCAAAGTAGGCACAGCCTATATGATTGCAGGTGGCTTGCAAATGTTTTCGGGTTTTGTATGTCTAATGCAAACAGTTGGAATATTGGGGTTATTTTCTGGCCCGATTGGCGCAGCAATATTTATTCTAGGACTAGTTGCAGGTGTCGCTGCTGCAATTATACAAATGATCTATAAAGATGAAACCGATGACTGGGATAAAATGCAAATCTGGTTTAATTACTGCCTATTTGGATTACAACAACCAAGTGATAAAGGCGTACCTTATTTAGCCAACTTTGACAGCATGGCATTAGCCATTAATGACTTTATGGTGGCAAGAACAGGGCTCTATGCGGTGCTTCAGTTCGAAAATAACAAAGTATACTATAAGGACGAAATGAGGAAAGTACAAGAAATTCTAGAATTAGAAAATCAAATACTAATAGTTGACGTCGGTTCCTACCCAATAGGCGGTTACGTAAATAATACACCTTTTTGTAAGGAAATATATCTTTCGGTTGGGTTACCTAATTTTAAATCGGAACTGAGTGATTATGAAGGTAAAATTCGACTTTTAGATAAACATACGCAAGAACTAGTGACATTAAATATTAGTAATGGCAAACAGTATCCGATTCTTACCTTTACGCAGGATTCGGTTGAAGATTTACTCATTAAACGCAAGGATCCTTTAAATCCAGTGACAATAAAAAGTAAGTTAGAGAAAAGTAAAGTTGGAAAAGTGGAATCTTACAATGATGCAATAGATGAAGATCAAAAAAAATTGGGTTACTTTAAAATCTACTATAAAACAGGTGAATGTTATTTTTCGACTAATAACGAAATTAATTTACAACTCTACTATTGGCCAACCGGCAGAACCACCAAAGATAACCAAGGCAATACAGTGGATGCCAATCCAATTATTATTTCGGATACATACAAAAGGTAATGATTTATGCAACAAAAAAACAGTAAATTCATCAAACTATTAGCACTATTGATCGCGGGTAGTAGTTTAGTTGGTTGTTATAACAAAGAAGAATTTAAACGCATTATTCAAAACGGGTATGACGAAGCACGTGCCAATACGAAAGTAAAAGGCGATTTTTGCTATTACTTAGGGGTACTAAAATTCCCCTATACCGATCAGCCAAAATTAGACGAAGACAGTCGGTGGACAACTTGGAATAAAGAAGATCTTGCTGTAAGTTTACCCCTATTTGCCGAAATTGGTTTATTAAGTCGACAACCCGTTGAGGGTCAATCGGGACTGTATCATTATGACTTAACCGACTTGGGTCGAGAATATTTGCATGAATATATTGATAACAGAGGTATAAGAACTAAATACCACAATGAATTTTGTTATGGACCGATCGTGGTGGAACGAGTGACAGATGTCACCAAAAATGAGTATACCCGAGCACAAGGTTATAGCTATAACGAAGTCAATCTTGAAGTAGATTTTGATTATCATGTTATCGAAGTGCCAGATTGGGTAATAAACAATAAAGAAAAACTGAATTCGATATATCCACAATCAGATGTAATGTTACCAAATGAAAGTTATTCGCATACCATAAAATTTTATGTGGGTAAGGATGATAAATTGTATCAAGATAATCTTTCCTATTTTCAATTTAAACCATAAATTCTAAACCATAAATTCAAAGGTTTTAAAAAAGATGAGTAAACAAACCCAACTACTAGCCCTATTGATCGCTGGTGGTAGTCTAATCGGTTGTTATAACAAAGAAGAATTTAAACGTATTATTCAAGACGGTTATGACGAAGCACGAGTCAAAACGAAAGTAAAAGGCGATTTTTGCTATTACATAGGAGATCTTAGATTCCCTTATACCGATGAGCCGGTGAAGGAAAACGATACCAGAGGTATGATTTGGAATAAGGAAGATCTTGCTAAAAGTTTACCTTTATTTGCCGAAATTGGCTTATTAAGTCGACAACCTGTGGAAGGGCAAGTAGGACTGTATCACTATGACTTAACTGACTTAGGTCGAGAATATTGGCATCAATATATTGATAATAGATTTAAAAGAACACGCTACTATAATGAATTTTGTTATGGACCGATCGTGGTTGAACGGGTGACAGATGTCACCAAAAATGAGTATACCCGAGCACAAGGTTATAGCTATAACAAAGTCAATCTTGAAGTAGATTATGAATATCATGTTATCGATGTGCCAGATTGGGTATTAAACAACCGAGAAAAACTGAATGCGGTATATATACAAGGAGATGTGAGATTACCGAATAAAAGTTATGTGCAAACTATAACATTTAATGTTGGTAAAGGTGATAAATTATATCAAAATAGCCTGTCCTATTTTCAGCTTAAACCCTCAAGTGAAACAATGGAAAATAGCAAATAGTTTATGAAACTAAAAAACAGTAAATTGACCATTCTATTAGCGCTATTGATTGCTGGCAGTAGTTTAGTTGGTTGTTATAACAAAGAAGAATTTAAACGCATTATTCAAAACGGGTATGACGAAGCACGTGCCAATACGAAAGTAAAAGGCGATTTTTGCTATTATTTAGGAGATCTTAGATTCCCTTACACCGATGAGCCAGTGAAGGAAGACGACACAAGAGGAATGATCTGGAATAAACGTAAGTTGTCAAGGTCATTACCCCTATTTGCCGAAATTGGTTTATTAAGTCGACAACCTGTTGAGGGGCAGTCGGGACTGTATCATTATGACTTAACTGACTTGGGTCGAGAATATTTGCATGAATATATTGATAACAGAGGTATAAGAACTAAATACCATAATGAATTTTGTTATGGACCGATCGTGGTTGAACGGGTGACAGATGTCACCAAAAATGAGTATACCCGAGCACAAGGTTATAGCTATAACAAAGTCAATCTTGAAGTAGATTATGAATATCATGTTATCGATGTGCCAGATTGGGTAATAGACAATCAAGATAAACTTAATGAGATTTATACACAAACTAAAGCACAGCTACCCGGTAAAACCTATGAGGATGTTATAACATTTAATGTTGGTAAAGAGGGTAAGTTATACGAAAATAGTCTTACTTACAAACAAATTAAACCGTAAGAATGTAGGTGATTAAAAAGATGAGTAAACTCATTCAACTATTAGCGCTATTGATCGCCGGCAGTAGTTTAGTCGGGTGTTATAACAAAGAAGAATTTAAACACATTATTCAAGACGGTTATGACGAAGCACGCGCCAAAACAAAAGTAAAAGGCGATTTTTGTTATTACATAGGAGATCTTAGATTCCCTTATACCGATGAGCTGGCGAAGGAAGACGATACCAGAGGTATGATTTGGAATAAGGAAGATCTTGCTAAAAGTTTACCTTTATTTGCCGAAATTGGCTTATTAAGTCGACAACCTGTGGAAGGGCAATCAGGAATATATCAATATGATTTGACCGACTTGGGTCGAGAATATTTACATGAATACATTGATAATAGATTTAAAAGAACACGCTACTATAAACAATTTTGCTATGGACCGATCGTGGTTGAACGAGTGACAGATGTCACCAAAAATGAGTACACCCGAGCACAAGGTTATAGCTACAACAAAGTCAATCTTGAAGTCTATTATGAATATCATGTTAACGAAATTCCCGATTGGGTAATAAACAATCAAGAAAAACTTAATGCGGTATATACTCAGATAAAAGCAAGACTACCTGAAAAAACCTATAAAGATATAGTTAAATTCTCTGTAGGAAAAGGTGATGCATTATACCAAAATAGTTTAGGTTATAAACAGTTTAAACCGTAGAAAAGAGACCATAAATAACAAATAAAAAATTTATGAAACAAAAAAACAGTAAAATCATCAAACTATTAGCGCTATTGATCGCTGGCAGTAGTTTAGTTGGTTGTTATAACAAAGAAGAATTTAAACACATCATTCAGGATGGTTATGACAAAGCACGAGCCAAAACAAAAGTAAAAGGCGATTTTTGCTATTACTTAGGCGTATTAAGATTCCCTTATACCGATGAGCCAGTTCTAGAAACGGATATAAGATGGGATATTTGGAATAAACGTAAATTATCAAGGTCATTACCCCTATTTGCCGAAATTGGTTTATTAAGTCGACAATCTGTGGAAGGGCAAGCGGGACTGTATCATTATGACTTAACCGACTTGGGTCGAGAATATTTACATGAATACATTGATAATAGATTCAAAAGAACTCGCTACCATAATGAATTTTGTTATGGACCAATAGTGGTTGAACGAGTGACAGATGTCACCAAAAATGAGTATACCCGAGCACAAGGTTATAGCTATAACAAAGTCAATCTTGAAGTAGATTTTGATTATCATGTTATCGAAGTGCCAGATTGGGTAATAAACAATAAAGAAAAACTGAATTCGATATATCCACAATCAGATGTAATGTTACCAAATGAAAGTTATTCGCATACCATAAAATTTTATGTGGGTAAGGATGATAAATTGTATCAAGATAATCTTTCCTATTTTCAATTTAAACCATAAATTCTAAACCATAAATTCAAAGGTTTTAAAAAAGATGAGTAAACTCACCCAACTACTAGCCCTATTGATCGCTGGTAGTAGTCTAATCGGTTGTTATAATAAAGAAGAATTTAAACGCATTATTCAAGACGGTTATGACAAAGCACGCGCCAATACGAAAGTAAAAGGTGATTTTTGTTATTACATAGGTGTACTAAAATTCCCTTATACCGATGAGCAAATACTAATGCTATAAAAGGCATTCAAACAGAAATCTAAGACAAATATGAACCCAATAATTGTATAAAAACTAATGGAATATTAATTAAAGATAATAACTTTAATTTGAATGTTAATTAGCTATAATTAGTTGCAGTATAAACAAATAAAAAAGTTAACAAAGGTAAATAAAAAAGGAATTAAAAATGACTAATTTACGAGGCGTTATTCGTTTAGGTGATGATACTAATCATGGCGGTAAAGTTATTACCGCGTCAACCACAATGAAAGTAATGGGTAAACCTGTTGCTCGAGTCGGTGATTTAGTTAGTTGCCCCATTCATAAGCATGGTGTCAATTCAATTATAGAAGGTGAACCAACAATGACAGATCAGGGTAAAAAAATTGCTTTAGATGGGCATAAAAGTGCTTGTGGTTGTTCGTTAATTTCATCTATCTCTAAAGTAGGAAAAAGCTAATGCCCGTTAATCTAAATGCTATCCCTGACTCACTGCCTAAACAGAAAAAAGGTAACTTTTGGCTTTGGCTTGGTTTTCTTATCTTGTCTGTCGCTTTAGGTGTATTGGGTACTTTAATTTACAGTGTTTTTTATAACCTTTCTAATTTTTGGTTTATTTGTTTTTCGATTATTTTTCCAGTCTCAATATGGATGTTTTGTTTTTTTTATAATCTTTATATTCGTTTTTGTAATGATATATATATTGAAAATTGGAATATTGATTGTGAAATCGAACGCCAAGAGCTAATTGAATTTGCAAGACGAGGTTTATACGTGTTAAGTCATTCTCTTGAAACACATCATGGCAAACAGGGTAGTGGTGTCGGCGTGGCTAACAATAAAGTGTTATTAAGTTCGATGCCTGTTGTTAGTGGTAGAAAGTCTATTGCATATAGTTCATTAGCTATACCTGAAAGTTTGTTAGGTAACTATATTGAACAACGATTAAAAGCAAAATTTGATGAGTGGAAACTTGAATACCAAACAATATTTAATCGTCTTTCTCCAAAATTAAATATTCATGTACGATTGTTCATTGATTCAGAACCAAGTATTGATAATCTTGAAGATATTTGGACACAAACCTTAGGAAAATTAATTAAACCTACTAGTTTTGAAATAAAAAACCCTAAAAATAGTACTTTATTCACTGAGTCATGGTTGGATCATCGTGATCATGATTCTGATTTATTAATTGTCATTGCTGGTCATCTTTTTCAAATACCTTCTGAAAATGAAGGCGAATTTTTATCGTTCATGTTGTTTGCTGGTGAAGAAGCGATTAATGATCTTTGTCTTTCTGATTTTAGAGAATCAGCTATTAAAGTCTATCGTAGTGAACAAACTCAAACATTAGAAGAAACAATCGACAAGGCATTACTTTGGGGTGATGGTAAAGATAAAGATTATGACGGAATTTGGACAAGTTTTATCAGTGAAGATCAAAACAAAGCGGTATTAAATCATTTAAATATTATTGATTTTAAACCAAATAATTTTTTTAGTGTCGATAATTCAATTGGTAAATCAGGTAATTGTGCTTTATGGTTGGCAACGGGATTGGCTATTGAACAAGCGTTAGATAGTAAAAATAAGCAGTTTATCTTAATTGGTCAACCTGAATTAACTGCTTCTGTTGTTGCTTATCCTCAGCTCAGTTAAAAGTAATGAGTGATGAATGACTTAAAATGTTCTTCATTTAGGCAATGGTATATAGCTTCGAGACGTTTTAACAATTAAAATGAACATAATTGACATTAGTTATTGTTGATTCGCGTTTAAATTATTTAACCATAACATTATGGAATCTAGTTTAAACTTTTTCGAAGCTTTTTAAGCATTCAAGAAATATCCGTAGTTGAAAATTACCGTTTAAAAATGGCGTTACGGTTAAGTAATATAAACATTTAATTTGTCTAACTAGTTGTAATAATTAAAAGTTTGTATATACAGTGACCGCACCGCAAACTTTAACAAATCAATAACATTCGCATATCTATAAAGTCTATGTTTTAAAGCAGAAACGAACTGGTAGCGAAGTGTTAAAACATCTTAGAACCCATACCCCGTTTTTTTCTTGTGCGAAAACGCCTTTTTTAGAACTGCAAAAACTTATATTTAGTCAAGATCATTTATTATTAATGACTAAAAATAGCAAACAAATTAATTCATATCGATATCAGTCTAAACCAGACGATCAAGATTATTTTGATGAAAATATGGAGTTAAAAAAGAGTTTAACGGAAGCATAAAAAGAGCCATGAAAAACCCATGCATAAAAAAAATTGGAATGCCTAGGCTACCATGTTCATACCTAACTGATACGAAAAAACTGTTTAGAATAAAAAATCATGACAATGTTAACGTCGAAATTCTAAATTTACCAACGATGTTACGCGGTAAAACAATCGACCTAATGGAAAAATTATAATTGATAGGGCTACTTTGAATGCCGTTCGGTAAATTGATTTAAGTTAGATTATTTGTGCTCAGGGTTATCGAGCGCAATAATATGTAGGACTATTTTGCTTTAATTGCATTCTAATACTACTTACTATTACATATATTTGTCAAAAAATAAAAAAAAAACATGAACATTTAAATAATTACTAATTGTGGCACGAACGAGCATGAGTTATTTAAACTGATTTACTCACGTCAACTATTAGTAAAATCGAGAAAGGAATCGACTATTGCAGCATGAAAACACTATTTTTAAATATTTGGATGGATGTAAATAGACGACGATTTTGTCAAATCCTATAACAAACATTGGTTATTGTAATAATTTTATAGCTATGTAATCTAATTGTTTTTTAGTAAATTATTGTCAATTAATAATATCCAGTGTATATTTAGTGGTCGTATTATTTGTAAATAATAATTGAGAATATTTAATTAGTGAAAGTGTTTGTAATAAATTTGAGCAGTGCGGTAAATAGACGGTATAGAATTTCTAATTTATGTAAAAAATTGAAAATGGATTTTGAAATTATTACAGCGATTGACGGGCGTGAATTAGATGAAAATTTTATTAATGACAATGTTTATGATTATAAAAATTGTTTTTTAACGAAAGGTGAAATTGGATGTGCCCTCAGTCATATAGGTGTGTATAAAGAAATTATAAATCGGAGGTTACCTTATGCACTAATTATTGAGGATGACGCAATCTTCGATAGTAGAACAGTAGATTTTATGAGTGCATTCGAAAAAAAACCAAAAAACGGAATTTTTTTGCTAACTGGTGACGTGGAATACGCAAAAAATAAAAAAATGAGACTTGGCGATTTTAATGTTTTCCCAATAGCTAAGGCTATTCGCGCTACAGGCTATATAATTACATTAAAAACAGCAAAAAAGATGGTTGAGTTTCTAATGCCTATCAGATACGAGGCAGATATGTTTGAAATTTTCAGAACGTGCGGAAATATAAAAACATACTTTACCCTACCACATCTCATTGAAACCAACGATCGCGATAAGAACGATTCCTCACTTGAAGCGGAGCGCAAATTGGTTGTTGCTAATCGAGAAAATTACCGAAAAAAATTATATAGCCTAGAGAAACGACCTAAAGTCAATTTTATTGTTTCGATACTGCAAATGTTTTCAAAAAAACCTAAATATAGGAATTATTTTGATTACTGATTGCTAAACAAACGGTATGAGTTTGCAATATCAACATTATTAACATTAATACGTACTAATAGTAATTGGTATTTTTTACAATTGTGTTCCCTATACATATGGGTATAGATATTTAATAACACAGATTAAATATCTATCCCTTGTCTTTTGAAAATACTTCCCATCAACATTTATCAACAAAATATTTCATCACCCGATTATCGTTAGATAGCTCGGGATGAAATGAGCAGACTAAAATATTATCTTGTTCTGCCATTACACAGTGATCATCAATAAATGCCAGTTGTTTTACTGGGTTACCTGCATGGATGATATAAGGAGCACGGATAAAGATGGCTGGAATGTGCTTGCCAATTGACGCTATATCTAAAAAGGTTTCAAAACTTGCTACTTGCCGACCAAACCCGTTGCGTTCAACGGTAATATCCATTAATTCAAGAAGTTCAACTTCATGATGAGTGGTTGTCATACCACAAAGAACTAAGCCGGCACAGGTGCCTAAAATACCTTTGCCTTGACGGGCAAATTCTTTAATTGGGTCAAATAGTCCATTTTGTTTAATTAGTCGGCTAATTGCGGTAGATTCCCCGCCTGGAATAATTAAACCATCTAACCCCGCTAAATGGTCAGGTTTTTTTACTGTCACCGCAATCACATTTTCGATACTCAGCAACATGGTTATATGTTCACTAACCGCGCCTTGTAAGTTAAGCACGCCAATTTTTTTTAACCGTAAGGGTTTGAGTGATTGCATCGTTACCATCCTCGTTCTTGCATTCTTTCGGATTCAGACAATTTACTGATCTCAATGCCTTTCATTGCCTCACCTAATCCTTTAGATAGTTCTGCTAAGCGTGGATAATCGTCATAATACGTCGTTGCCTGCACAATCGCTTTTGCAAATTTTTCAGGATGTTGCGATTTAAAAATACCCGAGCCAACAAAAACGCCGTCTGCGCCAAGTTGCATCATCAAGGCTGCATCGGCTGGGGTTGCAATGCCTCCGGCAGCAAAGTTAACAACAGGTAATTTACCCAACTGTTTGATTTGTATGACGAATTCATAAGGCGCACCGATTTCTTTTGCCAATGTCATTAGTTCATCTTTAGATTTACTCTTTACTAATCGAATTTGTTCGTTAACTCTGCGCATATGGCGTACCGCTTCAACAATATTACCTGTACCCGGTTCCCCTTTTGTGCGTAACATCGATGCCCCTTCACCTATTCGACGCAGTGCCTCGCCTAAATCTCGACACCCGCAAACAAAAGGTACGGTAAATTCATCTTTGAGTAAATGGTACTGTTCATCGGCAGGTGTTAATACTTCGCTTTCATCAATATAATCAACGCCCATTGATTCTAAAATACGGGCTTCAACAATATGACCAATACGCGCTTTTGCCATAACAGGAATTGTAACCGCATTCATTACAGCTTCAACAATAGTTGGATCTGCCATTCGGGCAACACCACCAGCAGCACGAATATCTGAAGGAACCCGTTCTAGTGCCATAACGGCGACAGCGCCAGCTTGTTCAGCGATTTTGGCTTGTTCTGCATTCACCACATCCATTATCACGCCACCTTTTTGCATTTGTGCCATACCCCGTTTTACGGTCTGTGTTCCGATAATTTTATTCATCACGTCTCCTGATTTAAATTAATTAATGCTTAGTTATGTATTATTTAAAATTAACGATAGGTAAGATACAGCCAATTGGACTATAATTAGGTCATCCAATTTTTTATGCGTTGTCTGGCAAGGTTTAAAATGTTGAGTAATCGATAACATGTGGAATCATCAGAAATTAAATGCCTATCAAGGCGCACTTTTTAATAAAGTAAGTCAACTAATTGAATATTATATTGAGCAAGGCATATTGATTGCTGGCGAACGATTACCATCAGAACGTGAACTTGCTAACATTTTAAACATCAATCGAACAACGGTGGTTCGTGCTTTGGATAATCTCTCTGAACGAGGACTTTTAATCCGCAGGCAAGGAAGTGGAACATTTGTTAATGATAAAAAATGGGGTGTTCAGGCGCATACTTCAATAAATTGGCGGTTACCAGCACGTTTTTATCAAAATAAACAATCTCGTTATCAACAAAAAGTCGAACTCATACGACGTCAGCAATCTAACATCATCGATCTTGCTAATGGGGACTTACCCACAATTTGGATGCCCAAATTGTTATTACCCAATATCAGCTCAGATGAGCTTATCATGCATGAAAAAAATAGTGACCAATTACAGTTAGGTTTGCCAGCACTAAAAACGCAAATAGCCAATTACATGCAACAACGTTTTGCTATGTCGGTAGAGACATCTCAAATACTCATTACATCAGGCACACAGCAATCACTATTTTTAATTACCCAGGGATTACTTAAATCAGGCGATGCAATTGCTATCGAATCGCCTTCTTATTTTTACTCTTTGCCACTTTTCCAAGCAGCAGGGTTACGCTTATATGGGATTGAGTGCGATAATGAAGGTATTACCTTAGACAGTTTAAGTAAAGTCGTTAGTCAGCAACCCATAAAATGGCTGTTTCTCAATCCTATCTTTCAAAATCCATTAGGTTTTGTGATGAGTGATAAACGCAAAAAAGAAATATTAGCATTTTGTCGTTCGCAATGTATTGGTATCGTTGAAGATGATGCTTATAGTGGTTTAGCATTTAATTCTCAATTATCCATTTCACCCATTAAAAAGTTTGACCATCATAATCAAGTTATCTATTTAGGATCGCTTTCTAAATATATTGGTCGAAATATACGGGTGGGTTGGATGATAGCACCTCGTAATATTATTGAAAATCTAGCGAATATTCGTCAACATATCGATTCTGGGTTGAGTATTTTGCCGCAATTATTAGCAGAAGAATATCTAAAAAATCATTATTTCACTCATCAACACTTTTTGAGTGAACAGCTCAATTTTAAAGCGAATCAATTAATGGTATGGCTCAATAATTATTTTGATGACACAATAAATTATCAAAAACCTTTAGGTGGTTTTCATTTATATGCCCAATTACCTGTTAAATCATCACAACAAGAAATCGCTATTTTAAATCAATTGCTTGCTCAAAATATTATCGTATCACAAGGAAGTGATTATGGTGATAAATTAGGGTGGATACGTTTAAGCTATGGACATTTCAATCAGAATTTGGTTTGATCTTAAAAAATTACTATTATTTTTATGTTATGCAATATTCAACAAAACGCTCAATATCAACCAAAAAACTTTTATTTATTGCCGGTACAGGCTGGCTGTTTGATGCGATGGATGTCGGATTACTGTCGTTTATACTCGCCGCCTTAAAACAAGATTGGGGATTAAGTCCTGAACAACTTAGCTTAATTGGCAGTGTCAATTCTATCGGTATGGCGATAGGCGCTTTTCTGTTTGGGATCTATGCGGATAAAAAAGGACGTAAATCGGCATTTTTATTTACTTTATTAATGTTTAGTATTGCCAGCGGATTAAGTGCATTTGCTTGGGGACTAGCAAGTTTAGTTATTTTACGTTTTTTTATTGGTATGGGATTAGGCGGTGAATTACCGGTTGCTTCTACTTTAGTAAGCGAAAGTGTCGAGCCTGAACATCGGGGTCGAATTGTCGTATTACTTGAAAGTTTTTGGGCTGTCGGTTGGATTTTAGCTGCTCTAATCGCTTATTTTCTTATTCCTATTCCGGCAATAGGTTGGCGAGGAGGGATGATTATTTGCGCTATCCCTGCGTTTTATGCGCTTTACTTACGTTTTAACTTACCCGATTCATCGGCTTTTAATAGTTTGAATGCAAACTCTAAAAATGATTCGGTAATTAAAAAAGTTAATTCATTACTCACTTCAGAGTTTCGCCGTTCGACCATCATGTTATGGATAGTATGGTTTTGTGTGGTTTTTTCATATTATGGCATGTTTTTATGGTTACCGAGTGTCATGATGATAAAAGGATTTTCCATGATAAAAAGCTTTCAATATATTTTAATTATGACATTTGCTCAGTTACCGGGGTATTTTTCGGTTGCTTGGTTGATTGAGCGAGTAGGGCGTAAATGGGTGCTAATCACCTATTTATTAGGTACATTAATTAGTGCCTATTTATTTGGTGAGGCTAAATCTGTTAATCATTTACTCGTGTATGGTGCTTTTTTATCATTTTTCAATTTAGGTGCTTGGGGTGCTATGTACGCTTATACTCCAGAGCAATATCCTACCAATATTCGTGCAACAGGTTCAGGTATTGCTGCTTCGGTTGGACGAATAGGGGGAATATTAGGCCCTCTCATGGTTGGTTTTTTAATGGCTAAAGATATTCGTTTAAGTGTGATTTTTGGGTTATTTAGCTTATCTATTTTAATGGCAATAATGGCTATTGTCCTATTAGGTAAAGAAACAAAGCAAACACCATTAACCTAACTGTTTCCTAAAATGTGAGTTGTATAAATTCAGCGTTGACCTATACTAGTAAAGTCATCCGGTCGCTTCGTGTAATAAATAAATGATAAACATGAAGCGATAACACTGAATTTAACTTTAACGTTGATACCGTTGCTCAAATCTTTTCGTTCTTTATTAATTAATCTTTAGTCATGAATGAGTTTTATACCATTTAAACGTTTTCATTCAAAATGATGAGTATTGCAGCTATCAACATTATCGATTTAACTAATCATTAGGAGGTCATTTTGTATCTTTCAGCAAAAGCTTTCCATTATCTGGGTATTATTGCAACCATTGCTTCACTGGGTATGTACATTTCTTACATTCCACAAATCATTGATAATTTACAAGGTATGAAATCGAATCCTACTCAGCCATTAGCGGCAGCAATCAACTGTTCCTTATGGGTCAGTTATGGTCTTTTACGTGAAAAAAAGGATTGGCCTATTGCGATAGCGAATTCACCAGGAGTGATTTTTGGCCTCATCGCTTTTTTTACCGCCTTATAATTGTCAATGAAAGCGGAAGTATTTGCTTCTGCTCATTTATCTGAAGTCTTTTTTCGTCTATTTAATCCGTCTTAATTTAGCCTAATTTTAACAATTTAATACTTGATTTTTTCTTTAAAATAATATCATTTTTGAGGTCGTTTATTATTTAATCTGAATGATAAATTACTAATAATTAATAAGATAAAGAGTTATCAACAGGTTTGTTAAATACTTATCAAATAGTACAGTGCATAATTTTGATGTTACTCACAGCATCAATAATTATGTTTAAAAGTTTCCGTCTGTTCGATTATTCGTGTACCTATTTGAAAAGGGTATTTGAGTTTATTTGTCTTAAAATCTGCTAAGATAATTGTATGGCAAGGTTAATCGTTATCATTTAATAAGTAATTATAACAATCTGATTTATTTTATTTTTATAGAATATTATTAAGGAAAGACATGAAAAAAGTAGTTTCTGTTTTGATGATATGTATGCCAACATTTGCGCTGGCATCAAATTGTGACGCTATTTGTGCCGATATTGCTGAAAAAATTGAAAATAATGGTGTAAAAACGTCTGACTATATGTTAAAAATTTCACCCACCGATATTGCCGATCAAGTTGAAGGTAAAATTGTCGGATCCTGTGAAGCTGGACAGAAAAAAATTATTTATCTTCGGTTAAATCATGTCTCAGCGGAATTTTTAGATTTATCATCAGAACATCATTCAGGGGTCATTGAATGTACAAAAAGAAGGTGATTTAAAGCAAAGTACAGAAAACAAAATTGAATGAACAGCGTGAATAATTGAAGAGGGATAAAGTTATGTTATTCGGTGATCTAAGCAGGTCATTTTTCTAATCAGAAGTGAGTAATATCTCTTCTACCATGAAAATAGAAGAGATAATCATTACATTATAATAAATTAGTGTAATTTTGATGAGTTACTTCGTTCCAAACACTTGATTGTACTTGTCCAATATGTTTTTGTTGTAAAAGTAGCATCGCTAAACGAGATTGACCAATTCCACCCCCTATAGTTTGAAGTAGATCACCATCCACTAAAGCTTTATGCCACGCATATTGTAAACGATCTTCATCATTGGTTGCTTTTAATTGGCGTTTTAAAGCTTCTGGATTAACTCGAATTCCCATAGACGAAATTTCAAACGCACTATTTAAAATTGGATTCCAAACTAAAATATCGCCATTTAAACCTTTTGATCCCATTTCATTATCGCTACTCCAATCATCATAGTCGGGTGCACGTACATCGTGTTTTTCATTGTTAGACAAATCACCCCCTATACCGATCAGGAACACAGCGCCAAGCTCTTTTGTGATGGCATTTTCACGTTCTTTAGGTGATAAATTAGGATAACGTTTTAATAATTGCTCACTATCGATAAATGTGATCGATTCGGGTAAAAATCGTGATAGATGATATTTATCGGATACTGCACTTTCAGTCGCTTTGATGGCGGCATAGATCTTTTCGACAGTTTGCTTTAAATACCCTAAATTACGATCTTCTGGTCGCATTACTTTTTCCCAATCCCATTGGTCAACATAAACAGAGTGAATAGGGGAAAGTTGATCTTCGTCGGGGCGTAATGCTTTCATATTCGTATACACGCCTTCGCCGACAGGAAAATGATGCATACTTAATATTTTTCGTTTCCATTTTGCCAGCGAATGAACAACTTCAAATTGTGATTGAGGAATAGCTTTAACTTTAACTTGAACGGCTTTTTCAGTTCCCGATAAATTGTCTTGTATCCCATCACCTACTTGACTTAATATGGGGGCTTGCACTTCAATAAGCGATAAGTTTTTTGCTAATTGTTCAGCAAAAAATTGTTTTACAAAACTGATACGTTGTTGTTGTTCTTTAAATGATATCGTCATGTTTACTCTTCAATTATTAGTTAATCCAGATAGCTAAATTAAACTAGAAAATAAAAATATGCAAGTTAGAACATATCGGCACTTTTTCAAAAATACTAAGCAAAATAGTTAACGAGTTTACTTTGGACTTTTCATCAATGATAGGAGCCGATATTAAATGTAAAAACTAAAAATTAAAACGCCTAATAAGACAAGATATTAGGCAATATTTTAATAACACCAGAAAAAGATAAATGGGTTAATTATTGATTAATATAGGTGGTAATAATATTCGCTAAATTTGGTTTTTGCCATTTTGCGGTCAGCACAAAATTAGGCACTTTAAATGGATATCGTTTATTTTCAGTAGTCGTAAATTCAAATTTGCTGTTAATCCAACCTTTTTTGAAGGTCATATTTGAAATTGATGTCATCGGTATTTGGAGAACATTATAGGTAAAATCTCCTGTTACAGTTAAACCTATTAAAATAATTTCATTGGAATCAAAATAAATAAGGAAATGTTTAATATCTAAAACAGCTAATTCCTGATAAAGTGCAAATTTCCAAAATTTTGGGTTGATACAACCATAAATTACTGATGAGCTGTTAAAATTGGGTAATTCAAATTTTTCAAATAATGCGTTAATGTTTTCTAACTTTAAGCCTTCGTTCATGTTAATATTCCTTATGTATCGAGAATTTATTTTTAGTTTTTATTAAAAAAAATTATTTTTTAGTTTATATACTGTTTAATGTTAGTTCTAAGGATTTTCGTATTTTACTCTAATGAAATGTTTCATGATATTACAAAGTAGTGAAATAATTGTTTTATCTTCCGTTTTTCGTCATAGGTAATATTCTTTTTTTCAAAAAAATTTTGCAACAATTTTATAGCAGAAGTTTTAGATTCTGAATCTGTTTTAAAATCAGCTTCCATTTCTGCACAATATAAACCGTTTTTTTAAATTTATTATTTCACTTCTTTACCCATAGCCTGTAAATCAGCATGATACGATGAACGGACAAAGGGGCCACATGCGGCATGAGTAAATCCCATATTTAAGGCAATTTGTTTTAATTCATCAAATTCTGATGGTGATACATAACGCTCAACAGGAAGATGATATTTACTTGGTTGTAAATATTGCCCTAAGGTTAACATTGTCACACCATGACTACGCAAATCTTTTAAGACTTGGATAAGTTCTTCATTTGTTTCACCCAAACCAACCATTAAGCCCGATTTTGTTGGAATATCCGGATGTTTTTCTTTAAAGGCTTCTAATAACTTTAAAGAGCCTTCATAGCTAGCACCGGGGCGTATTTTCTTGTATAAACGAGGAATGTTTTCAAGATTATGATTGAAAACATCGGGCGGGTTTTGACTTAAAACTTCGACAGCTTCATTTATGCAGCCTCGAAAGTCTGGTGTTAAGGTTTCGACTTTAATAGTCGGGCTTAATGCGCGAATCTCTTTTGTACATGCTGCAAAATGACTTGCACCACCATCTTTTAAGTCGTCTCGGTCAACCGAGGTAATAACCACATAGCGCAATCTCATCTCTTGAATCGTTTTAGCAAGTTTAATGGGTTCTTCATGGTCTGGTGGTAATGGTCTACCGTGCGCAACATCACAAAATGGGCAACGGCGTGTACATATATCACCTAAAATCATAAAAGTAGCCGTTCCGTGATTAAAACATTCCGCTAAATTTGGACAAGACGCTTCTTCACAAACTGAATGTAAACCATGTTTACGCATAGTATTTTTTATATGGGCAATATTATCACTGTTAGCGGATAATTTAATTCTCATCCATTCAGGTTTTTTTAAGGGGGCAGAATCTTCCACCGTAATAGTTGGAATTAAACGTGTTTTATCTGCATCACGGTATTTTGAGCTTCGGATTATTGGTTCATCATTTTGCATAATTTTATCTTATTGATTTTGTAACTGGCTAATAAAGTTATCCGTTAATTGTTGTTTAATAACTTTGCGATCGATTGAAGAGACATATTCTTTTAATTGTGTCATTTGCAATCCAGCATAGCCACAAGGATTAATATAAGTAAAGGGAGTGAGATCCATATCAATATTTAAAGCAAGTCCATGCAATGTGCAACCACGTTGAATGTGCAAACCAAGTGAACAGATTTTTTTTGTATCAATATAGACGCCAGGTGCATCAGGTTTGGCATAGGCTATGATATCATAATTAGCTAAAGTTTGTATGACACTGTTTTCCAGATAACTGACCATATCACGAATGCCGAGTTTTGCTCTTTTTAAGTCAAACAAAATATACATAATTTGCTGACCGGGAGCATGGTAGGTGATTTGTCCACCTCGATCAGTTTGTACGACAGGAATATTGGTTTGTTTAAGTAAGTGTTCAGGTTTACCTACTTTACCTTGAGTAAAAACAGCATTATGTTCGACAAGCCAAATTTGATCTGGCGATTGATTATCACGACGTTGAGTATACTCATGCATAGCTTGATACGTTTGCATGTAAGGTTGTAGGTTCAAATCTTTGATAATGATGTCTTTCTTAGTCATGCTTGTTTTTTTCAATCTCTACGTTGCATTGCTTTAAAATTTACATTTATATATCAGATTTTACTATAGCTTGACAACCTATGCTTGAACAAGGTATAACCATATAAATAATTCTTTAGTTTTTCACTTCTTAAAAACTCTTTTATATCAATAGAATATGTGTTCAAAGTTATATTTATTGGAATAGTTGATTAATTTGATAGGAATTAACATTCTTTTCTAAACTCAGGTTTACTTTACTTTTTTTGTGAAAATGGCAGACTGATATTAGTAAAGCTCCATAGTGCAGAATTGAAGCTAATATATTTAGTTATGCTTTTGTGATAGCTAAGGATAGCAAAAACTGCATTTTTTTTAACAAAAAAGAGGTTTTTATATGTCGGACATGCAAATGAATGATATCGATCCATTTGAAACGCAAGATTGGCTTAAAAGTATCGAGTCAATTATCCGTGAAGAAGGTATCGAACGTGCTCAGTACATTATCGAACAAATAGTCAACAAAGCGAGAGATGGTGGTGTTCCACTACTTTTCGGTTCTTCAACAAGTAATTATATCAATACCATTCCAGTAGAAGAACAACCTGCTTATCCAGGGGACTGGGAGATTGAAAGGCGCATTCGTTCAATTGTTCGTTGGAATGCTATCATGATGGTATTACGAGCGTCTAAAAAGGATTTAGAGCTTGGCGGTCATATGGCTTCATTCCAATCGGCAGCCACTTTTTATGAAGTCTGTTTTAACCACTTCTTCCGTGCACGCAACGATAAAGATGGTGGTGACTTGGTCTACTTCCAAGGTCATATTTCACCGGGTATCTATTCTCGTGCTTTCATCGAAGGACGTTTGACTGAAGAACAATTAGATAACTTCCGTCAAGAAATTCATGGTAAGGGTTTACCGTCTTATCCACACCCTAAATTATTACCGGAATTTTGGCAATTCCCTACCGTATCAATGGGATTAGGGCCAGTAAGTGCTATTTATCAAGCTCGCTTCTTAAAATATTTAAATCATCGTGGATTAAAAGATACCTCTGAACAAACTGTGTACGCTTTCTTAGGTGATGGTGAAATGGATGAGCCAGAATCTAAAGGTGCAATTACGGTGGCAACCCGTGAAAAATTGGATAATTTAGTTTTCGTTGTCAACTGTAACTTGCAAAGACTTGATGGGCCAGTAACCGGTAATGGTAAGATTATTAACGAACTTGAAGGGATTTTTGCTGGCGCAGGTTGGAATGTTATTAAAGTGCTTTGGGGTGATCGTTGGGATAAATTATTACAAAAAGATAAATCAGGTAAATTGATTCGTTTAATGAACGAAACCCTTGACGGTGACTATCAAACTTTCAAATCAAAAGATGGTGCTTATGTGCGTGAGCATTTCTTTGGTAAATATCCTGAAACGGCTGAATTAGTAAAAGACATGAGCGATGAAGAAATTTTCAGACTCAACCGTGGTGGTCAAGATCCAGAGAAGATGTTTGCTGCCTTTAGTCGTGCTAAAGAGACTAAAGATCGTCCTACCGTGATATTAGCACATACTATTAAAGGCTATGGTATGGGTGAAGCCGCTGAAGGTAAAAATATTGCTCACCAAGTGAAAAAAATGAATATGGACGGCGTTCGTCATGTTCGTGATTTCTTTAACATCCCGGTTAATGATGAATCACTTGAAAAATTACCTTACATTAAATTTGAAGAACATACACCAGAATATAAATATATTCATGAACGTCGCCAAGCATTACATGGTTATGTACCTTCACGATTAACTAAATTCTCAGGCACAGTGTCAATTCCACCGTTAAGTGAATTTGCACCACTTCTTGAAGAGCAATCAAAAGAAATTTCGACCACTATTGCTTTTGTTCGTGCGCTTAACATCATGCTTAAAGATAAAGATCTTGCACCACGTTTAGTGCCAATTTTAGCAGATGAAGCAAGAACATTTGGTATGGAAGGTTTATTCCGTCAAATTGGTATTTATAATCCACACGGTCAACAATATACGCCACAAGACAAAGAACAAGTGGCTTATTATCGTGAAGACGAAAAAGGGCAAATTCTACAAGAAGGTATTAATGAATGTGGTGCAACCGCTTCATGGCTTGCAGCCGCAACATCTTACAGTACCAACGACTTGCCAATGATTCCATTTTATATTTACTACTCAATGTTTGGTTTCCAACGTATCGGTGACTTAATGTGGGCTGCTGGGGATCAACAAGCACGTGGATTTATGATTGGTGGGACTTCAGGACGAACAACGTTAAATGGTGAAGGTCTACAACACCAAGACGGTCACAGTCATATTCAATCTTTAACTATTCCTAACTGTATTTCATATGATCCAGCTTACGCTTATGAAGTAGCAGTAATTATGCAAGATGGTTTACGCCGTATGTATGGTGAGCAAGAAAATGTTTACTATTACATTACCACATTGAATGAAAACTATGCACAACCTGCAATGCCAGAAGGTGTTGAAGACGGTATTCGTCGTGGTATCTATAAACTTGATACGGTTAAAGGTAAAAAAGGTAGTCCAACTGTTCAATTATTAGGTTCAGGGGCAATTTTACGTCATGTTCGTGAAGCGGCAGAAATTTTGGCTAAAGATTACGGCATTGGATCCGATGTATATAGTGTTACTTCGTTCACTGAATTGGCTCGTGAAGGTCAAGATTGTGAGCGTTATAACATGTTACATCCAAGTGAAAAACCAAAAGTACCTTATGTAACACAAATTATGAATAATAACCCAGCCGTGGTTTCAACAGACTATATGAAACTGTTTGCTGAGCAAATCCGTGCCTTTGTACCTGCTGAAAGTTACAGAGTACTTGGTACTGATGGTTTTGGTCGCAGTGATAGCCGTGAAAACTTACGCCATCATTTTGAAGTGGATGCATCTTATGTTGTTGTTGCAGCATTAGGTGAGCTTGCTAAACGTGGTGATATTAAAGCCAGCGTTGTTGATGAAGCGATTAAAAAGTTTGAAATCAATGCTGACAAATTAAACCCACGTATTGCATAAGAGGTAACCAACATGAGTATTGAAATTAAATTACCTGACATTGGCAGTGATGAAGTCGAAGTCACCGAAATCCTTGTAAAAGTGGGAGACAAGGTAGAAGTCGATCAATCATTATTAACGGTTGAAGGCGATAAAGCCTCAATGGAAATCCCTGCGCCACAAGCAGGGATCGTAAAATCTATCTCAGTCAAAGTCGGCGATAAAGTTAAAACTGGTGTCGATATTATGGTATTTGATACCGAGAATGGCGCAGAATCTGCGCCAGCTCAAGCAGAGTCTGCCCCGAAAGTCGATGTTGCTCCAGCGGCTGCAACCGTAAGTCAAACAGTCGATGTTAATGTGCCAGATATTGGCGGTGACGAAGTCGAAGTGACCGAAATTTTAGTGAAAGTCGGTGATACTATATCGGTAGATGATTCACTTATTACTGTTGAAGGCGATAAAGCCTCAATGGAAATACCTGCCTCTATCGCAGGTGTGGTTAAAACGATAACAGTTAAAGTTGGCGATAAAGTGAAGACAGGTTCCAAAATTATGGAATTTGAAACGGCATCCAGCAGTGCGCCAGCTAACGCTGCAACTGCAACGCCAGCGCCGACAGCACCAGAAAAATCAGCTTCAGTTGCTGCACCGGTGAGTAATGTTTCTACTCCTGCTGCAACGGCTTCTACAACGGCAAGTAATGATTTTGTTGAAAATGATGCATATGCACATGCAACACCTTCTGTTCGTCGTTTAGCGCGTGAATTTGGCGTGAATCTGGCTAAAGTATCACCAACAGGGCCTAAAAACCGAATCCTACGTGAAGATATTCAAGCTTACGTTAAAAATGCGGTGAAACAAGTTGAGAGTGGTACAGCAGGCGGAGCATTACCGGGATTATTACCATGGCCGAAAGTTGATTTTAGCAAATTTGGTGAAACTGAAACTTTACCATTAACTAAAATCCAAAAAGTGTCAGGAGCAAATTTACATCGTAACTGGGTCATGATTCCTCATGTTACTGAATTTGACGAAACCGATATTACGGATTTAGAAGCATTCCGTAAACAACAAAATGCCGAAGCAGAGAAGAAAAAACTTGATCTTAAAATCACGCCATTAGTGTTTATTATGAAAGCGGTGGCAAGTGCATTAACTGCTTATCCACGTTTTAATAGTTCATTATCGGAAGATGCGCAAACCTTGATTATCAAAAAATACATCAATATTGGTGTCGCAGTTGATACGCCAAACGGTTTAGTCGTACCGGTATTTAAAGATGTCAATAAAAAAGGCATCGTTGAGTTATCTCGTGAACTTGCCGAAATCTCGAAAAAAGCTCGTGAAGGTAAATTAACCGGTGCGGATATGCAGGGCGGATGTTTTACAATTTCAAGTTTAGGTGGTATTGGTACAACTTCATTTACCCCAATTGTGAATGCACCTGAAGTCGGTATTTTAGGGGTGTCACGCTCAAGTATGAAACCTGTATGGAATGGTAAAGAGTTTACGCCACGTTTAATGTTACCTTTATCTCTGTCATTTGATCATCGTGTGATTGATGGTGCAGACGGTGCACGCTTCTTAAGCCATATTGTTAACGTCTTATCTGACTTACGTCGATTAGTGATGTAGTTTAGGAGAATAAATTATGAGTCAAGAAGTTAAAACACAAGTGGTGGTTTTAGGTGCTGGTCCAGCAGGTTATTCTGCTGCGTTCCGTGCCGCCGATCTTGGATTAGACGTAACGTTAGTTGAACGCTATTCTACATTGGGTGGCGTATGCTTAAATGTGGGATGTATTCCTTCTAAAGCACTTTTGCATGTAGCTAAAGTCATGGACGAAGCCAAATCACTGACAGAACATGGAATTCATTTTGGTACACCTAAACTTGAACTGGATAAAGTTCGAGGTTGGAAAGAGAAGGTCATTAATCAGTTAACTAATGGATTAGCAGGTATGGCTAAAATGCGTAAAGTCAATGTTATTCAGGGCGAAGCGCAATTTACCGGTAGTCATACTATGGATGTGACTTCAGCAAAAGGTATTACTAAAATTACGTTTGATAATGCTATTATTGCAGCTGGGTCTCGACCAATTAAATTACCTTTTATTCCGCATGATGATCCTCGTATTTGGGATTCCACAGATGCGCTTGCTTTGACAACCATCCCTAAAAAATTATTATTAATGGGTGGGGGAATTATTGGGCTTGAAATGGGCACGGTTTATCATGCCTTAGGTTCAGAAGTTGATGTGGTTGAAATGTTTGATCAGGTCATTCCTGCTGCTGATAAAGATGTGATCAAAGTCTTTACTAAGCAAATTCAGGATAAATTCACCTTACGTCTTGAAACAAAAGTAACGACGGTTGAAGCAAAACATGATGCGATTTACGTCACTATGGAGAAAAAAGACGGAACCACTGAAACACACACTTATGATGCAGTATTAGTGGCAATTGGACGTTCGCCAAATGGAAAACTAATTAGTGCTGAAAAAGCAGGCGTGAACGTTACTGATCGTGGTTTTATTGAAGTCGATAAACAAATGCGCACCAATGTTCCACATATCTATGCTATAGGTGATATTGTTGGTCAACCAATGCTTGCGCACAAGGGCGTTCACGAAGGACATGTGGCTGCTGAAGTGATTGCGGGCAAAAAACACTATTTTGATCCAAAAACGATTCCTTCTATTGCTTATACTGAGCCAGAGGTTGCTTGGGTTGGTTTAACCGAAAAAGAAGCGAAAGAAAAGGGTATCGATTATGAAGTGTCTATCTTCCCATGGGCAGCATCTGGGCGAGCTATCGCATCGGATTGTTCACAAGGGATGACTAAGCTGATCTTCAATAAAGCAGATAATCGCCTTTTAGGTGGCGCAGTCGTTGGTGCTAATGGCGGTGAATTGCTTGGAGAGATTACCCTTGCGGTTGAAATGGGGTGTGATGCCGAAGATATAGCCTTAACTATTCATGCGCATCCAACACTTCATGAATCAATTGGACTTGCTGCTGAAATTTATGAAGGAACGGTAACTGATTTACCGAATCCGAAAGCAGTAAAAAAATAGTTTATATTCAGTCATTCTATCTATCTTAAAATTTATGCCGTCAATGATTGACGGCTTTTTTTTAATCACTCACTTTTGCAAAACATCCTTTCCCACTATAACTATAATATTTGGCATGATACGCAATAAACACCGATTCCCCTTTATTTAAAGTGAGTACTTCATGTTTTGTTGTTAATGTAATAGCGCCATTTGCACAAAATAGGATTTGAGGGCTGTTGACTTTTTCTTTTCTTAATTGAAGATCACTTTGAATGATTTCAAATTTAAAATCATTAACGGGAACAGGAAAATCAATTTTATTATGATTAATTAACGGATTAATTAGCAGTTCACTAGCATCAATACTGCTAAAGTTCGTATTCGCTATTAATGCGTCAATATCAATAAACTTATGGGTTAAACCTGCTCTTAAAACATTATCTGAATTTGCCATCACTTCAAAACCGGTTCCCGATAAATAACAATGCGGTGTTTGGGCATGTAAAAACATCGCTTGAGATGGCTTGAGTTCAATCACATTTAAAATTAAAGGCATAAACAAACCAATATCGTTAGGATAATCTTTTACCAGTGTATGAATGGTTAAAAAAGGCTCTTGATTGAAACTTCTAGTACAGGCTAATAATTGATGAATAGCTTGTAATTTTTTGTCTGGTGAAAGATTCAACAAGAATTGAAAAAAGTGTTTCAGTTGTTTTGGATGAGGATTATGTTGTAATTGTGCTAATTCATGGTTAAAGATAGGGATAGTTATTTGCGAAAAAAATGATAATATTTGCTCAATCGGTCGAAACGAATTCATGGCTTTAAATGGCGTGAGTGCATACAATAATTCTGGTTTATGATTGGGATCTTTAAAATTTCGGTTTGGTGAATGAAGATCGATACCTAATTTATTTTCTTTTTCAAAACCTTTTTGAGCATCAGCTTTAGTTGGATGAACCTGAACTGAAAGGGGTTTATTTGCTGCGAGTACTTTGAATAAATAGGGAAGAGTACCGAAAAGTTGATAAGTATTTTTACCCAAAATCTGCAATGGGTTTTGATTGATAAGCGCATTAAGATTTATCTTTTCGCCATTTAAACCGATAATCTTTGAACAACCCAGAGGATGTATACCCATCCATATTTCAGCCATCGGCTTTTGGCTTGGGTTTTTAATACCAAATAAAGTCGTAATACTATCGATACTTCCCCAATCATAATCTTTAATACAATTTTCAAGTTTCCATATCGTTTGCTTCATATTATCAACCTGTAAAAGAGTGAATGTGATGCGAATATTGATATTTAAGCTTATTCCTTCTTAATAAACGTTATTTAACAGTAAAATCTGTGCCTTAAACCGATCATTTAACATATTTTTAGTTATCTTTTCCTGTATTCATAAAAAGCGTTGAATAAAGTAAAGACCTTTTAACAAAGTAATCAATCAACTGAATTATAGTAACGACTAAGCAAATTTTTGAAAAGATTAAAAAGTGATTTTTGTGAAATGAATAACACTTTTTGAATGTCTGTGTTTAAAATAAAATTCTGAGATATTTCACTGCATTATTAATAGTTGCAAGGATGAAAAAGTAGGGAAACTGTATTTTAAAGGCGATTAAGTATATAATGCCCCGCAAATTCATTTATTCACGATTAAAAATAGACTTTTATATGAAACCCTCAATTATCAGTAAGTTAGAAACTTTGCAAGAGCGCTACGAAGAGGTTCAAGCGTTATTGTCTGATGCCTCGGTGATTGCCGATCAAAATCGATTCCGTACTCTTTCTAAAGAATATGCGCAATTAACGGGTGTGGTGAAATGTTTTACAAGTTGGAAGCAGACTCAAGAAGATATTGAAACTGCTAAAATGATGCTTGCCGATCCCGAAATGAGTGAAATGGCTCAAGAAGAGTTAAATGAAGCGTTAAACCGTATCGAAGAGCAAGAAAAGCAGTTACAAGTTTTATTATTACCTAAAGATCCCAATGATGATTATAACTGCTTTGTTGAAGTTCGAGCTGGAACAGGTGGAGATGAAGCAGCAATATTCGCTGGCGATCTTGCAAGAATGTATACAAGATATGCAGAATCCCGTCATTGGCGAGTTGAAATTATGAGTGCCAATGAGGGTGAGCATGGTGGCTATAAAGAAGTCATTATGTTAGTCAGTGGCGACGGCGTTTATGGTAACTTAAAATTTGAATCGGGTGGTCATCGTGTGCAGCGTGTACCTGAAACAGAATCGCAAGGTCGTATTCATACATCTGCATGTACGGTAGCGGTGTTACCTGAAATTCCAGAAGCAGAAATGCCTGAAATTAATCCCGCTGACTTAAAAATTGACACTTATCGTTCGTCTGGGGCAGGGGGGCAGCACGTTAATACAACCGATTCAGCTATTCGTATTACGCATATTCCAACAGGAATTGTGGTTGAATGTCAGGATGAACGTTCTCAACATAAAAATAAAGCTAAAGCGATGTCGGTGTTAGCAGCACGAATCCAAGACGCTGAAACCCGAAAACGCCAACAAGAAGAAGCGTCGACCAGACGTAACCTTTTAGGTACAGGTGATCGTTCAGATCGTATTCGAACCTATAACTATCCACAAGGACGAGTAACAGATCATCGTATCAATTTGACGATTTATCGCTTGGATGAAGTTATGGAAGGCAAGTTAGAAATGTTGATTGATCCAATTGTACAAGAATATCAGGCAGACCAGCTTGCTGCATTATCGGAACAAGATGAATGACTTATTTAGAGTGGCTTAAATATGCATCTCAAACTTTAAGTGAAAGTGAAAGTCCCAAGCGTGATGCGGAAATACTATTAAGTTTTGTGACGCACAAAACACGAACATTTTTAATGGCGTTTAGTGAAACTTCATTATCAGACGATGAGTTAACGCGCCTCAATGCATATTTAGCTCGTCGGCAAGCGGGTGAACCGATTGCTTACATTACCGGGGAAAAAGAGTTTTGGTCTTTAAAATTTAATGTGTCGGACTGTACTTTGATTCCAAGACCAGATACCGAAAAATTAGTTGAGCTGGGATTAGAATACCTACCTAAAATTCCCTGTGAAGTTTTAGATCTTGGAACAGGTACAGGAGCCATAGCCATTGCTATGGCAACAGAGCGCCGAGACTGTCTTTTTACTGCTGTTGAAAAAAATCGAGATGCGCTAATATTAGCTCAACAAAATGCGACACAAATCGGTGTAAATAATGTTTATTTTTTACAAGGTGATTGGTATAAACCACTCAAAACCCGTAAATTTTCGATGATAACATCCAACCCGCCTTATATTGAGCCAACAGATATTCATCTATCTCAAGGTGACGTTCGTTATGAGCCAAGAACAGCACTTGTGTCAGACGACGATGGACTTGCGGATATAAAGTTAATTGTCAAAGGGGCTACCAAACATCTGAATCAATATGGTTGGTTACTGATCGAGCATGGTTGGAAGCAAGGCTCTGCAGTACAAATGATTTTCAAACAACATGGATTTCAATTAGTTGAAACCTTCACAGACTATAGTGGCAATGATCGAGTGACGCTTGGTCGTTGGTTCAAACCTTAACTAGGAAACAATTTATGATGAAGCAAAAACAAGTAAAAGTCAGGGATATTACGGTCGCAAATGATCTTCCATTTGTGTTATTTGGTGGTATGAATGTGCTTGAATCACGTGATTTGGCAATGAAAATTTGCGAGCACTTTGTGACGGTCACGGATAAACTCAACATCCCTTATATTTTCAAAGCTTCGTTTGATAAAGCGAATCGTTCTTCTGTTCATTCCTATCGTGGCCCTGGTTTGGAAGAAGGTATGAAAATTTTTCAAGAATTAAAACAACAATTTGGCGTAAAAATCATTACTGATGTTCATACCGAACAACAGTGTCAACCCGTTGCGGATGTTGTTGACGTTATTCAATTACCGGCTTTTTTAGCCAGACAAACCGATCTCGTTGTGGCAATGGCGAAGACAGGTGCCGTCATTAACGTTAAAAAACCACAATTTGTTAGTCCCGGACAAATGGGCAATATAGTTGAAAAATTTGAGGAAGCAGGCAATGATCAAATCATTCTTTGTGATCGTGGTAGCTGCTTTGGTTATGATAATTTAGTGGTTGATATGCTTGGCTTTAATATCATGAAAAAAGCCAGCCATGGTTCACCAGTAATTTTTGATGTCACTCATGCCTTACAATGTCGTGATCCTATGGGAGCAGCATCCGGAGGACGTCGTGGACAAGTGACCGAACTTGCTCGTGCAGGCATGGCAGTGGGTATAGCAGGGCTATTTTTAGAATCACATCCTGATCCAAGTCATGCAAAATGTGATGGACCTTCAGCACTTCCATTAGCTAAACTTGAGCCATTTTTAAAACAGATGAAAGCTATTGATGAGCTAGTAAAAAGTTTTGATGAAATTAATACTGAAAATTAAAATTGATTGATGTGATTAAATCCCTATTAATAAATTAAATTTTATCAATAGGGTTTAATCTCAGTATTAGTAATAA
This sequence comes from Gilliamella sp. CG35, assembly GCF_046635745.1. Taxonomy (NCBI): domain Bacteria; kingdom Pseudomonadati; phylum Pseudomonadota; class Gammaproteobacteria; order Orbales; family Orbaceae; genus Gilliamella; species Gilliamella sp. CG35. Next base: position 67,423 of record NZ_JBIDFH010000007.1, read on the forward strand.
GAATTTTTTGATTTTTCTTTTTTCCCCTCCCTATATTTTCATTTCTGACAAGCAAATTTATTTAAACATAGGATTTATAAATCTGAATGCGTTAAGCGATCGTATGGGTTAATTCAAAACTCTATTAATCTTTTCTTATTTTTTAATATAAAAAAAGTTGTGATATTTATCGAAAAATTAGAAAAAAAAAGGGGTGTTTTGGTGATTCGGATCACGATTTAACAACATTTAATTTGATAACCAAAATATGTTTATGCATTATAAAAACACCTTATTCACAGGAGTTTTAGATTAATTTAGTAAATTTAACCAATTGTTTGTACAGAAGATTGACATTAATTTTGTCGTATTTTATTGATTTTAGGTAGAAAATGATTTTTTGATCCATAAAGATAAGTTGTTAACGGACTAATCTGATCGTTGATTTAAAAAAGTCATTTCAAGGAAGCAGATATGAATTTTTATAACCCCCTATTAACCACTCGTTCACTCAGTCGTATCACTAAGCTCATTTTGTCTTGCTCCATTTTAATCAGTGCGTTGCCTGCACAAGCAGAATATACCCATCCCTTTGTTGAGGATGCTTCATTAACCGGTAATGTCTTTTTTTGGAATCGTGATCGGGAAAGAAAGAATGTCACTCAACATAAATATGAGAAAAACCTAAGGCATACTTCTTTCAATACCAATCTGGATTTTAAAACAGGTTATATAGCCGATATGTTTGCTTTAGAATTGGGCGGCTATGGTGCTTGGGAAGTCAGTAATGGTGGTAATGGTCATCCTAATGAAATCGGTTTTAGTGGTGCCAATAATCGTTGGGACGAAAATTGGAAAAAAGATATTAGTGGTCTTAGTTTCTATAAAGCCCAAATGAACTTCAAACTTGATGAACTATTTTGGCTCAAAGCGGGGTATATTCAACCGTCAGGACAAACGTTGCTTGCTCCACACTGGAGTTTATTACCAGGCACTTATCGAGGCGTTGAATTTGGTACAAAGCTTGATTTTGACTCTGCGGGGGTGTTATCTATGTCCTATATGTGGGCAGATAAATATAAAGCACCTTGGTATAAACGACTTTATGAATTTAGACAATGGCAAAAAGGAAGAAAGATCGATTACTTACATTCTGCTGGTTTGAAGTATGACTTTAAAAATAATTTAGTGCTAGAAACTGCGTTTGGTCAATCGCACAATTATATGAATCAATTTTTTGGTAAAGCATCTTATAAAATGAATGTATTTGATAATCCGCTAACTGTAAGTTATCAATTTTATGGTGCGAAAGATCAGTCTCATAAGGGAGCTAAAGTATATGATGGTTTAGCATGGTTACAAGCTGCGACGTTAGGTTATCAAATGGGGCCAGTAGGGTTACGTCTTGAAGGTGTAGCAGTTAAAGCAGAAGGTGAACAAGGATTCTTTTTACAACGAATGACGCCTGATTATGCTTCCTCAAATGGTCGTTTAGATGTCTGGTGGAATTCACGTTCAGATTTTAATGCCAATGGTGAAAAAGCATTATTTGCAGAAGTTACCTATGATTTAAGTCATCTATCACACTATTTATCTGGTTGGAGAACTGGCGCTTCGTATGCTTATGGCTGGGATGCTAAACCAAGTACTAATAAAGATTTTGACCAAAAAAGACGGTTGATTGAATCAGCTTATAACTTCGATTTAGGTTATACCGTACCACAAGGTTTTGCTAAAAACACCTCTTTCCAGTTACATTATACCAAATATAATAACCACTCAAAAATACCAAGTTGGAGTGAAGGTTATGGCAATATTTTCCAAGATGAACGAGATATCAAATTTATTGTTACCGTTCCATTCACTATATTTAATGCAAAACAAAAATAGGTAATAAAATAATGAAAAAGCTTAAAACTGCAATACTTGCAACCTCGATAGCCTCTTTATTAAGTGTAGGCGTTACACAATCAGCTTATGCAAATCAAAAGACAGTTGATTTAATGAGTGCTCAACTTAATGTTAAATATACTGTTAATGATAATCAGGCAAATGATCATGGTATCAATTGTGCTACTTTAGGTGCGGATTGGGCTGCATGTAATAAAGTGACTATTTCGTTAACAAATAAAGGTTCAGCAATTAATGATAAAGATTGGGCAATTTATTTTAGTAGTATTCGTATGATTTTGTCCGTTGACAATGATCAGTTTAAAATTACACACCTAACAGGCGATCTTCATAAAATTGAGCCGACGGATAAATTTGTTGGTTTTCCTGCTAAAGGCACTATCGAAATTCCTATGATTGGTGAATATTGGATCTTGAGCGAAAGTGATATTATGCCTCGTTGGTATGTGACATCGACCAATGCAACCCCTAAAATTATAGCAAATACCAATACAGATTCTGATAATTTATCGGCATTTGTGTCGCCAATTAATCAACACTGGAAAAGAACGGCTGATGATCATAATATTTTAATGACACCGGTCAATCGTTTTCAATATAATGCCGATATTGAAAACTTATCGGCAGAAACATTACGTGGGCAAATCTTGCCAACACCAAGTAAAATATCCATTGGAAATGAAGATATAACGCTCGATTCGCAAGGGGTAAATTTAGTTTTAAATGGATTAAATCAAGACAGTTTAGCTGTCATACAGACTGATTTTAAAGCATTAAATATCCCAATTACTCAACAAGGCTTTAAAATACAAGCAACAATCGAACCTGAACAATTTTCCCAAAAGCAAGCAGGGGCTTATCAATTAGTAATCAACAAAGACAAAGCAATCATTACAGCTTATGATGAGACTGGAATTTTTTACGCGATCCAATCCATTTTATCGACAATTTATGTCGATCATTCTCATACCATTCCAACACTTAATGTCATTGACTCGCCTCGATTTGAATATCGTGGTGTCATGCTTGATATTGGCCGTAATTTTAAATCTAAACAGGCCATTTTGCGTTTATTAGATCAAATGGCAAAATATAAAATGAATAAATTTCATTTTCATTTAAGTGATGATGAAGGTTGGCGAATTGAGATCCCAGGATTACCAGAACTCACCGAAATTGGTAGTAAACGTTGCCATGATCTTACTGAACAAACTTGTTTACTTCCTCAATTAGGATCTGGTCCTGATAGTAATACATCTGGCTCGGGATATTTAAGTCGTCAAGACTATATTGAAATTATTAAATACGCTAAAGCACGGTTTATTGAGGTCATCCCAGAGATTGATATGCCTGCTCATGCTAGAGCGGCGATTGTCTCTATGGAAGCACGTTATAACCGTTTAATGAAAGAAGGTAAAGAACAGCAAGCGAACGAATTCCGTTTAGTTGACCCAACGGATACTTCTAACACGACAACTGTTCAATTTTATAATCGATTAAGTTATTTAAACCCTTGTCTTGACTCGTCTAAACGGTTTGTAAATAAGATTATTGATGAAATAGCTAGCATGCACATCGAGGCAGGCCAACCTTTGACAACTTGGCATTTTGGTGGTGATGAAGCTAAAAATATCCATTTAGGATCTGGCTACCAAGATTTACAGCTTAAAGAAAAAGTTGCTTTTAAAGGTATTATCGATCAAAGCAATGAAGACCATCCATGGGCTAAATCACAAGCATGCCAAGCTTTTATATCTAAGGGTATTGTCAAACAAATTGAACATCTACCAAGTTATTTTGCTGAGCAGGTTAGTACTATCATTAAGGAACATGGTATTGACCATATGCAGGCTTGGCAAGACGGCATGAAACATGCCGACAGTGCTAAATCTTTTGCTGTTGATAAAGTCACGGTGAATTTTTGGGATACTCTTTATTGGGGTGGGGCTGACTCAGTCAATGAATGGGCAAATAAAGGCTATCAAGTCATTATTTCGAATCCGGATTATGTCTATTTAGATATGCCATACGAAGTCAATCCTAAAGAAAGCGGTTATTATTGGGCTACACGTTACAATGATGAACGTAAAATATTTACTTTTGCGCCTGATAACTTACCTCAAAATGCTGAAACGTCGTTAGACCGCGACGGCAATCCATTTACCGCTAAAGGTACACTTAATTGGTCGGGCGCTTACGGATTATCTGCGCAAATTTGGACAGAAGATATTCGTAGCGATAATAAAATGGAATATATGGCATTTCCTCGTTTGCTAGCGGTGGCAGAAAGAGCGTGGCACCAAGCCGATTGGGAACTTAGTTATCAAAAAGATCGTGAATTCATACAAGGGAAAACACAGTATGTGGATCAACAAAAATTACGGCAAGATTGGGTACGTTTTGCTAACTTAGTTGGTCAGCGAGAATTAGCGAAATTGGATTTAATGGGAATAGATTATCGATTACCTATCCCAGGGGCTAAAATTGAGAACAATCAGCTCAATGCTAATATTGTTTTTCCGGGATTAATTATAGAATATTCGACGGATAATGGTAAAAATTGGCATCGCTATACTGATCCCGTGACAATTAAAAAAGGTGATGTTGTATCAGTACGTAGTCTTTCAGCTGATCGAAAAAGAATAAGTCGTATTGAGCAAGTTAACGAGTAATCGAAACAGTTTACCATTTTTATCCAATCACCATTGGATAAGAATGGTAAATAATTAGTTCAATGTTTCTAGGCTATTAATGTAACGTTTCATTGTCAAAAACGCTATCATCTAAAATATCGTCACTTCCGTCTTCAAAATAAGTGCCCCAACCGTCATAATTCACATTAAATTGGTGCGCCAACGTCATAATTTGGGCAATTTGTGCATTGATTAAATCAGCACTGAGGGGGCTTTCAGCGATGATATCAAAACCAATAATAACGTTACCAGAATCATCGACATCTTCATCAGGATCTGTTGCTTCATAACCTAATTTATAGGCTTCTACTGCAACTTTTTCAAGTTTATCAAAGTTTTCTGAAGAAATATGATGTTCTATCAAATACAGCGCATGGGGATCACTCCCATCTTCTAAAAGTTCATCAATAATTGATTGAGTATCTTGTTGGGCAAGCAGAATTTGATCTTTCATAATATACCTTTTAGTGGTCACGCAAATTGTGTGGTATATTACACGTTTAAAAATAATTTTCGAGAAAAAAGTGATCGTAGATTTGCATTCTCATACTATAGCCTCTGATGGTGTTCTATCACCAAGTGAGCTGGTTAAACGTGCTGTCGATAACCAAATTGACATATTAGCGATAACGGATCACGATACCATAAAAGGAATTCCTGAAGCGCAAAAGTTGATCTTAACTGAAAATCTTCCGGTTAAACTGGTGAGTGGAGTTGAAATATCAACCGCTTGGAAAAATAATGAAATTCATATTGTTGGATTGAATATTGATATTGAAAATCAACAATTATTAACATTGCTTCAAGCTCAAGAACAAGGTCGGATTGATCGCGCAATGGCAATTAGCTATAAATTGGGCAAGTTACATATTGATGATGCTTATGAACAAGCAAAGGCTTTTTCAAAGGGGGATATTGTGTCTCGTGCACACTTTGCTCGATTTCTTGTTGCTCAAGGTTTGGTCAAAGATGTGAAAACGGCATTTAAAAAATATCTTGGAAAAAGTGGATATGCTTATGTACCAGCAAAATGGTGTAGTATTGAAGAGGCAATAACGGCGATTCATGTGGCAGGTGGACTTGCAGTATTAGCGCATCCGACTCGTTATGATTTAACTGGCACTAAATTAAAATTATTAATTAATGATTTCAAAACTTGGGGTGGTGATGCCATTGAAGTTTCGCAAAGCCGACAAACACAAGATGACTTACAGCGATTAGCTAAATTAGCCAACGAATTTGGACTGCTTGCTTCGCAAGGTTCGGATTTTCATGATCTGGTTAACTATTTAGATTTAGGAAAAACGCCCCCTTTGCCAGGCAGTGTCACACCGATTTGGCATAATTGGAAACTAAATTAATATGGACTAAAATTGCTTTAAGTTAACATGCTATCAACCTTCATGATAGCCAATCTGACATTGTAAAAAGTGTTTTAAATTTAATATTAATATAGAAGAACATTATGAGCCAAACTTTTTATATTCATCCGGACAATCCTCAAAATCGATTATTAGAACAAGTTGTTAAAATCTTAAAAGAGGGTGGCGTTATCGCTTTTCCTACTGATTCCGGTTATTCATTAGGTTGCTTGCTTGATAATAAAAATGGTGTTGAGCGTATTTGTAAAATACGACAGCTTGATAGATATCATAATTTTACGTTGATGTGTCGAGATTTATCGGAATTATCTTCCTATGCAATGGTCGATAATATTACGTTTCGACTGTTAAAAAATAATACGCCCGGTAAATACGTTTTTATTCTACCTGCAAGTAAAGAAGTACCACGTCGCTTGATGAATGACAAGCGAAAAACCATAGGGTTGCGTATACCGGACAACAAAATTGATTTAGCGTTACTGGATTTATTAGGGCAACCATTGATGACCACAACGTTAATTTTACCAAATGAAGAGGAAGCGCAATCCGATCCGGATGAAATTGAGGATAGAATTGGACATCTACTTGATGCTGTTGTCCATGGTGGTTATATAGGTCAACAACCTACAACCGTTATTGATTTAACAAATGATTACCCTGATATTATTCGTCAAGGAAGTGGTGATATAAAACCTTTTGAATCGTGATCAAATATTTCAAGAGCTTACTATTAAAAGTATCTGGATTATTTAATCATGGTAGCTATTTATTGGGTGTTTTTGAAATATTGAAGTTCAAATTATGGATAATCTAATGATTTTGTTTGGTAAACACTATCCATTTTTAAGTTAGTCAAGCTGAGCACTATCGTATTAATTGTAATGCTAGTAAAGCAATATGAGTAAATCGTCGTTTTTCACAAAACGAACAAAGATATGGTTAATCTGATACCTGTGAAGGTAGCGAGGAAAATATGAAAAAAGTAAATGACAATACTGAAAAGTTGCAAAAAGTGTTAGCTAATTTAGGTAATGGCTCACGTCGTGAAATTGAAGCGATGATAGCCGCAGGAAAAATTAGCGTTGACGGAAAAATTGCAACATTAGGTGATAGGGTTGATGTAAATGCTAACCCTAAAATTCGAATTAATGGACACTTAGTTCAGCTAAGAAGTAAAGAAAAAACGGTTTGTCGTGTGTTAGCCTACTACAAACCTGAAGGGGAAATCTGTTCGCGAAGCGATCCTCAAGGGCGAGCAACGGTTTTTGCTCGATTACCGCGTTTAAAAAATGCCCGTTGGATTAATATTGGACGATTGGATATTAATACTTCCGGTTTACTCCTTTTTACCACAGATGGTGAATTGGCTAATCGATTAATGCATCCTCGTCATGAAATAGAACGTGAATATGCGGTACGTGTATTTGGAAATGTGACTGATCAGCAAGTTAATCAATTACGCAAAGGGGTGCAACTTGAAGATGGCCCAGCTTCTTTTAAATCTGTAAAAGCGCAAGGTGGTGATGGTTTAAATCAGTGGTTTAATGTCGTCATAACTGAAGGGCGTAACCGTGAAGTGCGACGAATGTGGGAAGCGATTGATGTACAAGTAAGCCGTTTGCTGCGTATTCGTTATGGCAATATAACCTTGCCTAAAGGTTTATCACGAGGAACTTGGATGGAGTTAAGTATTGATTCGGTTAATTATCTACGTGATATTGTCGGATTAGCAAAAGAATCCAAATCATTCATTGACGCCAAAACGGATAAACGTAGTTTCAGACCAAAAAGAACTAAACTTAACAACTTGTCAAAATCATCAAGACAAGCCACAGCCAAAAAACCAACACGAATCTAAAAACTAAATCACATCCTCAATAAAAAACATCAATTTATTGGGGATATGATGACATCTATCCAATTTTTCTTACATAGACAGTAAACCAATTATCATTAACTACATTGATTAAGTTGATAAAGTTAATTTTAATTTATAAATTATTTGGTCACTCAATTGTGGTTTAGACCTTGTTATTGTTATTGTTGTTGTAGATTTTTCAAATTTAGACTTAAATCACTTGAAATTAACAAATATAAATAAAGTAAAATGACTTCGAAAACATTAAGCGTCAAATGTTCACAATGTGGGTGTATTAAGCATATTTCATTAAGCTATGTACAACTACCTAAAAAAACAAACAATAAAAATATTTTTCGTACATTCATAATTAAAAGCCGACATAACGTCGGCTTTGTTCATTTCAATTACTTAATGGCATTAGCAACAATTTGTTGTGCTTCTTCTTGAAGTAAGGCTAAATGCTGATTGCTGATAAAACTTTCCGCATAAATTTTATACGCATCTTCAGTGCCAGAAGGTCGGGCTGCAAACCAGCCATTTTCAGTGATAACTTTCAATCCACCAATTGGGGCATGATTAGCTGGCGCAGTGGTTAAACATTGGGTAATTTTTTCACCCGCAAGTTGATCGGTTGTCAGTTGGCTTGCATCAAGTTTGGCTAGTTTTTGTTTTTCAGCAAATGATGCGGGTGCCTGGATTCTGCCATAATAAGAAACGCCAAATTTATCCTCAAGTTGTTGATATTGTTCTTGAGGGTTTTTGCCTATTTTGGCAGTCATTTCTGCTGCCAGTAGACATAAAATAATCCCATCTTTATCGGTTGACCAAACTTTACCATTCGTTCGTAAAAATGATGCGCCTGCACTTTCTTCACCGGCAAAACCTAATTGCCCATCATAAAGTCCTTGGGCATACCATTTAAAACCGACAGGGTATTCTAAAAATTTTCGGTTTAGGCTGTTTGCAACGCGATCTATCATTGAACTTGTCACCACTGTTTTGCCAATGGCAACATCTTTATGCCACTCTGGACGGTGCTGAAATAAATAATTTACACAAGCTGAAAGATAAGCGTTTGGGTTCATTAATCCTTTTGGCGTAACGATCCCATGGCGATCAAAATCGGTGTCATTACCGAATGCTAGATCAAACTTATCTTTTAAATTTAACAACCCATCCATTGCCCAGCGGCTGGAACAATCCATTCTGATCACTTCGTCGTGATCTAAATGCATAAAACTAAAGGTAGGATCAATTTTGTTATTTACAATATCAAGATTCAGACCATACTTTTCAGCAATTCGGGGCCAATAGGTAATACCTGCGCCACCTAATGGATCAACGCCTATTTTAAGCGATGAAGATTTAATCAATGCAAGATCAACAATGTTTTCCAGATCGTTAATATAATCAGTCTCATATTCTTTGGTATGAATAAATTGTGAATGAGTGGCTTTGTCTAATGAGACCCTTTTCACACCGTCTAATTGTTGTTTAAGGAGTTCATTTGCTCGATGTTCGATTTGTTTAGTGATGTCAGTATCAGCAGGGCCACCATTTGTTGGATTATATTTAATTCCACCATCTTCTGGGGGATTATGGGAAGGAGTAATGACAATACCATCAGCAAGCTGTGATTTTTTTTCTTGATTATACGTTAAAATTGCATGTGAAATAACTGGAGTAGGGGTATATCCCCAATCATTTGCAATAACAACAGTCTGTTCGTTAGCAACGAACACTTCAAGCACTGATTTGAGCGCTAATTCAGATAAAGCATGCGTATCTTGACCAATAAAACAAGGGCCAGTAATACCATGGGATTTACGGTATTCGGCAATAGCTTGAGCGATAGCGAGTATATGGGCTTCATTGAATGTGCCTTTATTTGAACTACCTCGATGTCCTGAAGTGCCGAAAATCACCAATTGGCTGATATTATCGGTATCGGGTTTAATTCGAAAATAGTTATCTTGTAAGGTTTCCACATTGATTAGATCAGAAGGTTTAGCTAATAATCCCGCTCGGCTATGGTTTGCCATTTTTCGCTCCTCTACATAATTTTTAATCATTTGATAATGGTTACAGCGCTTTTCTGATTAATATGTGACCACAGAAATTTTATTTCACTGATGTTGAAAACACATCTTTAATTTGGTTAATCGTATTTTCTGAAATCCCCATGTCGCTCATGATTGATTCAATGATATAAATTTTTCTTGCCGTATTGGTATTACTGATTACCCAATAAGGTGTGCCAATAATTTCACGAGGTTTAGTATTTTTACCCGAAATCTCTAAAGATTTTTTATCTTTGGCTAGATATTGGCGTTTACTGCCATGAAGCGATGTCGCCGCAATGGCAAAAAGTGCTGGATTATAGTTATAAAGCGCAGCGAGTAATAATAAAAAACGACTGATAATCGATTTTTCATTCGTAAAGGTATCGCTGGTTAACAAATCATTGAACATCGAGTAATGACTTTCTAAATGAACTTTGGCGTTTGAGTTAACAGGATCCGCTTCTATTTTTAACAAACGTCGCAATATACTTGATGCATCTTCACCGATGTGTTTTGTTTGCCCTGCAATAAATTTATATAATTCGTCGTCAATTTCGATAGTTTTCATTATGTTAATTATGCCTATTAGATTATCTTACTGGACACCCTTGTACAGCAATATTGTCAATTTTATGTAAGTTTTGTGTTACGCTATTATTTAAACAATCATTATGAACCTCATCTTGCGGCTTAATGTTTGTTATTACGTCATTTTTTTGTTGTTGATATGAATTATGACAGGCCGATATCATAACTGATAATAATAATTGAAAAAATAACCGTTTCATATACTTATTGTATGTCATATAAACTATTAACTTGAGTATACTCCAACTTAAATGTAAATTGTATTATCTATTGATAAAATAATGAAAAAGATATTGTTGTTATTGTAAAAGAATATTATGCTTAATCTGACAAAAAAAGTATAACTTCAATAATATATATGGGGAATCAAATATGAAAAAAATTGTTTTAACAAGTATCATAGTTGCTATCCTTTCGGGATGTAGTAATAGTGATATCTATTCTGGCGATGTTTATACAACCGATCAAGCGAAACAAGTTCAACAAGTAAGTTATGGCACTGTTGTTTCAGTAAGACCAGTTAAAATTCAAACAAATGCATCTAATGGACGAAGTGAAAATGTGGTAGGTTCATTAGGTGGTGCTGTGATTGGTGGTGTACTTGGTAACACCATTGGTGATGGAGCCGGTAGAGCTTTAGCCGTTGCAACAGGTGCGATTGGTGGTGCGTTAATTGGTAACACAATCGAGGATAAAGCAAGCCAATCAAATGCGGTTGAATTAGAAATTAAGCAAGCAAATGGTGCAAATATTGTGATTGTGCAAAAAGGCACAACCAAAGAGTTTTATGTTGGTCAACAAGTTAGATTAGTGAGTAATGGAAGGCAGATAAGTGCTTCTCCTCGTTATACTACTTCAACACAATAGTTGTCATTAAAAGTTACTAACCCATTTATTATTAGTTTACATTCCAAGACTTTTGTTTATACCTTGTATAAATAAAAGTCTTTCTATCTATTTTATATGAAAGCGATTTCATACTCTACTTCATCTAAACTACTAAACGTTTTATCACTCGGTTGATAATGTTTTGCCTGCTATGACATCAAAAAAATTTGCGTCACTAAATATGAACATATAAACTCAATATTAATTTCACTAATAAAAAGGAATATTTTAGCAATGCGCATTTTACATACGATGATACGTGTAGGAGACTTACAACGTTCTATTGATTTTTATACTCAAGTTATGGGAATGAAAGTATTAAGAACAAGTGAAAATACAGAATACAAATATTCGTTAGCTTTCGTCGGTTATGATGATGAATCTGTCAGTTCCGTTATTGAGCTAACGTATAACTGGGGAACGCAAGAGTATGACCATGGTAATGCATTTGGTCATATTGCTATTGGTGTTGATGATGTCGCCAAAATGTGTGAAGACGTTAAACTTGCTGGTGGTAACGTAACCCGTGAAGCTGGTCCCGTGAAAGGTGGAACGACCATTATTGCCTTTGTTGAAGATCCCGACGGTTATAAGATAGAACTTATTCAGAATGATCAGGCTGATCAAGGACTAGGTAATTAACGCTAACGCTTTTATATATCGCCGATAACATCGGCGATATGTGTATTAAATAAGTATGAAATGATTAGTACTCAACTATATCAGCATGATTATTAATTATTGTGCGTTAAAAGTTTTGTGAAGAATGATTGATGAATGACTTCTTGTTTATCACGCTCTAAACTTGCTGCAATAATGATAGAATTAAGGGCGTTTAATGAAGTGTTAAAATCATCATTAATAATCACATAGTCATATTCATGATAATGTGAAATTTCAGCTTGTGCTTTTGCCATTCTTTTACGAATAACTTGTTCGGTATCTTGTCCTCGCTTAATAAGACGATGTTCAAGTTCTGCTAACGAGGGCGGTAAGATAAAAATACTTTTGGATTGTGGCATTTTTTCTCTAACTTGCTGTGCACCTTGCCAATCAATATCTAAAAATACGTTAACTCCTTGTAATAAGCTCTGCTCAATTTCTGCTTTCGAAGTACCATAATAGTGATCAAATACGTTTGCATATTCGACAAATGCCTGCTGACTAATCAATGACTCAAAATGGTCATGATCCACAAAATAATAATCTTCACCATGTTCTTCGCCTGGTCTTGGCGCTCGGGTGGTATGCGAAATTGAAACTTTTGCCGGATACTGATTTTTTTGCTCTAAATAAGCCCGAATCAAACTTGACTTTCCTGCTCCACTCGGAGCCGAAATAATAAAAAGTGTACCCGTATACTGGTTTGATATGTTATTTTTCATATAAAATCGATTTTGATTATCTTAAAAAACAATTTAAAGGATTATAACAAATTTACAGGCGGAGTGGTGCATAGTCGAACTATTTATCTTAATAATTACTATTAACCCGATCAAACTACATTACTGAGTGTAATTACGTTAATGTGATCCTTGTTAAAATAAGTGAATATTTTGCCTAGACTGAAAACGCATAACAAACTGGTCAATCATTTCATTTAAAATAAATTTTAAGATTAATCATTTATTGTTTGACAGTACCGTGTTAATAATTATGATGAAGTTTTTATCAAGAGAATGCGTTATGTCACTCACATTTAAAGATGGTGTTTATGCTTGTATTCCAACGTTATTAGGCTACGTTGGTATAGGTATTGCTGCTGGCGTTGTAGGAAAATCGGCAAATTTAACGATTTTAGAAGTAACTCTACTTGCTGTGATTGTTTATGCTGGAGCGGCTCAATTTATCATAGCTGGGTTAATGTTAGTTGCTACACCCATTTCAGCCATTATTTTTACTGTTTTTCTGGTTAATTCCCGCCATTTTTTAATGAGCATGGCAACTGCGCCTTCTTTTCGCCGTTTTTCATTACTGGATAATATTGGTATTGGTATTTTGCTCACAGATGAGAGTTTTGCAGTGGCCATGAATGCAATTGCCAATCATAAACCTGTCAACGCCGTATGGATGCATGGACTGAATGTCACGGCTTATGTTGCTTGGATATTATCCTGCTTAATAGGTGCTTTAATCGGTGAGTGGTTACCCGATCCCACTATGTTTGGTCTGGATTATGCTTTAGTGGCTATGTTTATCGGTTTACTTTATTTACAGTTGATAGGTGACAAAACAAAAAGTATGTATAACAAGATTCTTGTTATGCTCACTGTTTCAGTACTGCTGATCATCTTAATGCGATTTGTATCCCCTGAAATGTCAATATTAATTAGCACATTTGCTGGATGTTTTATGGGAATAGCGATGGAGCGTAAAGTATGACTACTTATAGTTTACTCATCATTATAGGATGTGGATTGGTAACATGGTTACCTCGAATTATTCCTTTTATACTTGTTAGAAAGTTACATTTGCCTGATATTGTGATTCGATTTTTATCGTATGTTCCACTTTGTATCTTAACGGCACTTTTTGTACAAAACCTATTTATTGCAAAACAGGGGCATTTTCCTGATTTTAAGATCGAATACTGTTTAGCTAGTCTTCCCACTATTTTGGTGGCTTTATTGACGAAAAATCTGATGTGCATTGTTGTGACAGGGATGTGCTTTATGGCGTTGATTCGATATTTTTTATAATACAAAATATTTTATACCTAAAAAAACAGGGCTTGTTGCCCTGTTTTTATGTTCTTTCTTGATCTTTAATTTTAGCCACTGATTCCAGCAATTTATCTGCTTCGACAGTTTGGCCAAGTTGTTTAAGGTAGTTAGCCATTGCTTTTTGATACGCAGTATTATTAAGTATTGCTTTTGGCTGTGATTTCCACCATTTAATTAATGCGAGCGGATCATTATCGGTTGATAACTGTTTGATTCGAGCAATATAAGCAGCTTGTTTAAACTGATCTAATTGAGAATCACTATATGTTTTTACTTTATACATAATAGGTAATAAATCAATAACAGCTTGATAATTACCAATTTCATAATAAAGTTGATCTGCAAGCCTTAATACTTCGGCATTACGTGGCTTTTCATTTAACAAACTTTCAATAATAGTATGAGCATTATCATATTCATGATTCTTAAGCTGTAAGCGAACTTGAACCAATTGGAAAGCAAATTTTTCGCTAGGTTGGCAAGTCGCTGCGGCTGCTTCGAGCATTTGGTTAGCTTGAATCAACTGATCATTATCAATATTCGCTTGTGCCGCTAATAAATAAGATAATGTTGTATTGGTTGCACCCTTAGCACTTTTCATGAAAAGTTTAGCTGCTTGTTGGTAGTTACCTTCAAGTAATAAAAATTGTGCTTGTTCAATTAATTTTTTTGCTTTATGCGGCGATTTTAAACGAAGCCAATTACCGAAAGCTGTTTTAGAATTGAAGATTTTTTTAAATAATCGATCAATCAAATAAAGACAAAAAAGCGCCAACAATAATAAAATAACAAAAGAATTGAAGGACATGCTAATTTTATAATTGGCGATGATAAATACAGCTGAACCTTGATTGAATTGCAATAAAGGCCCTAAAAAGAATCCTCCAACTAATGCTAAGAAAATAACTAATATTTTAATCATTATTATTCTCCTATTTAGCCAACATAGAACGAACACGAGTTTGCATTAACTTCTCAAGTTCACTTAAGCTAGCTAATCTGTCAGGAACACTTTTATTACTAATTGTTTGATTTTGCAAATTATCAAGATCACTTAGGAAGGCTTTAACACTTGGCGAATTATTATCAAAATAGGCATTAACCCAAACAGCAACATCATTAAGCGAACGCTGATAAATCAACTCTTGATGTCGAGGTACAGCTTGTGCGGCTATTAACAGACGGAAACGAATATTTTCACGAAGATACAGTGATTGTTCTAAATTTAGTGGGGTACTTAAAATATGGCATCTAACGATCTGCTTTTCATCTTTTCCTGCTTGTGACAAACATGTCGCAAAGTTATTGTCATTTTTATCCAATTTTTCAATGGTAATAAATTTTTGCATAAAAGAATCAATGTTTGCCCATAAATTATGTGACCAATCAGAAATTGACGAAGTGACCACATTATCGGAACTTTTAGTTGGGTCAATTTTATTTTCTGAATCAGCATCTGAAGATGAGCTGTGAGAATCATCAACTGGCAACGCATCATTATACTGTGTTAAGCCAAGATCAATATCATTATAATTCTCAACTAAAGGAAGATCAGTCAACGAATCCGAAAGACTAATTAAATTCAAAACAATACCGTCAGAATCGATAAAACTCAGTTCAGAAAGCGAACTGATATCTTTATTAATGGCTTGTCTGGCTGGTAATAAACTAGGATCATTTGTTTGCGCTAAACTTTCATCCGCATTTCTTAATAACAAACGGGCAGTGGTATAATCCTGGTCACTCCAGATTTTTCGAGCGGCTAAATGGACTAAATAGTTAGCTTGCGATATCAGCCAAACATTATTATCAGTGCTCGACATTGCTGATAATCGTTCGTTAAAGTTATGAAGATTTTGTTCATTTAACCTAATTGTGTCATTAATTTGATTGGTTAACTGTTTTTGTAACTTTTGTTGCTCATTTAACTGATTAGTAACACGCTCTTCAAGCGAAGAAAACTGCTGGTTTTGTTTGGTTACTGCATCATTAATATTACTTTCTAAATCCTTAACAATACTCTGCTTGGTAGTTTGTTTTAAATTGGCTATTTCCATTTCGAGCATTGAAATAGTGCTATTTTGTTTTTCAATTTGTTCATGGCCGTGATAAAAAACAAAGCCACCTAAGCCTAAAGTTAAAGCAATAGCTACAAGCGATAGTTTTGAAATGGGTGTTTTATTGACATTATTTTTGCTGGATGAAGAAGTCGATTTTTTTTCTGTTTTTGGACTTGAATTTGTTGTTATCGTATTTTTATCTTCTTTCATAATATTGTTCACTTGTGTTAGTGCATCGGTTGTAAAAGGTTTGCTAAATGAGGTGGTACTAATCGTTGAACTGGTTGCATTAGCTCCATAAAATCGAATCGGCATAAAAACCTCATTTAGATGATTTTATATAATTGATATTATTATGACATAGACTTATCATTGTTTTAAATAAAATTTGATTATTTGCGCTTTTGGCTAAAACAATATTTTGCCAGTTTAGGCGCTTAGCTTCCTCAAAAATTCTTAGACTGGTCACCACTAAACAAGCTTGTTTTTTATGTTCTGTTTGGCAATACAACTCAAGTTGATGTAAATGTTCAATACTGGTAATGATAACGAGCTGATGCTCAATGGAATTACTCAGTATGTCCAACGGATAGGATATAGCATGACGAGAATAACACTCTACCAGTTTGACTTGGGCTTGTTTGGCACTTAATGTATCGGCAATTAGCTGTCTTCCTGAATCACCGCGTAAAATTAAAACTCTTCGGTTTTTCACCATATCAGCATCAAATAAGGCAAGTAATCCTTCACTGTTTTCTTGTTTTGGAAAACTTACCGATTTATGGACTAATTGACGAATCAGTTCCGCCGTTTTATTTCCTATGGCAAAATACTGTAAATGTTTAGGAAAATTAAGATGCGGATTAAATGTGGTAATAACATTTGCGACTTGTGGCGACACTGCAATAACAATATCATTTGGTAACAACTGGTTTAAATTATATTGTAAATTCAGCAGATCCTTACCTGCTGAAATCCTAAATAAAGGAAGATGGGTAGCCTGTAAATTGGCATGATTTAATAATTTAGTCAATGCTTCACCTTGCGGTGAAGGACGGGTGACGAAAATCATTCGCTATTCAATTCCTCTAAAATTGCTTTAGCACCAAGCATTAACAATTTATTAGCGACATCTCGTCCTAACTGTTCTGCTTGAGTAATGCTACCGGACAAAGGGACTTTGATTATTGTAGAACCATCTGTTTTGCCAACTAAACCCTTTAAAAATAGCTTGTCATCCAAAATTTGGCTATAACAAGCAATGGGAACTTGGCAACCACCTTGCAATTGTTGATTCATCGCTCTTTCAGCTTGTATGCAAATTCGACTATGTTGGTCATCTAAAGGGGCCAGTAAAGCTAAAATTTGCTTATCATTGGCACGTGTTTGAATACCAATTGCCCCTTGACCGACAGCAGGTAAGATTACATCAGTATCAATATATTGTTTAATACGGTCTTGCAATGATAAACGTTTTAATCCTACTGCCGCTAAAATAATTGCATCATATTCTTGATTGTCTAATTTTGCTAAACGGGTACCAATGTTGCCTCGCAAATCTTTAATATGCAAATGTGGGTAAAGCGCACGTAATTGACATTGTCGTCGTAAACTTGAAGTACCAACCACCGCACCAGAAGATAACTGTGATAAATTTTCGTAGCGATTTGAAATAAATGCATCTCGGACATCATCCCGTTTGCAGATTGTTGCAAGTGTGAGTCCATCGGGAAAATGCACGGGAATATCTTTTATAGAATGCACTGCAATATCAGCTTCATTATTTAAAATGGCTTCTTCTAATTGTTTAACAAATAATCCCTTGCCACCTATTTTTGATAATGGGCTATCAAGTAATATATCACCTTTTGTCACCATAGGGATAAGCTCTACAGACAAATCTGGGTGAATGGCTAATAGCTGCTGTTTAACATAGTTAGCTTGCCAAAGAGCTAAAGGGCTTTTCCTTGTTGCAATGCGGATTTTCAATGGATGTTCCTATAAATACTTTTAATGTTATTTTATTATTGATGTCTTAAAGGTGAATAAGAATAACCGTTTGTTATTTAATCACAAATTGACATCATTCAATCATGTATTGTGATTCAATATAATCTGAAACATTATTCAATGATGTTTCAGATTATTAACCAACAAAAGATAATTAAAGTTTATCAATAAACGTTGATGCGTAACCAATGTAGTTGGCTGGTGTTAACTGTTTCAAACGTGATTTTTCATTTTCTGGTAAATCTAACGAATCAATAAACTGCTTCATTCCTTCGGCATCAACACGCTTTCCTCGCGTCAATTCTTTTAGTTTCTCGTAAGGCTTTTCAATACCATAACGTCGCATCACTGTTTGAATGGGTTCAGCTAAGACTTCCCAGTTACGATTGAGCTCATCCAACAAGTATTCTTGATTCACTTCAAGTTTGCTTAATCCTTTTAAGGTTGATTGATAAGCAATGATTGCATAACCAATACCCACACCCAGATTACGTAAAACGGTTGAATCTGTTAAATCACGTTGAAAACGAGAAATTGGCAATTTGCTACCTAAATGATTCATAATGGCATTAGCTATGCCAAGGTTGCCTTCAGAGTTTTCAAAATCGATTGGATTGACTTTGTGTGGCATGGTTGACGAACCGATTTCGCCAGCTACCGTTTTTTGTTTAAAGTGATTTAGTGAAATATAACCCCAAATATCACGATTAAAGTCGATCATAATGGTATTAAATCGAGCAACACAATCAAAAAATTCGGCAATATAATCATGTGGTTCGATTTGAGTTGTAAACGGATTCCATTGTAAACCCAAAGAATAGACAAACTCTTCACTAAATTGATGCCAGTCAATATGAGGATAAGCCACAATATGCGCATTATAGTTACCGGTAGCCCCATTGATTTTACCTAGTATTTCTACCGATTGTAGCTGTTTTAATTGACGCTGTAAGCGATAAGCGACATTAGCAAATTCTTTACCAATCGTTGATGGGGTAGCAGGTTGACCATGAGTTCTGGAAAGTAAAGGTAAATCACGATACGCTTTAGCTTGATCAGTCATTTTATCAATTACTTTTTTCCAATACGGGATTAAAACACTTTCTTTCGCCGTTTTTAACATTAAAGCATATGATAAATTATTAATATCTTCGGATGTACATGCAAAATGAATAAACTCATTGACGGCATGCAACTCTTCATTCGTTTTCACTTTTTCTTTAAGAAAATACTCAACCGCTTTAACATCGTGATTGGTTGTTTTTTCGATCGCTTTAATACGTTTAGCATCATCTTCGTTAAACTGTTCAACAATTTGATTAAGATGCGCCAAGGCTGATTGGCTGAGTGCAGGCACTTCAATAATTTCGGGGTGTGAAGCTAATTTTTGTAACCAACGAACTTCGACTTGTACACGGTATTTTAATAAACCATATTCGCTAAAAATAGTACGTAATTCTGTCGTTTTATCTCCATATCGACCATCAATAGGCGAAAGGGCGGTAAGTGCAGATAATTCCATCGGGATAACTCCGTTGCGATGTTAAAATAGTAATAAAAAATTAAAGTGAATTTGCTTTTTCAATTTCTTGCAAAAGCGCCTGAGCCGTTTTTATTAAGCGTTTTCGTTGAAAAAATAGCTGTAAACGGCTTCCTCCTACTTGGTACCATAAAATAGCAGAACGAATACAACCCAACAACGACGTTCTCACCTTTGCTTGAACTAAAGAATTTTGTAAATACTCAATTTTACCCATCACTTTAATTTTAGTGGTTAATGGGCTAATAATATCGGAATAAATACCGGCTAACGAATAAGACAGATCATCTACATGTGAACTAATCGTTTCTTCATTCATGACAGGATACAATCCCGAAATACGCGTTAAACGCTGGTCAATATTATTTAATGCATCATTATTTTTTATTAATCTACTGGTAATACTTAATGTTCTTAACAGATAGCGAACAACATCCAGTTGTTCTTTTTGCCCTGATGAAAACAGATAAACTAATGTTTGTAAACCCGTTTTAATATTCTGAATACCACCATACACTTCTTCGGTAGTTTGTGGTGAGGTAATAAAAAGGCTATGTATAGTTTGCTCATAAAGTGTTGAGCTACAGACCCCAGTATTGGCCAACTGGGGAACTAAAACAGAACTTTGTATCACACCGGCAAGGGCAATAGTAGTATGGTAATACTTATTCGTCACTCGAACTCTCCTTACTTCGAATAATACGTTCCTCAATAATGCCGCCACCTAGACACACTTCGTCTTGATAAAACACAGCAGATTGTCCAGGAGTGACTGCCGCTACAGGGTTAGCAAAAATCACTTCGATTTTGTCTTCTGATATTGGATTGACCTGGCATTGAATATCTTGTTGACGATAACGCGTTTTCACCGTACAAGTAAAAGGTTTGGTCACAGCTTTTCTATCAACCCAATGTAGTTGTTGTGCAATCAGACCATCTGAAAATAGCGCAGGGTGATCATGACCTTGAGCAACAATAAGTTCATTATTTTTAATATCTTTATCCACAACATACCATGGGGTATCATCGGCTTGCTTTAATCCACCAATTCCCAGTCCTTTACGTTGTCCTAAAGTATGATACATAAGTCCTTGATGTTTACCGATAATCTGTCCATCCACCGTACGAATTGCGCCAGCTTGAGCCGGTAAATATCGAGCTAAAAAGTCACTAAACTTTCGTTCGCCAATAAAGCAAATTCCTGTAGAGTCTTTTTTAGATGCAGTAGCTAATCCTAGCTGCTCAGCGATTTTACGAACTTGCGGTTTTTCAAGTTCCCCAACAGGGAACAGACTTTGTCTGACTTGGTCTTCGCTTAACGTATATAAAAAGTAACTTTGGTCTTTATTATTATCTACCCCTCGCAATAATTCGACTTTATCGCCAGTGGTACGTTTACGAACATAATGACCAGTTGCAATATAATCGGCACCAAGATCTTGCGCTGCATACTCTAAAAATGCTTTAAATTTGATTTCTTTATTACATAAAATATCGGGATTAGGGGTTCGCCCTGCTTTATATTCTGATAAAAAATGTTCAAATACGTTATCCCAATATTCGGCTGCAAAATTAATAGTATAAAGTTTAATATTGAGTTTATCACAAACAGCTTGAGCATCGGCTAAGTCAACAGCCGCTGAACAGTATTCATCTGTGTCGTCTTCTTCCCAGTTCTTCATAAATAAACCAACAACTTGATAACCTTGTTGCTGAAGTAAATATGCAGAAACAGAAGAATCAACGCCACCAGACATACCGACGACAACTTTTGGGGAAGTATTCATATTTGGCATAATAACTAACATTGTCTATAAAAAAATAATGGCTAATTTTAGCATAAATGACCCCAAAAGCATAAATTTATGCCAATAAGAATTCTGATTGAGAACATTTTTTTTACTGGAACATAGACGGATACTTAAACATTTTTACGTTTTTTTACTCAGTAATCTTTCTAAAATCTAAAGAAAAAAAACGAGTGCCTAAATTTCTTAATAAGTGGTTCTATCAACATTAATCAACAAAACCACATATTTTATATGCCATAAAAAAATACAATCAATACACAATATTGTTAATAAAGATCCTTTAACAGATAAACGACATGACCAATAATTTTAAAATCTTGAGGTTCATTTTTGTCTACAGTTATAGACGGATATTTTTGATTATCACAGAGCAAAGCAATGTTAGAACCCTGATTTTGGATGCGTTTAATACTTATCTGATCATCATATTGTACGGCATAAAGATATCCATCAATCGGTTTGCTATGTGCAGTATTAATAATCAAAATATCATGATTGGATATCGTCGGCTCCATGCTATCACCTTTAGCCCAAACCGCCCGCAAGTCATCATTATCAAAAAGTTGATGTTTAATCAATGTGATATCAAACGGTATTGCCTCGATTTGTAAAAGTGACTTATTATTACCGAATTCATTTAATTTATAAAAAGGGATATAGACAAAACCACGACGTTCAGTATCGGGAAGTAACCGACACTCACCTTTACCTGTTGCTAACCACTCAATAGGGATATCACATTTTTGTGCGATAATTGCTAATCTATTAAGAGAAGGGTAAGTTTTACCAGATAAATAGTCACGAATAACGGCTTCAGACATTCCCACTTTTTTGGCAAAGGCATTACCCGATAAACTCTCTAAAACTAAGGTAAGTCGATGCTTAAAATCGATAACACCTGTTTCCTTAAGAATTCGTGTTTTTTCTTGATCTTCAGTTGTTTTTATGTTGCTTTCTTTCATTTTTATAATCCATTTTGCGTTATTTTTTATTTTTCTTGTTTTAATTCGTTTTTTTATGTGTTATTCTTTTGCTTGGAATTTACACCATGCTAGTGTTGTATACCGATAATCTTTTGGATAGCAATAAAAATAAACTTATAGAGGATCTCATAATGAGCGAACA
The DNA here is from genome assembly GCF_046635745.1 of Gilliamella sp. CG35. Taxonomy (NCBI): domain Bacteria; kingdom Pseudomonadati; phylum Pseudomonadota; class Gammaproteobacteria; order Orbales; family Orbaceae; genus Gilliamella; species Gilliamella sp. CG35. The sequence goes on from NZ_JBIDFH010000007.1 coordinate 90,057, forward strand.
AGATCAAGACTGGACTCCATCAAGAGTAGTAGGCGAAATTAAAATTAGAGGTGGAAATTTAAGAGGTCTATCTCGTGCGAGTGGCTTGCAAGCTGATACTCTACGAAACGCACTTTATCGTCATTGTCCTAAGTATGAACATATTATTTCAGAATATTTAAAAGTTCCTGCTGAAAAAATTTGGCCTTCTCGATATAACTCAAAATCAAATAAAGTTAAATATAAATAAATTATTTAAGTTTCTATTGAAAGACGCCAATCTGGCGTCTTTTATCTTATTGTTAAGTTTAAAAAAATTAATTCTTTGCTTTTTCCGCTGCTTTAACAATAGCTGCAAATGCATCTGCTTTTAATGATGCGCCACCCACTAATGCACCATCAATATCTGGTTGAGTAAATAACTCAGCGGCATTTTTATCATTGACCGAACCACCGTATTGAATAATGACTTGTTCAGCTACTTTTGCATCTTGTTTTGCAATATGGTCACGAATAAATTTATGAACAGCTTGAGCTTGTGCAGGCGTCGCTGATTTGCCTGTACCAATTGCCCATACAGGTTCATAAGCAATAACTGCACCATTGAAAGCTTGGACACCTAATGCATTAATCACCGCATCAATCTGACGAGCACAAACAGTTTGAGTTTGACCCGCTTCGTTTTCGGCTTCGGTTTCACCAATACAAAGTACAGGAACTAAACCTGCTTCTTTAATGACTCCAAATTTTTTAGCGATAAATTCATCTGATTCTTTATGATAAGTACGACGTTCAGAATGACCAATAATAATATGCGTGACCCCAACTTCTTTTAGCATGTTGACAGATACTTCACCAGTATAAGCGCCAGATAAGTTAATTCCGACATCTTGAGCGCCTAAAAGAATATTTGATCCACCTAATTGGTGTTTAACAAAATCTAAATAAACGACTGGTGGAGCGATCGCAACATCACATTCGACATCCGTAGATAGCTCATTTCTTAGTTCGGCAACTAAGTTTTTAGCCATTTCAATACTACCATTGAGTTTCCAGTTACCCATCACGAGAGGTTTACGCATAATTTTCTCCAACTTAAATTTTAAAAAGGTGTTGATTTTAGAATGAATTCGTTATAATAGTAGACATTATACACCAAGTAAATAAAGTCTGAGGAAAAATATGTCATTAGAAATATTGAATCAATTGGAAAATAAAATCCAACATACTGTGAATACTATCAGTACATTACAACAAGAGATTGCAACGTTAAAACAAGGAAATCAAGAATTAGAACAGTTGATTAATGACAGTTCAGACGAAATGAAAGCACTACGGGATGAAAACGAAAAATTAAAACAAGATCAACAAGTTTGGCAACAACGTATTCAAACTTTATTAAGTAAAATTGGTGAAATAGCACAGTAATATATTTAACTTACACAACGCGACTTAAGTCGCGTTTCTTTTATGCTTCATTAATCTCATTTTAAGATAAGTATAATGCGAGAAAAGTTAAAATCTTTATGGCTTGCTGAAACGATACGCTTGATTGAAAATGAATCAGGTCGATATGCCGATCAAGACATCAATCGAAAGGCAAGGGCTACACAATCATCATTATCCGATCGAATTATCCTACGAGCGGTGATGTTGTCTAAGCAAAATGGACTTTATACTGCACAAACGCTATTACTGCATGCGATAAAAATTTCTTTTGTTCTGCTCCTGTTTCTTTCCGTTTTTTTAGGCGTGACATTAGCGTTTAGCGCACTCAATCAAAACCCTGTTAATTTATACTGGGCACTTTTCAGCTTATTAGGCGTTCACCTGATCACCTTTTTAATCTGGGTTTGTTCCTTTTTTTTCTTTTCCAATATGGGGGGAAGTATTCTTATCCATTGTTGGTTATGGTTAGCTAAAAAGCTATCTCAAAAAAAGACCATACAAGAACTGATTCCTGCTTTTGTACAACTGTTCGGGGGTAAAATCCGCTGGCTAATTGGGTTTGTCCTCAATCTTTTTTGGACAATCATATTAAGCTTTGCCCTTGTTGTACTGGTGGTTTTGTTTTCGACACAACATTACAGTTTTGAATGGAAATCAACCCTACTTAACCCCGATGCAATTATACAACTGACCCATTATCTAGGGTTGTTACCTTCAATATTTGGGTTTTCAATTCCGCAAGATGAGATTATTCGATACAGTGAACGCGCACTTAATGCTAGCGAAGTTCGAGCTGCGTGGGCGATTTGGTTACTTGGCGTGTTTATTGTTTACGGATTAGCAGTACGTTTTATTTGCATGATCATTTGCGGTATTAACTGGATAGTCAGTTGCCGTAAAGTAAAATTGAATTTAAATTTACCTGAATATCAAATTTTGGCTAATGATTTACAACCGATTTCAATCCACGTTGTAGATGAAGATACGCATAAACAAGATCTTAATATTGATTTAACCAAACATTTTATAAACAATGGCGAAGGAATTTTTTTAGTTGCGGTAGATATTCCTGAAAGCTGGACACCGCCAGCATCTGTTACCTTTTTAGGTTTTGTAAATACGCGTGAACAGCGCAAACAAATTTTAGATTATCTTCAAATAAACCCAGCTAAAAAATTATTAATCGCTATTGATACCGACCGATCACCCGATCGAGGAGTATTAAATTTACTTAGTCAATTAACTGAAAAATCGCAACAAAACCGTATTTGGTTCATCAATCAAGGTCACCAACTTAACAACTGGCAATCTTTACCGTTTGAGTTTGCTCAACCGTCATGGTTAAAAGAGGAACTGTAAAATGTTAACAACATTAAAATTAGCCGTTGTTGGTCATGCTAATGTTGGTAAAACCTCATTATTACGGACATTAATTCGCAATAGTCATTTTGGTGAGGTTTCGAATAAACCTGGCACAACAAGGCATGTCGAATCCATAAAAATAAAACTAGGCAATCAAAAATCGATTATTTTTTATGATACACCTGGTTTAGAAGATAGCTTGGCTTTATACGACTATATTAATCAACTTTTGCCTACCAATCATAAACTTGACGGCATTGATAAATTAACGATTTTTTTACAAAGCCCAGAAGCAGAAAACCAATTCAACCAAGAAGCAAAAGTTATAAAACAACTCCTAAATAGTGATGCAGCTATCTATGTTATTGATGTGAGAGAGCCTATACTACCTAAATTTCATGATGAATTAGCTATCTTAGCCAATATTGATAAACCTATTTTAGCGGTGTTAAATTTTACTGCACAACAAAATCAGAATGAAAAAGAATGGAAAATGTTACTTTCACGAGTCGGGATACATGCTATCATAAGGTTCGACGCGATCGTGCCACCATTGGACGGTGAAGAAAGATTGTACAAAAGCCTTGCGCTTATGATTGAGCCAGCTAAAGCTATTTTAGATGAATGGCTAAATAAGATAACCGAATTACGAGACTCTCGCAACCAAAGCGCTAACTTAATTATAGCAGAAACACTGGTTGATGTGACTGCATTTTATCAAATGGCTAAAACAGATGATAAACAAGCCATAGTTGATATGCAAAATAAAGTAAGAAAGCGAGAACAAAAAGCAATTGATGAATTATTATCGCTTTATCAATTTGATGCTGAGCACGAAAGCGAACAAGGTTTACCCTTAATTAAAGGGCGCTACAAAGCGGATCTTTTTAATATTGATGCGTTAAAAAGCATGGGCGTTCATTTAACCAAAGGTTTTGTATCGGGAGCCACTATCGGTGCAAGCATCGACTTAGCAACCGGAGGATTGACCTTCGGATCTGCTGCGTTAATTGGTGGTGCTGTAGGTACGCTAATGCAAACGGCCAAACATTACGGATCTAGAATGCGCTACCAGCTATCTGGATACAGTAAATTAAGTGTTGACGATGCAATTATCTGTTTTCTTTCATTGCGATTAATTCGTCTTAAAGAAAATTTGAATAATCGTAGTCATGCAAATACCGACCCGATTCAATTGTCTAATTTGGATAATAGCGAATGGGAAAAGGGTGTATTACCCAAAAGTCTAAAAGTTGCAAGACGTTATTCACAATGGTCAAACTTAAACAAGGGAACCAAAAGATATGACAAAAAAAGGCAATCAACGATACGTGACGTTGCTAAGCAGTTGTTTTAGTCTAAGGAAACGTTGTTTTATTCTCACGTTAATTTTATCTATGTTTATGCTATTTGGCTGTAGCAGTAGTCGGGGACAAGTGACTTCAAATACGCTAAGATCAGAAACGGCTATGTTAGCTAAAATAGAATCCCATTACAAAAAATGGCAAGGTACGCCATACCGTTATGGTGGAACAACCCTAGCCGGGAGCGATTGTTCAGCTTTAGTCATGAACTTCTTTAAAAATAAGCTAGCTAAACGATTGCCAAGAAGTGCAGCTGAACAAGCTAAACTAGGTTACAAAGTGACGAAACCCAAAGCGGGGGATTTAGTCTTTTTCAAAACCGGTGGACGGGGTAGTGGATTACATGTCGGCATCTATTACACGGATGGAAAATTTTTACATGCCTCGACGTCGAAAGGTGTCATCTATTCCAATTTAAACGAGTCTTATTGGAAACAGCGCTATTGGATGGCAAGACGAATAAATGATATTTAAAAACGACTAAAATGCTCACTCATCACATCATGACAAGTGAGCATGATACTATCAGCACAATCAGTAATTTCAACTTAAATCAAAGACTGACTTTTCAAATTTCGCATAACATTTGCAACATAAAGCATTTCACTTGGTGTCCCTAATGATATTCGACACCAATTTGTGGCAGGCTCAAAATCTCGACCTATTAAAATAAAATTTTGTTTCATGAGTTCTCGATATTTTTTTAAATCAATGGGGCTTTTATGAAACAAAAAGTTCGTTTCAGATTTAAGATAATGTAAACCTAAATCTGACAAAGTCTTTTCCATAATCGTCCGTGACACATCAACCGCTTTTTTAGAATAAGTTAGAAACTGGACATCATCCATTGACGCTGAAGCCGCACAGACACCGCAATAATTTAACTTTTCGCCTGCAACATACTGAGCAATATGACGAATATTATCTGCTGAACTCACCACATAACCGACACGTAGACCAGCCATAGCATGAATTTTTGAAAACGTTTTCAGTAAAACGATATTATCAAACCCCTTCGATATTAAGTAATCAACCGACTTAAAAGCTGGATCATTGACGAATTCGGCATAGGCTTCATCGACAATAAATACCGTATTTTTGGGTTTACTTGTTAACCATGATTCTATTTCGCTGTTGGCAAAAACAGTCGAAGTAGGATTATTAGGGTTGACTAAATAAACGATTGAAGAGCCTTGATAATCCTCAACCGCTTTTTGTAAGCCTTTAATATCAATTTGCCAATCGGCTAAGCAGGGCACTTTGGTTACCTTTAATTTAAAGATTTTAGCAAAATGTTCGCCGTCACTATAAGTTAATTCTGGTATCACTAACTGTGTATCCGGTTTCACATAAGCTTCTAATGAACTTCGAATACCTTCAGATGATCCTGCCGTTAGCAAAATGTGATCATCGCTTACATGATGATATTGAGCCAATCGTCTATTTAACAGGGGCATTTCAGCTTTAGCATAACGGTTTGCTTTAGGAATCGCGTCAATGGCTGCTTGTTTAGCCGCGCCTGACATACCAAGCGCATTTTCATTAAAGTTCAGTCTAACGGGATTGTTAAGGTTAGGTATCACAACGTTATCTTGTATGGGTAACGAATATGACACTGTTTTTTGTTGTTCTAGCGCATGTGCTTTAGCCAGTAATTGATTAACCGTCAAACCTGCAATTGCAGCGGAAGACAACGTTAATAGTTTTCTACGGTTGATATTCAAATTTGCGACCATTTTTCACCTCTCGATTAATGATTTCTTTACAGGCTAATTAAACAGTGCAAAAAACATACCAAATATAATGATAATCATTAAAAGCGTATTGATACCCTAATTAGGGTCAATAATGGTCAATTTTGAAGATGATAACGATTAACTTGGTTAAAAAAACGCACTTAACTGGTGCTAGTTTGCACTAAAGCGCATCACGAATAAAAAGCCATTGCGTATGCTGCATAACATACGCAATGGTCTTAATTAAGATGATATGATTCTAATCACAACAGCGATTGATTAGCTGTCTGCGGGCGTTTCGATATCAGAATACGTCGATAACATTTGCAAGAACTTAAATTTAGCGTTTACCATTTTGGTTGAACGTTCATGCAAGGTATTGGCAATCACCGGTTCCAACGTTTCTAAACGTCTAAAACGCTGCTCTTTCAATAAAATACTAGATAATAATTCACTATTTGGTGATTTAGAATCAAGCACCAGACCAGGTTTACCTTCTGCCGTACGTCGTGGATCATAACGATAAAGCGGCCAGAATCCTGATTTAACTAAATCTTTCATTTGTTCATGCGATTTTGCTAAATCATAACCATGCTCTTCGCAAGGGCTATAAGCAATCACTAAAGATGGGCCGTTATAGGCTTCGGCTTCTTGCAGGGCTTTTAACGTTTGATTAAGCTGTGCACCTAATGCAATTTGCGCAACATAAACATGCCCATACATCATCACACTCACGCCTAAATCTTTGCGTGCTTTATGTTTACCTAAATCGGCAAATTTAGACACGGCTCCCATTGGCGTTGCTTTAGATTGCTGACCACCAGTATTAGAATAGCATTGTGTATCTAATACCAAAATATTAACGTTATCGGTCAAACTCATTACATGATCCAGTCCACCAAAACCAATATCATATGCCCAACCGTCCCCACCAATTGCCCAAACTGACTTATCGATTAAATAATCCGCATCTTGAATTAACTCTATTGCTTCAGGCGAGTCCAAATGAGCCAGTTGATCACGCAATAAAGCAACCTGCTTGCGTTTATCATCAATGGTAGAATCAAGGGACTGTAACGCAATGACAATTTCGGGCGAAATCTCACCCGCTACATGTTCAAGCAAACGTAACGCCCGTTTTTTATGTTGGTCATAAGTGATGCGATAACCTAAAGCAAATTCGGCATTATCTTCAAATAACGAATTTGCCCAAGCAGGGCCACGACCGTAACGATCGGTAGTATATGGGGTAGAAGGTAAATTACCGCCATAAATTGAAGAACAACCGGTTGCATTAGCTATGGCAAGATGATCACCATAAAGTTGCGTTAACAATTTAATGTAAGGGGTTTCACCACAGCCGGCACAAGCGCCCGAATACTCAAACAATGGTGTTAATAACTGCGATGTGCGGACATCAATACGTTCAAGTGATTTAATATCACGATCAGGCAAATCATTAAAGAACGCAAAATTGGCGCGTTGCGTTTCTAAATTATCAATGCGTGATTGCATATTAATCGCTTTAATATCAAAATTATTACGATCCCGAGACGGACACACCTCAACACACAAATTACAACCCGTACAATCTTCCGGCGCAACTTGTAAAACGTAGCGTTGACCTCGCATATCGCGGGCTTTTACCTCGAGCGAACTCAATGAATCGGGTGCGTTTGCCAAATCGTCAGGTAATACCACTTTAGCTCGAATTGCCGCATGTGGACACGCAACCGCACAATGATTACATTGGGTACAAAGGTCGGGTTGCCAAATTGGAATCGCTTCGGCAATGTTTCGTTTTTCCCATTTTGTGGTGCCCGTTGGCCAAGTGCCGTCGGGTGGAAAGGCAGATACTGGCAAGTTATCGCCTAAACCGGCAAGCATTGATGCCGTCACTACTTTCACAAAGTCAGGCGCATTACTTGGTACTATAGAAGGGCGTGATGCGCTACTTTGATCGACACAACTTAACGGAATTTGCTCTAAAGAAGCAATCGCTAAATCAAGGGCTTTCCAGTTGTTTTCGACTAATTCTTGACCTTTGCTACTGTAACTTTTGGCTATCACTTCTTTAAGCTGTGTGATACTAAAATCATTTTTAAATATTTCAGAAAGATGAAAGAAAGCCGCTTGCATAACGGTATTAATACGGGCTCCTAAATTACATTCTCGGGCAATTTTAGCGGCATTAATAATATAAAAGTGTGCTCTTTTCTGGATTAATTGTACTTGAACTTCTTTCGGTAAACGATGCCAAACTTCATCTTTACTATAAGGTGTATTAAGTAAAAAGATCCCGTCATCTTTTAGTTTTTCAACAATCTGGTATTTATCGATAAATTGATCTTGATGACAGCCAATAAAATGTGCGCTAGTGATTAAATAAGGAGAATCAATAGGCTCCAAACTTACTCGTAAATGCGAAGTCGTTAAGCCACCGGCCTTTTTAGAGTCATAAACAAAATAGCCCTGCACATAAAAAGGTGAGCTATCACCAATAATTTTAATATTATTTTTAGTCGCCGAAACCGTACCGTCACTACCCAAACCATAAAATAATGCTTCAAGCGCAGATTTTTGTGGAATAGATTGTTCGGGTAATTTCAATGACAATCCAGTTACATCATCATAAATCCCAACGGTAAAGCGTGGTTTTGGTTTTTCTGCTAACAGCTCGTTAAAGATAGCCAAGACACAGCGAGGATCAAACTCTTTCGATGACAAACCATAACGTCCACCAACAATGGTTGGTAAACAATGGCGTTCACCTTGGCTAAAGCTTTCGGCAAAAGCAGTCATAACATCTAAGTACAAAGGTTCGGCTTGGGCACCAGGTTCTTTTGTTCTATCTAAAACTGCTATTTTTTTAACAGAATCCGGAATGATCGCTAACAAATGTTTTGCAGAAAAAGGGCGGAATAATCTAACAATCACCACACCGACTTTTTCATGATTATCAAGCAGATAATCGACAACTTCTTTACAAGTACTCACGCCTGAGCCCATTATGACAATCACACGTTCGGCATCGCTTGCCCCATAATATTCAAACGGTTGGTATTGTCTGCCTGTCTCTTTTTCAAATGCTTGCATCGCATCGACAACATGCTGATAAGTCTGATCATAATAAGAATTTACCGCTTCACGACATTGAAAATAGGTATCAGGATTAGCCGATGTGCCACGAATAACAGGATTATCGGGCGTCAAAGCACGGCTACGATAAGCTTTTATAGCATCATGCGGTAACAGGTTATGAATTTGTTCATCGCTTAAAGGATGAATTTTATTCACTTCATGGGATGTTCGAAAACCATCAAAAAAGTGGACAAAAGGCACACGACTATTCAATGTTGCCATTTGTGCAATTAGCGCAAAATCTTGGGCTTCTTGAACTGAACTTGAACACAGCATAGCAAAGCCCGTTTGTCTGATTGACATCACATCGGAATGATCACCAAAAATTGACAGCGCATGGGTGGCAACCGTACGAGCAGCGACATGTAACACAAAAGGCGTTAATTCACCGGCTATCTTATATAACGAAGGGATCATTAACAACAAGCCTTGCGATGATGTAAACGACGTCGCTAATGCGCCCGTCATTAAAGAACCATGCACAGTTGAAATAGCACCCGCTTCGGACTGCATTTCAACTACTTTTGGAATATCGCCAAAGACATTAGGCTTATTAAATTCAGCCCAAGTGCTTGCTTGCTCAGCCATGGTTGAGCTTGGCGTAATAGGATAAATTGCTATGACTTCATTGGCACGATAAGCAACGGATGACACCGCACTATTAGCATCAGATATGATCATTAAAAAACCTTGTGTTTTATAGTGTTACGACATTACTTCATTATTATAAATTTTGACTATTGTATCAGAAACTAAGATAGCTTTGAGTTATTTTTGAATTAAAATTTTTTGATTTGAAATTAGTGTTCAATAATTGGATTAGGATTAACTAAATAAACCCAACCTTTTTTAAACATGATTGATGACTTTGTAGATATTAAAAAAGAATTGCATAGTTTCATTTATATAATATGTACTCAATAATGAACAATTGAAATGGTTTTGGCATTTTACATTGAATAGATTGTTACTATACAATTTATCTAAATTATATAGTAACAGATGTCTATTTTACAGAATAATGACTTGTTCATCCGATGTTGACTGTTTTATTTCACCCATTAACCACGCTTTTTCACCATGATTATTGAGTAACGTTAAGGCGTCATTAACGCAATGTTGGGGTAAGACAATAATTAAACCTACACCGCAGTTAAAAGTCCGGTACATTTCGTGCCGACTGACATGACCTGCTTGTTGTAGCCAATTAAATAGTTGTGGCCATTGCCAACTGCTTTCGTTAATGATTGCTTGCATATTGTCGGGTAGCACTCGTGGAATGTTTTCCCAGAATCCACCGCCTGTAATGTGCGCTATGGCATGTACATTGACATGTTCAATTAAATCAAGAATCGATTTGACGTAGATTTTGGTCGGTGCAAGCAGGTGATCAGCAAGAGGCATACCATTTAATTGTTCAGTTGCCGGATTTACCCCACTGACTTCAATAATTTTTCGAATTAATGAGTAGCCATTAGAGTGCGCCCCACTGGATGCTAACGCAATGATGGCATCACCGTCTTGTACTTGACTGCCGTCAATCATTTTTGATTTTTCAACGACACCCACACAGAATCCAGCTAGATCGTAATCATTATCCTGATACATGCCTGGCATTTCGGCCGTTTCGCCACCGACTAGTGCACAACCAGCTTGTTTACAACCTTGTGCTATTCCTGTCACTACCGTTGCTGCAATGTCAACATTGAGTTTTCCTGTTGCATAATAATCAAGAAAGAATAGGGGTTCAGCACCTTGAACAATAAGATCATTTACACACATGGCGACTAAATCAATGCCGATAGAGTCATGGCGTTGTAAGTCCATTGCTAACCGTAATTTAGTCCCGACACCATCTGTACCCGACACTAGAATCGGTTCGTGATATTTTTGTGGGATTGCGCATAGTGCGCCAAATCCACCTAATCCGCCCATGACTTCAGGACGTTTAGTTTTTTTGACAACTGATTTAATACGATTAACCAGTGCATTACCGGCGTCGATATCGACACCGGCATCTTTATAGCTAAGAGGCGTTTTATTTGACACGAGAAGCAGTCCTTAAATAAAAAAACTGCTGATTATTTTAGCAAGTATGTAAATGATTAGCGATGAATTATTTGTAAAATAAATAAAAGGTTAAAATAGTTAATGGTTTTCAAACCAACTTTCTAAAATAATAATTGCCGAAGTAGCATCAATATGACCTTTTTCAAGTGCACGGTAACCACGTGACGCAAAAATGTGCGATTTAGCTTCGACCGTCGATAATCGTTCATCCTGTAAATGAACTTGATAACCAAACATGCCATGTAAACGGTTAGCAAATTTTCGTGCTCTGGCTGTCAGTGGTTGTTCGCTACCGTCCATGTTGAGGGGTAACCCAACCACTAAGTAATCAGGTTTCCACTCTTTAAGTACCTTTTCAATAGTTTGCCAATTAGGAATGCCGTCTCGTGCTTTGAACGAACAAAGTGGATTGGCTGTTTTGGTGATGTCTTGTCCAATCGCCGCACCAATACTTGAGGTTCCAAAATCAAATGCAATAATGGTTGCCATTGTTTATGCATTTCCCATTTGATGCGATATGCGATTGATATTAATCCCTAGCGATTCGGCGGCTTTTTGCCAGCGTTCTTCAATAGCAACATTAAAAATAATATTGGGATCGGCTTCTGCCACTAACCAATCGTTGCGGGCAACTTCTGATTCAAGTTGCAGTGATTGCCAACTTGAATAACCTAATGCAAGAAAAAGATCTTTCGGTTGTTCAGGTGTCCCAATCGATTTTAATGCATCAAGTGATGTGGTTATCATCACGTCATCAGATATTTGAATGCTCGATGAAAAGCCCGATTGTGGAGTATGTAAAATAAATCCTTGTTCATCCGCTAAAGGGCCACCACAAAATACAGGGTATTCTAGTTCAGCACAGTTTTTTGGTGCCATAATTTCAAGACGAGTCAATACGGTGGCAACATTGAGTTCAACAAGAGGTTTGTTAATGATGATACCCATTGCTCCATCTCGATTATGTTCACAAATATATACCACCGATCGGCTAAACAAGGTTTCGGATACGTTTGGCATTGCAATGATAAAATAATTTTTTAGATTCATATGCTCACATTTTAGTTTTATTTAAATTGCACACTTGCCGATTTTTACGTTGTGTTCAACTAAGCAACGCATCAATAATTCGGGTTCATTGGTTTCTTCATTGATGGATTCGGAAACAATTTCAAAATTTTGTGAAAGATAAAAATTAATAGCTGTACTATTTTGTTTGTAGACATGAACAAGTAATTCGTTGTAACGCTGTTTCGCTTTATTAACCAGTGCTTTTCCTGTCCCTTGTCGGCGGAATTCTTCGTCAACAAATAAACCAGAAATATAGTTTTCGGTTAAGCCAATAAATCCTTTTACGCCATTAAGATCTTGCACGTAAATGGTTGACATTGGAATGAGCATTTTAACAAATTCATAATTTTGTTTGAAAAATTCAGGATCAATAAAATTATGGGCTTGTATATTTCCTTCAAGCCATAGTTGCATAATTTTATCGAGATCCGTTTTTTTATATTCTCTAATCATGTTTAGCTCTTTTTATTTAATCGTTTTTCAATGGCATCCATTAACATGCCTGTAATAGATATGTCTGGGTTTGCCGCTTCAATTTCACGTACACAAGTCGGGCTGGTGACGTTTATTTCAGTTAATTTATCACCAATAATATCTAAGCCAACAAACAATAGTCCTTTTTCTTTTAAGGTTGGTGCTACGCTTTTAGCTATTTGCCAATCACTGTCACTGAGTGGTCTTACTTCGCCATATCCCCCAGCTGCTAGATTTCCACGGGTTTCCCCTTTTTGAGGGATTCTAGCAAGACAGTAAGGCACCGGTTGACCGTCAACGACCAAAACACGTTTGTCGCCGTCTTTAATTGCAGGAATAAATGCTTGAGCCATGCAATATCGGGTGTTCATTTCGGTTAGGGTTTCGATAATAACGGATATATTGGGATCATCTTGTTTTATTCTAAAAATTGACGATCCGCCCATGCCGTCAAGTGGTTTTAAGATGATATCTTGTTGTTCTTGATGAAATGCTCGTATTAATTGAGTTTGACGAGTCACGAGGGTTTCTGGCGTAAATTGGGCAAACCATGCTGTAAATAGTTTTTCGTTACAGTCACGTAAGCTTTGTGGTTTATTTACCACAAGTACACCATTTGCTTCTGCTCGTTCTAAAATATAAGTTGAATAGATAAATTCAGTATCAAAAGGGGGATCTTTACGCATTAGTATGACATCAAGATCACTTAATGGTAGTGTTTGTTCTTCATCCATATCAAACCAGTGATTGAGATCGTGATGAACGGTTAACTTTCGTGTTGTTGCATAAGGTTGACCATTACGTAAAAACAGATCGTTCATTTCCATGTAAAAAAGTTGATAACCCCGTTTTTGTGCTTCAAGCAACATTGCAAAACTGGTGTCTTTTTTTATCTTGATATGACTGATTGGATCCATAACAATACCAAGCTTAATCATGGTAACTCCTTTTGTATTGTTCAATAAAATATGAATTGTGACAGATAGTGTTTTTATCACTATGCAAAAGCTTTGGCAACTATCATACTCGTAACAGATTAAGATGCAATGTAAACATGATGAATTATGATTTTTTACAGTTAATTATCCTAAATCACCAAATTGAACTTGTAGTGCTGTTAAGGCTGTAAGCGCTGCTGTTTCGGTACGTAGTATTCGTGGTCCTAGTAAAATATCGGTAAATTGATACTGATGTGTCATGTTGATTTCGTCATCAGATAATCCCCCTTCAGGCCCGATTAGTAAACTGATATCCGTTTGTCCGGTAGGAAGGTGTTTTACTCCATGTGTTGCTTTAGGGTGTAAGTTTAATCGTAAACCGCTGTTTAAGTTGGCACACCAATTTTCAAGTTTCATGACGGGATGAATCACCGGAATGATATTACGACCACATTGTTCACAAGCTGAAATCACAATTTTTTGCCACTGATTCACTTTTTTGTCTAATCGTTCTGCATCGAGTTTTACTCCACAACGTTCAGAAAGTAGGGGCGTAATACTGGTTACCCCTAATTCGACAGATTTTTGTATGGTAAACTCCATTTTTTCACCGCGTGATATGACTTGTCCAAGATGAATTTTTAAAGGGGATTCACGGTTGTCTAATAGGGTGGTCGCCGTTTTGACGGTTACCGATTTTTTATTGATTTCATGTATTGTTGCTGGTGTGATGTGATTAGTACCATCAAAAAGGATAATATTTTCACCTGTTTTCATTCGTAAAACCCGAATAAGGTGATTAAATGCATTATCATCTAATGTCATGATGCTATTTTCAATAATCGAAACAGGTTGATATATACGGGTCATAAGTGCTATGGTTAATTTCATTACAATTTAAAATAAATTATAGCGTAATTTGTTGAGATTCGGTAATCTTCTGTTTAAAGTAGATAAACTTAATCTGTTTTTAGGGTGAAATATGCGCATAAATAATCATGATCGTGTTTTGATTGAAGGTTTAACTATTTTTACAACCATTGGGGTCTATAGTTGGGAAAAAGACATTAAGCAAAAGCTTATCTTGGATTTAGAGATGGCTTGGAATAATCAACCGGCAGGCAAAAATGACGATGTTTCGCTCTGTTTAGACTATTTTTTGGTTAGTCAGTCTGTTACTTTGTTTGTTGAAAGTCAGCAATTTGAATTAATTGAAACCGTTGCTGAACAGGTTGCTGAGCATGTTATGCAAAAATTTTCAGTTGGTCATATTAAAATTAAAGTCTCTAAACCCGATGCTATTGCTAATGCTAGTAATGTCGCTGTGTTAATTGAGCGATACGCAAATTAATAAGGGTCGTTTTAATGAGTTATGAACAGAAAAATATCGTTGATCAATCCCACCATAACGGTAAAAAATTTAAAAATCAGGAGCCGTTTAAGCTTACTTTAAGTGATACTTGTCGTTGGTATTTTAATCGGAATGTTTTGCCCCCACAAGCAGGTTATCTTGGTTTTAATCATCAATGGTGTCAATCGATTGATATGACGTTAGATGATGATAGAATTTGGTGGATAGGGCATTCAACCACGTTGATTCGTCTTAACGGTAAAATGATTTTAACCGATCCTGTTTTTTCTGATCGTGCTTCACCTTTTCAGTTTTTAGGCCCTAAACGCCGTACACCACCCGCACTGAGTATTGAAGAACTTCCTAACATTGATTTTATTGTGATTTCACATAATCATTATGATCATCTTGATTATCATAGCATTCGACATTTAGTAAGTCGTTTTGCAAATGTTGTTATTTTAGTGCCATTAGGTTTAAAAAATAAACTTCATAAGTGGGGGGCTAAGACGGTTATTGAGCTGGATTGGTGGGGATCGGCGGATATAGATAATCTTACTTTTACTGCAACACCTGCCAAACATTGGAGTAAACGTGGTTTATTTGATGTGAATAAGGTATTGTGGTGTGGTTGGGTGATTCAATCAAATGTGGCTAATGCTAATCAAACAAAAACACTCTATTTTATGGGCGATACCGCTTATTCATCAGTTTTAAAGCATATTGGTGAATATTTTACACATATTGATTTGGCACTTATTCCAATTGGTGCTTATGCGCCTCGTTGGTTTATGCAGTCACAACATATCGATCCTGAGCAAGCAGTACAACTTTATGATGAGTTACATTGCCATGCTGCAATGGCAATACATTGGGGAGCGTTTGAGTTAGCCGATGAACCTTTAGATGAACCGCCAACTTTATTATCTCAATACCGTGAAGCTCGAGCCTTTCATTTGTTAAAAATAGGTGGTAGTCTATCTATTCATCAAACAGATTCTAAAATAGAATAACAGTTATTAATCTATATAGCTTAAGTAATCATTTCTACATTAACATCGGAGAAAACCATGAAAACAGTACTGATTACATTGTCTTGTGTGATACTGAGTTTAAGCTTAATTGCTTGTGGTGGTAAGAATGATCACGGTAAACAATATCGTTGGTCAAAAGCGCACGGTGTGTTAGAAGGTTGTGATGGTGTGATGAGTAATTCACAACAATGCCAAAAAAATTCAAATAACCAGCAATATATGATTCAAATAGACAGGAATTAAAAATGAGTGCTTGGCTTATTTATGCCTTGTTGTCTGCCATTTCTGCGGCTTTCGTGGCAATTTTGGGCAAAATTGGTTTACAGCATCTTGATGCAAATACGGCAACCGCAATTCGAGCTATTGTTATGGCGATATTTTTGGTTGGCGTGGTGGCAGTTCAGGGTAAATTAAACTTAATTAATACGTTTTTTAATGATAAAAAAGCATTACTGATTATTGCATTAAGTGGTATTGCCGGTGCGTTGTCATGGCTGTTTTATTTTATGGCAATCAAAGACGGTAAAGTGTCGCAAGTTGCCCCTATTGATAAGCTAAGCGTGGTGTTTGCAGTGGTATTTGCCGCGGTTTTATTTGGTGAAAAAATTTCATTTTTATCAGGCGTAGGGGTTGTGATGATTGCCGCTGGAGCCATTTTAGTGGCACTATTTTAATAAGTCATTAAACAGCGTAACGGTGACATATTCTCCTTTACTGACGTTTCCGCGTTCTTGTTCTAATATTATAAAACAGTTAGCTTTATTGAGCGATTGGGTAATATGTGAACCTTGTTGACCCGTTGATTTAACTTCTAACTCGCCTTGGTCATTTGGTTCCACTCTACCACGTTGAAAATCTATGCGCCCAACACTTTTTTTAAGATCGGTTGCTGTTTTAACTTGAAAAGTTAAATCCGCTGATAGCGTTTGTTGTCCTGCAAGCGCTGAAATTAAAGGTTGAACGAGTTGATAAAATGTCACTACTGTTGAAACAGGGTTACCGGGTAAACCACAAAATAGCGCTTTGCCAATTTGTCCAAAGGCAAATGGTTTACCGGGTTTCATCGCTATCTTCCAAAAATTAATTTGTCCTAACTCTTCTAAAGCCGTTTTGGTGTAGTCAGCATCGCCTACCGATACCCCACCACTGGTAATGATTAAATCAGCTTGGGTTGAGGCTGTCATTAAAGCTTGTTTAATTTGGTTAGGATCATCAGGAATAATACCTAGGTCGATCACTTGGCAATTCAGTTTTGTTAATAGCTGTTTTAATGTGAAACCATTACTGTCATAAATAGCACCATTGTCGGTTAACGGTTGACCAATTGGCGTTAGTTCGTTGCCGGTTGAAAAGATAGCAACGTTTAATGTTTTATACACGCAAACTTGCTGAATGCCAAGCGTTGCTAATGTCGATAAAGTAGGAATTGATAAGCGTTGACCTTTGGCAACTGTGACTGCATCTTTTTTGATATCTTCACCGATTCGGCGAATATTATCCCCCGCTTTAATATCTTTAAGAAAAGTAATGTGTTGACCTTTTACTTGTGTATGTTCTTGCATAACAACCGCATCAGCATCATTAGGAACAGGCGCACCTGTCATAATTCGTAAACAACTGCCAATTGCCCAGTTAAGATCACCGATATCATCACCTGCATAAACAGTCTTAGAAACCGGTAAGGTTCTCGATGTTTCAATATCAGCAAATCTGACAGCATAACCATCCATTGCCGAATTATCAAAACGAGGGACGTTAATGAGGGATATAATGGGTACAGCGGTAATTCGGTCGAGTGCATCATTTAATGATACTGTTTCGTGTTCAAGTGATTTTACGGCGGTGGAAGCTTGCAATATTTTTTGTTTTGCTTGGTCGAAAGTCAGTAACATAGTTTTTCCTTACCTAGTTGATGCATACATTTTATCGATAGTGTTAATGTTTATTAACATGGTTATTTGCGTTTCAATGGATCGACTCGATGTGTTTTGATTATTGTTTAATGATTTAGGCTTTGGTTATCGTGTTTTTTATCGTTAAACGTTAACGCCACCTTGTGGTGACGTTAATGTATTTCATCATACGTGTTAATATTAGACATTAAATAAAAAGTTCATAATGTCGCCGTCTTGGACGATGTAGTCTTTACCTTCAGAACGCATTTTACCTGCTTCTTTTGCCCCTTGTTCACCCCCGTATTTGATAAAGTCATCAAATGCGATAGTTTGCGCTCGGATAAAGCCTTTTTCAAAATCAGTGTGGATTTTTCCAGCCGCTTGCGGTGCGGTATCACCAACGGATATTGTCCATGCTCGTACTTCTTTCACGCCTGCGGTAAAATAGGTTTGTAAATTAAGTAATTTATAACCTGCACGTATGACACGATTTAACCCCGGTTCAGTTAATCCTAAGTCTTGCATAAATTCATCTCGGTCGGCATCATCAAGTTCTGAAAGTTCCGCTTCAATGGCAGCACAGACAGGAACAACAACCGCTTTTTCTGCTTCTGCAATGGCTTTAACTTTATCTAAATAAGGGTTATTTTCAAAACCGTCTTCGTTGACATTAGCAATATACATGGTTGGTTTTAAGGTTAAGAAGCTAAGATACTTTATTGCGTTTAGTTCTTCTTTGCTTAAATCCAATAGTAATAATTTTTTACCTTGTTCTAAGTGGGGTAGACATTTTTCTAAAATTTCAAGTTCAAACTTGGCATCCTTGTCACCACCTTTTGCTCGTTTTTGTAGTCGAGTCATAGCACGTTCACAAGCTTCAAGGTCTGCTAACGCTAGCTCGGTGTTAATAATTTCAATATCTTCGGCAGGGTCAATTTTACCTGCTACGTGAATGATGTTTTCATTTTCAAAGCATCGTACGACATGACCAATTGCTTCGGTTTCACGGATATTGGCTAAAAACTGGTTTCCAAGCCCTTCACCTTTTGATGCACCTTTCACTAATCCAGCAATATCCACAAATTCCATTGTGGTTGGTAAAGTGCGTTGTGGTTTGACAATTTCAGCAAGCTGATCGAGACGAGGATCGGGCATAGGCACTACACCAGTGTTTGGCTCGATTGTACAAAACGGAAAGTTAGCCGCCTCAATGCCTGCTTTAGTTAGTGCGTTAAAAAGTGTTGACTTACCAACATTTGGTAGTCCGACGATCCCACATTTGAATCCCATACTGTTTGTTACCTTTTATCATTAAATTACTTAAAAATAGTGGCTAATTATATACTAAATCGCACTATTTGTGCCAATGTTCTTATCGATGTTTTACTGTCTAATCTTATTCGAGGTTAACGCTTATCTTACGGTGTAGCTTGTAAGTTTGTTTTAGCTCAATAGCTATTAAATGTTAGTTGGTTGATGCTTTCATTATTCCAAACTCAACCCAATTTGATAAAGTTGGTTCTTTTTAAGTCCGTATATTTCGGCGGTGATTGCAGCCGCTTTTTTTAATGGAAGCTCTTTGGTTAATAATTTTAATGTGTGAATGACATTGGGATCGATATCCGTGTCAGTTTTAGTATGACCTTCAACAATTAAAACAAACTCCCCTTTTTGACGGGCAATATCTTCATTTAGCCAATTAATTAATTGAGTCACCGGATAGCTGACAATCGTTTCCCATGTTTTTGTTAGCTCTTTGGCTAATACGATTTGTTTGTCTGCGCCAAATACAGTTTGCATATCATGCAAGGTATCAAGTAAACGATGTGTTGATTCATAAAATATCATCGTTCGTGTTTCATTCACCAGTGTCATTAAATAGTCCTGACGAGCTTTACTTTTAGCGGGTAAAAAACCTTCATAGCTGAATTTATCTGACGGTAGTCCTGCAACCGATAAGGCTGCAATCGCTGCGCAAGCGCCAGGAATAGGAACAACGTTAATCTCATTTTCACGGCAAGCTTTCACTAAATGATAGCCTGGATCATTTATTAAGGGGGTTCCAGCATCAGATATTAATGCTATCGATACGCCAGACTTGAGCTTTTCGATTAATAGCTGAGATTTTTCTTGCTCGTTATGATCGTGCAGTGCAAAAAGTTTGGCTTTGATTCCCAAATGTTGCAACAGTAATCCACTGTGGCGAGTGTCTTCGGCAGCAACTATATCAACCTTTTTAAGGATCTCAATTGCGCGAAGCGTGATATCATTTAAGTTTCCAATTGGGGTGGCTACAATATATAAAGTCATTAGATTTGGTCACATTTTAATTTTGAAAAAAATACCACAAATATACTATACGAAAACCTATTTTATTGTATATACTCATTGCGTTCAAAACAATTTCAGTTTTTATCATTTTATACCCATTGTAAAATTGCATTTTGAATATTTAATCTTAGTTGATAAGCAAGTTTGCTTGTTGATTCACTAATGGTATAGTGGTGTTAAATTTCTTGTCAGAAAGGGCATTCATTTTTATACAGCTTATTGGATTTATGGCGTGAGTTTGTCTTTAATTAAGTACTCCTCATCATTCTTCGACCATGATCAAATTAGCATGAATATTTTAAAGATAATAGCTTTTTACGGTAAAAACGTTAAAATGTATAATCATGGGCAATTTCTACCAAAATAAGATTAACGAATGAAAGGTATTAAAGTGAAAAAAATTCTCACATTAAGTAGTTTAAGTTTGCTGATTGCTGCGTGTACTCAAACAAACCCTGCTACA
Organism: Gilliamella sp. CG35; assembly: GCF_046635745.1. Taxonomy (NCBI): domain Bacteria; kingdom Pseudomonadati; phylum Pseudomonadota; class Gammaproteobacteria; order Orbales; family Orbaceae; genus Gilliamella; species Gilliamella sp. CG35. Next base: position 110,715 of record NZ_JBIDFH010000007.1, read on the forward strand.
ATTGTAGATATTTCAGATTCTTCCGGGAGCTCAAATCCGTCTGTTTATAGCAGACCACCGACAAATATTTCGACGGGTAACCGAATATCGAACTCTACTTATCCTAAATCGTCATCAAGCTCTAGTTCAACTGTGCAATCTTCCAGCTCGTCTGGTCAAAGCGTTGCAACAACGAATGAACGTATTGTGTATAATCGTAATTATGATGATATTCCTAAAGGTGGCTATAAGGGGGATACTTATACTGTTAAACGTGGAGATACCTTATTTTATATTGCTTGGGTAACGGGTAATGATTATCGATCATTAGCCGCAAAAAATAATATTAAAGAACCTTTCGCCGTTAATGTAGGTCAAGTTTTGGATGTCAGTTTTGGAACAACGGTTGTTGAAACTAAAAATAACGTTACCCAAAAAGTTGTGACGATCAAAGATAATTCAAATGGTACTTCATCAAGCCGTTCATCTGATCAAGGCAGCACCATTCAATCTGTTCAAAGTAATACTATTACATCTGTTCCAAGTAGTTCTAATTCATCGGATCAAAGTCGTTCCAATTTAGGAGGCGCAACAGCCACGGTTGCTAATATTTCATGGCAATGGCCAGCTAATGGTAAGATTATTGAAAAGTTTTCTAACGCAAGTAAAGGGATTGATATTTCAGGATCGTTAGGTGATAAAGTTGTCGCTGCGGCTGATGGTCGAGTGGTTTATTCTGGTAATGCGTTACCGGGATACGGTAATTTAATTATTGTTAAACATAATGATGATTATTTGACAGCTTATGCGCATAATCAGTCAATCTTAGTTAAGGAACAACAAACAGTTCGAGCCGGTGAGCAAATTGCAACAATGGGCGCAACAGGAACTTCATCAGTTAGACTACATTTTGAGATTCGTTATAAAGCGCAATCCGTTGATCCTGCAAAATATTTACCAAAATAATGTGTATAGTTTAAAAACGTTTATTGAAATACAACAGGAATACATGATTAAAATCATGTATTCCTGTTGATAACAAGATACATCAAATTTATTTTACGTAACAAAGGAGTTATATTCATGGCAGTAAAAAAATTAGTTCTTATTCGACATGGAGAAAGTGTTTGGAATCAAGAAAACCGTTTTTGTGGTTGGACTGATGTTGATTTATCTGATAAAGGTAATAAAGAAGCAGCAGAAGCAGGTCAATTACTTAAAAAAGAAGGTTTCGAATTTGATTATGCGTATACCTCAGTGTTAAAACGTGCTATTCATACATTATGGCATGTTTTAGATGAAGTGGATCAAGCATGGTTGCCTGTTGAAAAAAGTTGGAAATTAAATGAGCGTCACTATGGTGCACTTCAAGGTTTAAATAAAGCGGAAACTGCTGCAAAATATGGTGATGAGCAAGTAAAATTGTGGCGTCGTGGTTTTGCTATTACCCCACCTGCATTAGAAAAATCAGATGAGCGTTTTCCGGGACATGATTCACGTTACAGCAAATTGCCTGAATCAGAATTACCATTAACAGAAAGCTTAGCATTAACAATCAAACGTGTTCTGCCTTACTGGGAATCAACGATTGCACCACGTGTAGCAAGAGGCGAGCGTGTTATTATTGCTGCTCATGGTAACTCTTTACGTGCTTTAGTTAAACATTTAGATAATATCAGTGATGATGATATTATCGATCTTAACATTCCAACGGGTGTGCCTTTAGTATATGAATTTGATGACAATATGAAAGTGATCAAACATTACTATTTAGGTAATGCTGATGAAATTGCCGCCAAACAAGCAGCTGTTGCAAATCAAGGCAAAGCAAAATAGTTTTTATTTCATTATAATGATAAAAGGTAGGTTTGATAACTTACCTTTTTTATTTTCTAAATTATTCTGTTTCTTTATTAATTTATTTTGAGGCCTTATTTTGTCGAAAATTTATTATATTTATGCCGTCATGAATGCGGGTAAATCAACTGAATTATTACAAATCGACCATAATTATTTAAGTAATAATATGCAAACATTGCTACTTAAATCGTCTGTCGATACGCGTGATTCTGCTGTAGAAATTGTATCACGTTTAGGATTACGCAAAAAAGCGCTACAGCTTGATGATAATAGTGTTGATGAGATAATTGAATTAATTAAACAAAATGATTATGCCTGTATACTGATCGACGAAAGTCAGTTTTTATCCCGAAATACAATCTGGAAATTATCTGATGTTTGTGATGAGTATGGAGTACCAATGATGTTTTTTGGATTAAAAACAGATTATATGGGACATCTTTTTGAAGGCTCAAAAACCTTACTTGAAATCGCAGATAATTTTAGAGAGCTTAAAACCGTTTGTTGGTGTGGAAAAAAAGCAACGATGAATTTGCTAGAAGGTAAAGATGGTAAGATTGTTAAGTTTGGTAACTCTATACATTTAGGTGATAGCGAGTTTCATTCTGTTTGCCGTAAACATTGGAAAGCAGGACAGGTTAGACCCAATCGTTAATTGTGGTTAAATAAAATCATTTCATTATAACTCATAAGATTATTGATATTTTTTCTGTTTAAAAAGTGTGAATAATCTCTCATTTTTGATATTTTCTTTTTGTTGATTTATCTCGTTTTATGCCATATTGACTGAAGCGATTCAGTTTAGTTGTTTTAATAAATTATGAGGAATTAACATGAAAGTTAAAATCATTTCACTTGCAGTATTAGCATGTTTTACAACCATGACGGCTAATGCTAAAGAATTTGTGCTAATTGATACCGAGAAAGATGTAGCAAAAGGAAATTGGTCTATCTCCAATAAAGATTTAGGGATAAACGCCGAAAAATTTTTTATTGCAAATACTGTCCTTAAAGGTGGAAAACAAGAAGGAAGCGAGTTATTAACAATCAACAGTAATGATTTTACCATAAAATTAAGTCCGACTCGTGGACTGGGAATTATTTCAGTTGTTGGTGACGGTATTCGAATGGGGTGGGATTCACCAGTTGACGAAATTGTTCACCCGAAATTTATAAATCTTGAAAGCCGTGCAGGGCTGGGTTGGTTGGATGGTTTTAACGAAATGATGGTGCGTTGTGGTTTTGAATGGACAGGTCATGCAGTGCAAGCAGACGGAATGATGTATACATTGCATGGGCGAGCTCAAAACACTCCGGTTTCAAAATTAGTCGTCGAAGTTTTAGATAAAGCACCTTACACAATCACGGTTAAAGGTTTAATAAAAGAAAACACATTCAAAAAGAGCAATCTTGAAACGTGGGCATCAATAAGTTACGTACCAGGTAGTAAAGAGTTTACGGTACATGATGTTGTGACCAATAAAGGTGATTACACGAAAGATTTCCAAATCATTTATCATAGCAATTACGGTACGCCAATTTTGGAAGAGGGTGCTCAATTTGTTGCACCAGTCCGAGAAATCTCGCCATTTAACGATTATGCTAAAGATGGGTTAAAAACATGGCAAACTTATCTAGGGCCAACCAAAGGTTTTGACGAAATGGTATTTAACGTTTATCCGTATGCCGATGCTAATGGTAAAACGCAAGTTATGTTAACGAATAAAGCAGGGGATAAAGGCACGGGTATTGCTTTTAATACCAAAGAACTTCCTGTTCTTTCTTTGTGGAAAAATACCGATACACTTAAGCAAGGTTATGTTACTGGTTTAGAACCGGGAACCAGTTTTGCCTATCCTGTGACTATTGAACGTGAACAAAAACGGGTACGCCAGTTAGAGCCGGGACAAAGTACCGAATTTACCTTAACTTATAGTCTGTTATCCGGTAAAGATGCTGTCGCCAAATATGCTCAACAAATCCAAGCAATTCAAGGTAATCAAGAAACCAAAGTGGTTGAACAGCCAATGGCTAAGGAATAACTGAAACTATACTACGCCTAAGCCTATTAAATTAGGCGTAGTTAGCGCATTTTATCTTAATTCATCACATTTCATCCTGTAATGTTGTATTTGTGTCGCTGATATCCAAATCCTTAAACTTAATGTAATATCGTTTTATTAAAAAGATTAATTTTATTAAATAAATTTATTCTTTTTTGTTCTCAATTTTTATATAAGCTTTCCCTTACTTGAAAGCTAAATTCGATATAGGTATGATGTGTTGTGATAAATCTATCATAATCGATCTTTTTAACTTGACAGCTTTTTTGTTCAATGAGCTATCAATGATAAGTGATAAGATTTACTCATGCATAACATCTCAGTTTATCGAATGAAAAAATTGGAATCATCTTATTTTGAACATATCAATGTCAACCGATGTTGTTTGTAGTCAAAATACTATAGGAATTAACATGACAGCAAAGCGTATCATTATAGGAATCAGTGGTGCAACGGGGTTTGCTTATGGCATAAAAGCGTTAACGCTTTTAAAACCATTGGATATTGAAACTCATTTGGTAATCTCTAAAGCTGCCCACATGACCTGTTCTTACGAAGTTCCCAATATGAGCATCAAACAGATAGAGGCGCTTGCCGACAAGGTTTATTCTATTAATAATATCGGGGCAGCTATAGCAAGTGGTTCTTATAAAACAATGGGCATGTTAGTTGCACCGTGCTCAATGCGTAGTTTGTCTGCAATTGCTAACAGTTTATCGGATAATTTGCTAACTCGGGCTGCCGATGTAGTTTTAAAAGAACGTCGCCGTTTAGTTTTAATGGTACGTGAAGCACCTTTACATTTAGGACATATTAAAAATATGGAGGCTGTCACTTTAATGGGTGGGGTGATATTTCCACCTGTGCCGGCACTGTATCAACGTATTGATAGTATTGATGATATGATAACTCATAGTGTAGCTAGAGCGTTAGACCTGTTTGATATCGATATTTCTGCATTACCTCGTTGGGGTGAAGATATGCATTTAAACAATACACCATCTTAATCGAGTTTAACTTTCATTAAATATGCAGCCCAATAAAAAAATCCTTGAATTCATTAACAAACACCATGTGTTATCACTCAGTATGATTCTGCCTGATCATCAACTTTGGGCGTGTAATGCTTTTTATGTTTTTAATGAAGATTCCATGTGTCTTTATATCCTTTCTGACGTGAAAACAATTCATGGTAATGCGATGTTAACCCATTCACACGTGGCGGGTACAATAAGCATAGCACCAAAGACCGTTGCAAAAATCCAAGGTATTCAATTTCAAGCCATCGCATCGCGATTAGAGGGTCACGATGCCACCCAAGCTTACTCACACTATTATCGAAAATTTCCTTTTGCCAGAATGATTAAAGCGCCAATTTGGTCACTTAAATTACAACGAATTAAAATGACCAATAATTTAATGGGATTTGCACATAAAACCCATTGGGATAGGACAGAGGAATAAATAATGAGTGAGTTTTTTAGTAAAATCTGCTTAGTCCAATAGAGCTAATTAACATAACGATCTGTTATGCAATGATCCAAAATAGCGTCGGTACATAAGCGCATGGCAAGTATAAATATTGCACAAATTTCTTTACTAATATTGCTTAATAAATTGATAATATTATAAATTTTGTCAAACCCCATCAGAATTTTAATCGCTTAAAAAAGCAGCAAAAAAGTTGGTAGAATTTTACACCCTCCTATTTTAATTAATAAACAATAGGTTATAATTAGAGTGTTCCCTGTATACACAGGGATAAACCGATGCCTTCAATAATAAGAAAAATGAATTTAATGTGTTCCCTGTATACACAGGGATAAACCGTCCAAGAATTAGCCCTGGGCTACGAGGGCGGTGTGTTCCCTGTATACACAGGGATAAACCGCCTCGGCTCAACTGCAGTTTTTGAGATTTATAGTGTTCCCTGTATACACAGGGATAAACCGGCGCAATTGATGCGATTAATACCGGGCGCGATGTGTTCCCTGTATACACAGGGATAAACCGCAACAGCGAAACGTGGTGACGGCAATACTGGTGTGTTCCCTGTATACACAGGGATAAACCGTGCGTAAATCGCAGTTCAAACATAGGGGGGGCTGTGTTCCCTGTATACACAGGGATAAACCGTATGCGCACTTGAACGCTGATCATTTAAGCCAGTGTTCCCTGTATACACAGGGATAAACCGCTGTGGAAAAAGCGCACGGGGCAGATTTTAACGTGTTCCCTGTATACACAGGGATAAACCGAAAATTATACGTATAAACTCCATTTATATAAAGTGTTCCCTGTATACACAGGGATAAACCGATTGATTTTAAAACCGCCATGAAATCATCATAGTGTTCCCTGTATACACAGGGATAAACCTGCGATTCAATGGGCACACGGTCAAACATTTGATGTGTTCCCTGTATACACAGGGATAAACCGTTATCAAATATTTCACCGTTAATTTTGTAATCTGGGTTTTTTGTTCCTGATGTAATGGGATTCTTTTCCACATGATAACCATTCTTTGAAAGAATTTGAGCACTTTCTTTTTCTCTTATAATTGAGCGTATATTTTCAGAAGTACTTGAAAGTGGTATTTCAGTTGGTTTGCCGGTTAAAGATCCTGTCTCTCCCTTTTCAACAAAATTATTCCAATTAACCTCATCTAATTCAATCTCTACCGCTTCAATTTTTTAATGTACTTTCGTTCTGCCTCAGTGCCGGTTATTTTGATGCGGGCGTATTTTAATAAGCGTAGTGAACGGGTTAAGGATTCGGCTAAACCAACTAA
>NZ_JBIDFH010000008.1:0-114975 GCF_046635745.1 Gilliamella sp. CG35
TTTATTGATAATAGAGGGAATAGCGGAAGGAAACCTTTTTACAATAGTTCATTTTGCTATGGCCCTAAAAAAATAGTGAAAGTAAAAGATATAACAGAAAAAACGTATGAAAGTGGGTTATATCGAAAAAATCAGACAAATGTGTATGTAAAAATTGATTATCAGGTATTAGATACGCCTGATTGGGCATTAAATGGTCAAGAAAAGATTGATAATGTATATGGTGAAGATTCCGTTTATCTACCCAATAAAACATACCCTGATACGATAACTTTTATCAAAGGCGATGATGGTGAATTATATCATGAACCCTTAGCTTATTATTTGATGAAACCAAGAAGCACGGAATGAAAACATTAACTAAATTCACCTTACTGACATTAATCACCTGTTCACTGTTAGGTTGCTACAACAAAGAAAAACTAAGGGAGCATATTCAAAAAGAATATGATGAATCACGAGCCACAAATAAAGCTAAAGGCGACTTTTGCTATTTTCTTGGTTCAGTAAAACTACCGTATACGGATGAACCAGTATTAGAAAGTGACAGTCAATGGGCGAGTTGGAATAAAGGTAAATTAGCGAAAACCTTACCACTGTTTGCAGAATTAGGCTTATTAAGCCAAACGCCAGTAGAAGGGCAATCAGGCATTTATCGCTATGATTTAACCGATTTGGGGCGTGAATATTGGCATCAATTTATTGATAATAGATGGAAGAAACCTTTTTACAATAGTTCATTTTGCTATGGCCCTAAAAAAATAGTAAAAGTAAAAGATATAACAGAAAAAACGTATGAAAAAGGTCGTTTTACAGGAAGAAAGGAAACACAAGTTAATGTAAAAATCGATTATCAGGTATTGGATACCCCTGATTGGGTGTTGAATAATCAAGATAAGCTTAATGCCTTATATACAGTAAAAGTCAAATTGCCAGGAAAAAATTATCCAGAAACTGTTACCTTTATAAAAGGCGATGACGGTGAGTTATATCATGAACCCTTAGCCTATTTATTGATGAAACCAAGAAGCACGGAATGAAAACATTAACTAAATTCACCTTTTAACCAGTATTAGAAAATGTAATTCAATGGACTATTTGTTTTGGTTATCGGGATATCAATACTGGTCAAAACACACCCCAGACAAAATGATCCGATTTAATAGTTGCAAATTTTGGTTAATAGAGTGTGATACAAATTGCTCTAACAATCTACTAATTAAAAATTAAACCTTATAAGTATGAGATGTAAGAAATAGTTAGTAAATTTATTCCTTTCTTTTAGCTCGAATTTTTGAACTAGAAATTAAAATGGAACAAAATTGAATAACATCACTAACTGAGCGTAGCGAATACACAGCCCTTCCATATCGACCATCACCATTTTCATCAACAGATTCCCATGGATGTGCCTGTAAGTATCCTGTGCTATTTTCTCTAATTTCAAATGCAACAGTATGCCAACCATCTAAGTATAATTGGGTTTTTGTATTAACCTCCTTAACGTTATAATTTTGCTCTTCAGCAACCATGTTTATAATTTTTTTTAAGTCTGAATTTTTAACCATCATTATCTCCTTAATTGTATAATCTTGACATTATAATTGGTTATCGTTTATAAATAAATACTAAATTTTACAAAAAGTTAGATTTGTTTATAATTTTGTTTTAGATAAGTTGATCGATGATATTTGCGTCTTATTTTATTAACTACAATATCAGCTAATGCTGCTTCAATAGCATTAGGATCAAATTCTTCTTCCATCTTTTAATGCAGATATGGCGACCTTCTCAAAAGTATTCTATTGTTCATTCTAATGAATGACGTTGTTCAAATTTTTATAGGTTTGAGGATTATTACCTTTAGATAATAACTTCTTTTGTAATGCGTTTTATACGATCTTGAGCTAAATTTAATTCGGGAAAACTAACAAAAGCTCGTTTTTTCTGAAACGAGCCATTAACAGTTAATCTTTCAGATCTTTGTACCAGTAGGTTTAATGAGCAGAAGATAATCTTATGCCAACTTGTTAGGCATGTGCTTTCTCTTGTGGTTTGACTGTTTTGATTTTAGTATCCGAGAGAAGAGGAGAGTACAATATTTAATTATACATTTGTGTAATATCAATTATATAACTAAAACGCTTGATTAATATAAAATCATAAAGATATTACCACTTTTCTTTTGTTGATTGAATATCAATAAATGATGCATTGATGAGCTGGTGAACGTTGAACTATTTCATAGTTATCTGGTTAATGAAATTAGATATAGTTTCATTTTATCGTAGTCCAATTTAGGGGGATCATTGGATTGATATTCATAATATCTTTATTTTTATAAATAATGCAAAAAAATACGGAATCGTTTATTCTATGAAAAGTGATGTAATTGATTAGGAAGTAATAATGCAAATTTTCGCAAATAAAAGCCATAAATTGACTATCTTAAAAGAAAAGCCGTTCAAACTAGAAAAAGAGATCCAGTCATTATTTGAACATAATTTAGATATTATTGGTAATTTAACCTTTGTAAAATCTGAATTCAAAATCAAAGATTACCGCATTGATACCTTGGCTTATGATACCGAAGCAAATGCATTTGTCATTATTGAATATAAACGTGAACGTAATTTTAGTGTTATCGATCAGGGTGTAACCTACTTAAATCTTATGCTGGATTATCAAGCTGATTTTATTGTCGAGTATAATGAATCTTGCCAAGCAAATTTAAAACGTCATCAAATTGATTGGTCGCAAAGTAAAATTATTTTTGTTTCTCCTGCGTTTACTGACTATCAAAAACAGTCGACTAACTTTAAAGATTTAGCCATAGAACTATGGGAAATTAAACGGTTTGATAATGACTTAATTTCGATTAACCCTATTAAACGTTCTAAATCAGCACCAAGTATTAAACAAGTGCAACATACGAAAGATTCGGCATTAGATAAAGTAACCAAAGAGTTAGTTGTATATGATGAAGACTACCATTTGAATGATAAATCAGATGACGTTCTAGAGCTTTATGAAAGCTTTAAGAATGCTATTTTAGCGTTATCGACAGATCTAGAAATCTCACCTAAAAAACTTTATATTGCATTTAAACAAGGTAAAAATAATATTGTCTCTATACATTTACAAAATAAATCATTAAAAATTTGGATTAATGCTAAAAAAGGCAATCTTGACGATCCTAAAAAATTAACAAAAGACGTTTCTAATGTTGGTCATTGGGCGACGGGTGATTATGAATTAACTGTGTCTGATACTAAAAATTTAGAATATATTATGAGTTTGGTGAAGCAGGTGTTGTAAGTATTTTGCTTGAAGTACAAAATACCTAATAATACGTTTAAACCAGCCAAAACTATCTTGAATAATTTTTTATTGATGACCAGAATTAATCACTGGCTGCACGCTTCAATTCTTATTAATGCTAATATTAAACTCAGCAGATAAATTCAAGTCTGCTGAGCTTTTTACATTGCAAAAATAGTTTAGCACCAATTTCCATCTTCTTGCATTAACTCACTGTATGAGTTGATATAATCAATCGCTGTTGCTTCATTTTGTTCAATCGCTATTTCTACCGCTTTTTTAGCAACCTCTAAAAGTTGTTCGGATTGTTTTTTGAGTTTAAACGATTGTAGAACTAGATCAGATATCTTTTTCTGACTATCTAATGGTAATTTAGGAATAATAACCTCTTCAATTTCGGATGGTTTCCAATGCTGAATAATAGATCCACCCGCATCTCGTTCAGCTTGCAATTGAACAATTGGTGAATTCAAAACTAAAGTTAAATAATCAGGTAAGAACTCATCATCTATTATATTTAAATGCAATAATGCCCCTGAAGTAATAATTTTCATATCTTCTTCAACTTTATAAGCAATGCCGACACTACCATCTTTTGAAAGTAGTATAGTATCTTTATTAGGATAAAGAGTTATATTGCCATATTTATTAGCATCCAAATGGATTTCAGGTTTTGTTAATCCAAATTTTGAGAGATTAGAAACTCTAACAAATGGAATACCTGTATCCTGATAAGCATCACTTCCGGGTTCAATTGATTTTTTTATGTTAACAATTTCCCCTAGTTTTTTGCTTTCCAATTTTGATAGATGAAAAAAGAGTTGATCATACTTAGGTTGATAATATTCTGCGTCAAGGCGACCTGTGATTTGAAAACTTTCCTTAAATGATTTCAAATTGATATTAATTAATAAACTGCTCTCTAAAGCATTTGATTTTTTTAATAATAAATTTTCAGCGCTCAAGTATAATTCTTGAGTTTTTTTAAAAAAATACAACGCTTTCTCTATAATATTTTTTATTTTAACTTGAAAATATTCTGATGGTATAAAAATTTTAACTTTACGTAATAGGGATAAATTTAGCCACGGTTGAACGTTTCCAGTAGATGCTCTTTTAAATTGCATAATTCCATATTTTGTATTTAAAAAAGTCACTAAGTAAAAAGAATCTACTTTTTTCTTATCTTTGATTTTTATATTTACAACATTTTGATTTGAATTACAATTTATCCAATCATCGGTAATAATGGATGCACCTCCGACTTTACCTGTTCTAGCTGTTAAAATATCACCATATTCTGTAATAGTTTTCTGTAAATTGTTATGTGCATAATCTGAAATATATTCAATTTTACCATTAATAAAAAAATTACCTACATTTTCTGAACGTATATATTTAATATTTTTATAACAATCCTTATGCAAATATCCATGAATATCTTTAAATGCTCCATTGGAATGTAATTCATAGGTATCTGATATAATTGATAACTCAGGCCATTTTTTTGAAAGGCTTAAAATATTTGTGAATTCCTTCAAGAAAAAATCAGCATCTATTCGGAAGTCCACCATACTCAAAATTGTATTTAAGCTTACTTCACTGATTTCCTGCCCTTCCAACAAAGCTTCATACTTCGCTTTATCAAAAGGGCTATTTAAAAAAAACTTAACTTCTCTTTTTTTGCAAATTCAATAAAGGCTTCCGCAATACCATCTTGAGTTAAACCTTCATGGTTAAATAAATCATGTTTAACAATCAGATGACCATGACTATCTAATAGGTACTGTTCCATATCGATACTATCATCATTATAACTATCGACTGGTTCGGCAGATTGTTGTTCATGCCGCATTTTTTGTGCTGATTCTGGATAATCCTGTTTTTTGACATATATTTTTTCACCGCTATTATCTTTGCTTGGCTCTTGCATAGTAGCAAAGAAGATAGGGTAGTCATCGACACGAGGGCAAAGTGGACCAAGATTTGGATCATCATTCCATTTTTGTAGTAATAATACGCTGGTTTTAGTGCCTGTATGTGGTTTAAAAACATTTCCATGCAAACCTACAACACCTAAGATTCGGCAACGGTCAGCAATATATTCTCGAATATATTTATCTGAACTGTTGTTAAAACGGCCTTGTGGTAAGACAACCGCCATACGCCCACCTGGTTTTAAGAAGTCTAAGTTACGCTCAATAAATAAAATATCGCGTCCAACCTTTGCCTGCTGTTTACCTTTAGAATTTTTACTAAGTTCATACTTAGCTAGTAAACGACTCTCTTTGATTTCACCAGCAAAAGGCGGGTTTGCCATAATAATGTCAAAGTTAAAATCTCGGCAATCAAATTTTGTTTCACCATTTACATTATAAGATTTGGGATTGACTAATAATTTACGAATATTTTTCCAACCTGTGCCGTAAATATCTGTCCATTCAATATTATTGTAATAATCATTCCAACGGTCATAATCTAAGGTATTTAGATGCATAACATTGGTTTGACCATCACCAGCAATAAGGTTTAAAGTTCTGGCTACACGTACAGCGCGCTCGTCAAAGTCAATGGCAAATACTTTAGAACTCACATAATCTTCCTGTTCAGTAAGTTTTTTCTCAGCTGTAAATAGATGACTAATTGGCAGTCCTCTCTCTTTTAACTGCTGTTTCCATACATGAAAGATAGTATGTACAGGGAAACCACAACTACCCGCAGCAGTATCAATCATGTATTCGTGTGCTTGTGGATTAAGCATTTTAACACACATATCAATCACATAACGAGGTGTAAAATATTGTCCTTTATCCCCTTTGCTGCTTTTATTGATTAAGTATTCAAAAGCCTCATCTACCACATCTAAATTAGAGTTAAATAATTTGATTCCTTGTAAGGAAGATACACATACTTCTAAATGTGATGATGTTAACGTGATTTTAGTTCTATTATCAAAAACTCCCTCCCAATGCTGTTTAGCTTCGTCAAATAAGCGTTGTATCTTTTCTTTAAGCTCAGCACCTGTTTCACCGTAATTACGAAATTCAAGGTTTCTTGATGGATTTCGGGTACTGGATAATTCATCAAATAGTTTGGTAAAAATCAGTTGAAAAAGCTCTTCAAAAACATCAACACCAGCATTAGCCAGCACTTCATCTTCCATCTCTAAAATAAGGTCTTTTAAAGATTTACGCTCTTTAATTAATTTATCATTATCAACTAAAGTTTGAATGGTCCAACGTTCGGTTAAAATATCGGTTAGTTTTTGCGTTGATTTTGGTATTGATGGAATATCAATAAAATAGTTAGGATCTCTTCTGTTGTAATATGAGATGGATTCGCCATTTGTCCATACTCCAATAGGCGCTCCTGTAGCATTACAGTAAGATTTTAGTTGTTCTTTACCATCTTTTAATTTAGGTTTTTTGAGCTCAATAATGATATAAGGAACCGTAAGTTGTTGTGCATCAAACACGACAATATCGGCACGTTTTTTCTCTCGCCCAAAAGAAACAGATTCCTCTACTGCTATACGGCTATTTGAATACTGGTAATCATCGATTAATACCATTAAATATAATTGGCGAACAACCTCTTCTGGTGTCAATTTAATTTGTTTTTTACGAATTAGACATTCAATATAGGCAATATCACTGCCTTTTTTATCTTGTTTGAAAACAATGCTTTGTTCTAATTTGGTAATTTTTTCATCTTTAAATTGGTTTAGTTTATAGTCTGAATCACGAAGAATGTTAGCTAATATCATATAATACTCTGTATGAATAATGGTACATTAATGCATAATAGTCCATATTTTACTATATTTTGTTATCCTGATGAATGTAATTAGTAGTTATATACTGTAAAAATAGTATTGCTATACATTAATTAATTTACAATTTAAATGCATCATTATTAGAGAATATTGCTCATAACTTATTAAATAAATTAGCTGAGTTATCTTAAATAAACCCTAACCCCGTAATCTACTCATGCCCAAGTTCTCTGCTAGCGTAGCCAATTGTTTTCTAATCTGCTACTCAGGCATTAGCTTTTTACTAGTTAATTCTTGGTTCTCGGTGATTCCCAACCAGTAAGCGTTTTTTATCGTGTAAAGTGAAAAGAGTGCCGTGAACCGTGCATTTTATTGAACCAGACTTTTTAGTATTGTCCATAATAGATATTAGATGGTTCTATTCACATTCTTTACTTCGCAATACCCGAATTTTCTTTCTATAACGAGAGGGCCAAATCCGTTTAGCCTCTACACCTAATGTATTGGTAATAATCAGCTCGCCTTTTGTCCATGGACGTACAAGTGCGTTGGCCAGTGTTGAAGGTGCATAGCCTGATTGTCTAGATAATGCAGATAGCGTTGTTCCTTTCTTTTTCAATACAGCAATAATATCGGCAGGATGCCAGTCTTTTTTGCTATTCATAACACCTCCTAAAGTCATCAATTACATGATTTATTAAAGTATTCCATTACGAAATTCAAATCGAAGAAGAGGATAATTATTAATCAAAACTATATAAGATGAGTAGCAATAATCATGATTGGTAAGCGATTAAAAATAGCTAGAATTAATGCAGATCTAACACAAACTGAACTTGGAGTGAAAGCAGGATTAGAGGAAGAATCAGCAAGTTCCCGCATTAGTTCTTATGAAAATGAAGTTCATTCACCTGATTTTACTCTTGTAAAACATCTCGCAAAAGTTCTTGATGTGCCTAGCGCTTATTTTTATGCTAAAGATGATGAATTAGCTGAAAATGATATTTGAAATATAAAAAAATAATAGGATACTTCCTATGAAAACGTTATAGTTTCTATTTGAAGGTTTAATTAACTGATAGGAACAATCACTTTAATAGAATAATTATTTTTTTAATTGTTTAATTTTCTTAATTAACTATCAGGCAACAGCGTTGCTGTTCTTCTTGAATATTTCTTTATGGCATACCAAACAATTCTTATACAAAAATATAATTTATATCAGATATGATGATTTGGTTTGAAAATAAAAAATCGAATATTTTATTCAGTCATATCCTTTTTTTTGATTTCTTCAATTTTATTTTTTAATTTAGTGCAATTTTTAACCATCTTTTTAATATCTTCAGTAGTGAAGCCAATAACATGTAAAAAGTGAAACTGGAATATAACTTCCATTTTTAAACATAGAATCCAAAGATCTCGTCCCGTAACTAATTTATCTTTTAAATTTTCATCATAATGAGTTAAATAATTTCTAGTATTTACAATTTGTCTCAAAAGTTTATTTCTTTCACTATTTGTTCCCAGAAAACATTTAAATGGTTCAATAAGCATTTTCAACCTTTTACTCAGGGTAATTTCATTTCCATGCATTAGTCTGCCTTTAAGCCATTCTAAATGTTCTTCGGGACATGCACCAAGAATTTTAGATACTAATGATTCATAAACTTCTTTCTTCATTAATTTCTCATCACTAGTTCTTTGGTGATATGTTTCTAAACCCTGTACTAAAGCTAGAAACCTTCCATCAAGATATTTTTGATCTCCTCTTTGAGTTGAAAAGTATAAACTAAATGCGGGAGATAAATACTCATAAGCATTTAACCAATTGTTGAATATTTGCTGAGCATTATTTCTTATAATTTTGAAATTGAATAACATTTCAAAAGAATGACGTTTAGGTACAGTTTCTACAAATGGTATGGCTTGATAGAATAATTTAATTTCAGTTGGGTATTCGTCTTCACCTAATTTATCTAGTTTTTTAGATGATGTTGCTGAAACATTTTTTATACTCACAACTGTGTCCATAGCAAAGCACATAAGGTTGGTTATCTTATTGGCAATAGCTATAAAATCATTTAATTTACGTAACTCTTCAGATTTTAATTTAAAATAAGCCTTTTGAGTAATCTTTGCCTCTTTTATATGAGGGAAACTAGGAGATGTGTAATGAAAATTAATTTCAATTTCCATCCCATTATCAAGTACAAAATTTATTTTTTCAGGTCTGTTATAAGAAATACTTACTGATCTATTTTTCCAATCACGCTCTACATGAATACCACTTATTTCAACCCATTCATCTAAGCAATCAACAGAAAAAGAAAATGTATTAAAAGTAACGATTTCATCGGCTCCCCATTCAGCCCCACTCAAAACTGTATTAGCCAAAATTTTTGATTTAGTTATGTTTCCAAATCCAAAATTTTTCTTAAGATAAATGCAATTTTCCAGTGTTACTAATCCATCGCCTTCGACAAATCCAATTATTCTTTTTAGACGATTATTTTCATGTTCACAAATAAATTCAATTTCTTTATCTTCATCAAAGTTACCCATGATTTCTAATTCTGCCCGTCCACCATCATAAATGGAGAGAACCCCAGCTATTGAATTCTGTTGATTTTCAGGTAACCAAAAATAACCAAATTTTATATATTTCTCTTCAAGTCTCATAAACTGTTCTTTTCAAATTTAATGGTTATAGAGTCTAAATATATCGTTACTTTTGATCACCAATACTGATCAATAGACGTCCATTGGACTTTGCAACCAATTAGATTTATTCTATTATTTATTTAATTATATCAGATAATTATTTATCTCTCATTTCCAAAAAATTTTTCATGACTTAAAAGAGCTTTTTTAAATTATCAATAATTTTAATTAAAACACAGAGGTATTTTATGAGATTTTTTGAACATCTATTTACGTCATTCGATGGGACAATTGATAAAATTGTGATTCCAACAGATTACTATATGTTGTTCCAACGAATCTTTTCTACTTGATTAACTATTAGCTGCGGATAACGTTAAATTGTTATATCTGTTTCCTTATTTATATAACATTGTTTATAACCTAATTGCCAAACTTTGTTATCACTTCGACTTACAAATAAAAAGATTTCCTTACCATTCATCTTATTATTTTATGGCGGTGGTATTTATATTAGTTAAGTTGAATGTACAAAAAACTTATCTTTCAAAGTTTATCATTAATTTTTAAAGTCATTTTTACTTCGATTGAAGTCTAGTAAGCTGGCGGGAGTTGAATTATTTTATAATTTATTGATTAATTAAAATAAAAATATTTTAATTTTTTTACGTGGTCCAATTTAGGAACCAATGGGGAAAGTAAACTGATTTTGTGAGGTTGACAAAATGTGATTTACACAAATTATGGTCTTGATCGTTCATAAAAAATCAAAAGAATCATTTCTTTTTTAAACCGTAAATTCTATATATTTTTCTCTTTTAGTCTGAATAAGACAATAACTTAATACGTGATACAGATGATAGATATTAATAAACCAGTCCAAATTTCTGATAAGTGGCGAAATTTTTTTAAAGCAACATCAAATAATTGCTGTATATTATTTACATTGTTTATAGTAAAACGTATAAATAGAATGTATTTTAATAATAAAGAGGAAAATTTACATGGATAATGAATGGTTATGTAGAAAAAGAAGTGATGATGAGCCATATCCCGCGAAATCATTTAATTCGGCAAAAATAAATGAGCCTGATGATCAATTCCACCGTGATAGAGCCAGAATAACACATTCTGCCTCTTTTCGCCGTCTGCAGTCCAAAACACAGATTATAAATCTTGGAGAAAGTGATTTTTATCGAACACGACTTACTCACTCTCTTGAAGTAGCCCAATTAGGTTCGAGTATATGCAATGCTTTAAGAGCTAAATATAAAAATGACTCCGAAATTTTAACATGGATCCCTGAAAATAGCTTAATTGAAGCAATTGGTTTAGGACACGATTTAGGTCACCCACCATTCGGACATGCTGGAGAAATTGCGTTAAATAGTTTTATGAAAGATCATGGCGGATTTGAAGGAAATGGTCAAACATTAAGAATAGCTGCCAAACTTGGTGAATATTCTCCTCATCATGGTTTAGATTTAACACGCAGAACACTTTTAGGTTTAGTAAAATATCCAGCTATCCATGATACTGTAGCTAATTATGATCTTGATGCAAAATGGTCAAAAAACAATATTGAAAGTTCAAAGCCACCTAAATGTATTCTTAACGATGAGAAGGAAGTTCTTGATTGGATTTTACAACCTTTCTCAGATGAAGATAAAAAATGCTTTATGAGTATAGTGGTGGAAAATAACAATATAAAAATTAAAAAACACCATAAAACCCAATATAAATAGCTAGATTGCTCAATCATGGAACTCGCTGATGACATTGCATATGGAGTACATGATCTAGAAGATGCCTTAGCATTAGGCTTAATTACCTCTACAGACTGGGAAAAAGATTTATTATCTTTTAAAGATAAATTTCCTACTTCTCCATTAATTGAAGAAAAAGATACCTATATTCAACGACTATTTTCAAGTTCAGGTAAAGATAGAAAACATGCTATAAGTAAGCTAATTGGCTATTTTGTGCGTTCTATTTCTATTGAAAAAAGAGCCTTTTTTCAACATCAATTACTTTCTTTTAATGCTGTGATGGAAACTGAAGCAGCTAAATGCCTTAAAGCATTAAAAGACTTAATTATAAAGTACGTTATAAAACGCAACCAAGTTCAACTCTTAGAATTTAAAGGACAAAATATTGTTTTAAATTTATTCGAAGTTTTTAGTGAAAATCCAAATAAGCTACTACCCAAAAATAAGCTTGAAGAATATACACTCGCTAATGATGAACATAAAAAAAGGGTGATTTGTGACTATATTGCAGGCATGACTGATATATATGCGACAAAACAGTACTGTCGTTTATTTATGCCTAATATGGGATCTATTTTTGATCATATTTAAAACTTATCTAAGTGAATGTTTAATTATAGTAAGTATATTTATCAAGTAAAATAATTCTATGACAAAGGAAAGTTAATCAAAAATAATAAAACATATTTACAGCTCAATGCTTTTTTAGTAAAAGCAGAGTATAAGAAATTATATTTTATTGACTTTTTAAAGACAGTGTCTCTTCCACCTTAGGAGTCTATATATGTCGAGATATGTTTGCTCTGTTGCCGTATAACAATAGAGCGATAGTAAATATTCACATATTATTCATTTTGCTACTGAGTATAATGAGATGTACGTTATGCCAGATGATTGGCTAGAAGAGTTAGAAAACTTATTATCTCAGTTATGCTGGAGTCATGTTAATGTGATTGAAACTTATTCAGGTGATCGTTTTGTATGGCTAGCTGATAAATTTTATTTAGAACAAATAGTTGCCACCACAAAATGGCATCGAATTGCCTATGATTTTTATCACGAATT
Organism: Gilliamella sp. CG35; assembly: GCF_046635745.1. Lineage (NCBI taxonomy): Bacteria > Pseudomonadati > Pseudomonadota > Gammaproteobacteria > Orbales > Orbaceae > Gilliamella > Gilliamella sp. CG35. The sequence goes on from NZ_JBIDFH010000008.1 coordinate 12,595, forward strand.
AAAGGAAATTGAGTTGTAATCAACTACTATCTATAATCGGCAGTTTTGCCAAATAAGACAAAATGCTAATATGTTAATTAAAATAGAAAGTTTTTATGGTGATTCATTACTCTTTGGCAAAGTCTCATTTGTTCATAAGAAATCTATAGCAACGAAATATTGCTTTTGATTGTTCCAGCATCATTTTTATTTACAGGGATATTTTAACTTTAAAGCTTGAATATAAATAGCTGCTACATTCAAATCTTCATATATTTCTTTTTGTGTATTAGTTAATCTTGAATAAAAATTTTTGAGTAATTCTAATTCGTCATCGGCTTTAATTAACTCAGTTGGTGGTCGACAATAAAGCTCATTCTGAAATTCTATTCTATATGCAGTTTTTATCATTGCAATGGAACGAATCATACCAGATAAATAACCAAAACCAAAAAAATATGCTTCCGTATTGCTTTCTTTTTGGTTTATTAAACCAATTAATTCATTATAAGAAAGATAGCCATTTTCTTTTATGGGAGAAAACCAGTCATATTGGTTAGCTGAAATATTTAAAGATGGCAATACTAACAATAGAATGGATAAGTATCTTTTTATCATGCTGTAAATTCCCTTAATAAAATAATTATTTTGTATATATAAAATTATAACATTTACCATTATACGATACCTTAATTTTTGTAAACATTTCGCTCTTACAAATCATTAATTCCTTGCGCTGTTTAAGATAATTAGAATGATTATAGATACGTCATTTTTCGTTTTTATCGTAATTAGCAAGGCGGGATTTGTTGGGGTTCAATACTTGTATTAAGGTAAGAGTTTTCATCTCAAAATTGTTTAGGGACTTCATTAATTTTCCTATCAATACTCCTTATATAGATCACAAAGAAATTGTTACACGAAATTTTGTAATATAGAATTGTGTCCTAAAAATGTACCAATTTGGGTTGGATTCACTTGCGTTAATCTGGATGGGTTACAAACAGCAAACCTTTAATTATTAATTTTTCAATTAATTAATTGTTTTAATAGACTGCTATGGAACAATAAGTGGTGGAGCTGGCGGGAGTTGAACCCGCGTCCGAAATTTCTACATCCTTGGTACTACATGCGTAGTTTGTCTTTAAATTTCGCCTACCTGCTGCGGACAAACACGCTACCGATAGACTAGCTTGATTAAGTTTAATGCTTCCGCCCCAAGCAAGGCTTCCACACGATCTCGTTTGGGTTTGACTCCTCTTGATCCCCGTCCTACGAGCGGAGGCTAGGGAGAGAAGGCTCTATGCAGGTTATTAAGCTGCTAGTGCGTAGTTTTCGTCGTTTGCGACTATTTTTTTGCGGTTTATTTACGAGGCCTACCGCACCTCGGCATGCACCTTGGGTTTCGCAAATCCCGTCGAATCCAGAATCAGCCCCAATTGTGATAAGTAACGTAATACAATATCGGGGCATTATAGGTGAAATCAAGCATGAATACAAGTTAGCTTAGTTTGGGTTAGGCAATCAAATGTTTGTTTTATGATAGTTTTGCTCTTATTAAAAGCGTTAAATAGTTTCATTTGTAAATGTGACTTTATAACTAGCGTTAGAGGGGATGGGTTACAAAGCTGACATGATTAATTAGTGGATGTTGAAAAAGTAAAAAATTTTACTTTTTTTGAAAAAAATTTAATTAAACAAATAAAAATAAATCAAATAATTAAAAATTATTTTAATAAAATTTCAAAAATATCTGAAATTAAATTGAACTTTTTGGGTTTTTGCTTGTCTATATTAACAGATTACGTTTTTTCATTTTTTGCCCTCCACTCGAATTTCGGGTGGATTTTTTTTATCTGTCATCTTTCTACTTCATATTTACCTATCATTATAATGACTTGAAATTGTTTGCACACAAAAGAGCATAGCGTTAGTATAAGTGCATATTCTTAAATAGCATTATTTTTAACAAAATCAAGTAAGCACTAGACATAATTTTTGTATTATTCCTAATATATTTATCAATGCCTTTGAAAAGTGAGTAAAAATTTACTCAGAAAGGGCTACATTGCTGTAAGATTGAGGTCTTTATGTTATTAACAAAAAGAACACAGGGGCATTTAATTGCATTAATGACTGTGTTTTTTTGGGGAACGACGTTTATTTCCACCAAAACATTATTAATTGAGTTTAAACCGATAGAGATTTTATTTTTTCGTTTTTTACTGGGTTATGTAACGCTCTGGATTTTATGCCCTCGTTTGTTAGTTTGGCAAGGAGTAAAACAAGAGTTCATGTTTTTATGTGCTGGATTATGTGGGATTACCTGTTATTTTTTATGTGAAAATATTGCATTAACCTATACTACTGCTTCAAATGTAGGAATTATCACAACATTAGCCCCCATATTTACTGCGCTATTAGCTATGTTTTTTCTCAAGGCTGAAACACCACCTAAGCGTTTTTACGTTGGTTGTTTATTTGCCTCGATTGGCGTTGGATTAATCTGCTTTAATGGCAAATATGTGCTTGCCATGAATCCGCTTGGTGATCTGCTCGCCATGCTAGCTTGTTTATTTTGGGCATGTTATTCGATTTTAACTAAAAAAAGTAGTCATCGAGGGTATAACACGATTTTATTAACCCGACGATTCTTTTTTTATGGTTTGTTGCTCATGCTTCCAGCACTTTATTTATTCGATTTTAAACTAAATTTAGCCCGATTTAGCAATACAACCAATCTGTTTAATATTCTGTTTTTAGGATTAGGGGCATCTGCAATTTGTTTTGTATCTTGGAATTATGCGGTGAAATTAGTGGGGGCTGTAAAGATTAGCATTTATCTCTATCTGGTCCCTGTGTTAACGATTATTGGTGCGGTAATTATATTGAATGAGCCGTTTACTTGGCTTGCTGCGTTTGGCACATTATTTACGCTCTGTGGTGTGTTATTATCCGAGCGAAAAGTTAAATTAAAAAGATAGTTTGATTTATATCATTCTATCAAATCAAAAAAGTAGAAAAAAATCGCCTCTTTTTTGTTAACTAAAATTTTAGGTCATCTTAGTTTATTCGCTTATCAATGGCATCAAGCATAATTTGACCTAAATGTTAATCATATCTCAAAATAGTGTCCCACATTAAGGAAGTGATAAATCGAATGAGTCAGGAATCAAAGAAAATGGTCGATCAACAAAAAATTATCAATAATGTTCAAACTTTTGTTAAACAAAAACTTGCTGACGATTTTTCTGGTCATGATATGGCGCATATTGAAAGAGTAGTTAAATTGGCAAAACAAATTTTAAAACATGAGCCAACAGCCAATTACTTTATCGTGATTTTAAGTGCCTATCTTCATGATGTTATCGATGAAAAAGTGGTATCAGATGTGAATCACGCCATGAGTGAGTTACACGATTTTTTAATTCAACAAACGATCAGTCAAAGCGAAATTAAACATATTTTTGACATTATTGAAAATATGTCATATCGAAAAAATCTTACTCAAAAAAAAGAATTGTCGTTAGAAGGGCAAATTGTACAAGATGCAGATCGATTAGATGCCATTGGTGCTATTGGTATCGCTCGGACGTTTTACTATGGGGGTAACAAGCACAATATTATGTATGATCCCACTATATTACCCAGAACATCATTAAATGAAGAAAACTATAAACAACCTAATACAGTAATAAACCATTTTTATGAAAAACTCTTTTTACTCAAAGATAGGATGAATACACAAATTGCTAAAAAAATCGCATTAAAACGTCACGCTATATTGGTTGAGTTTGTGAATCAATTCGAAAAAGATTGGGATGGTGATGAAGAAGAGATAATACTCTAAATTAATTGATAATATCGATATGATCGATATAATTGATCAATAATCTGAATAAAATAGAAGGGGTTATCATGACGATTTCGATCAACAGTAAAGTAATGCTTAGTCATCATGTAGCAATGCAGCAACTCGGTTTTGGCACTTATCAATTAACTGATTTTGATGAATTATCATGTGCAGTAAATGCGGCTATTAATGCGGGATATCGAGCGTTTGATACCGCTCAGCTTTACCAGAACGAAAAGCAACTCGGGCAAATTCTTAAAGATTGCCATGTCGCACGTGATAAATTGTTTATTACCACTAAAATCAATAATAGCAATCAAGGTTATGATAAAACATTAGCGGGTTTTAATCAGTCGCTAAAAGATTTACAGCTTGATTACCTCGATCTTTTTTTAGTTCACTGGCCATTAAGTGACACTTTTTTTGATACATGGAAGGCGTTCGAAAAACTGTATGAAGAAAAGCGTGTGCGGGCAATCGGCGTTTGTAATTTTCAAATCTCGCATTTAGAATTACTCTCAACCAAAGCAAATATTAAACCCATGCTTAATCAAATCGAGATTCATCCTTATTTAACTCAAATCGAATTAGTGGAATATTTACGACAACAAAAGATTGCTATTGAAGCTTGGTCACCGTTGGCTCGTAACAAAGTCATTAATGATCCGCTTCTTATTAAAATTGGTAATAAATATCAGAAATCAGCATCACAAGTGACATTACGCTGGCATATTCAAAATGGTTACATTGTGATCCCTAAATCAGCACATCCGGATCGAATTATGCAGAATGCTAATATTTTTGATTTCGAACTCACTTCAGATGAAATACAAGCGATTAATGGACTTAACCAAAATCAACGCGTAGGGCCGAATCCAGATAACGTTTATCAAAAAAATGGTTTTTGATGGTAAAAGATAAGATCTCTCTTATCGAGAGATCATGAATCAGTAAGGAATGGGCGCCCCAACTAAGGATAGAACAATCGGTAGGGTAATTAAACTGATTAAAGTACTGAAAAAAGTGGCACTTGATACAAGTTCAGGGTGCGTGTCAAATTGTACCGACATTAATGTCGTGTTTGCCGCACTTGGCATTGCCGCTAGTACTATTAGCACTTGCTTATATACCGGTGCAATAGGCATGAAGTAGACCATGGCACAAGCAACAATTGGCGATAGAATCATCCGAGTAAGGAGTGCAAAAGATAATTTAGGATAATCCAGTTGGGTGATTTTTATTTTTGCTAATTGCATACCTAATATAATCATAATCACCACGATGGATGCGTCACCAATCATCCCAATGGACGTCATAATCGATTTAGATAAGGGAATGTTACAAAGTTGAAAAAGGATACCTAAAAACGCTCCATACGCCACAGGCATTCGAATAACTTTGTTAATGACATCTTTTTGCGTAACGATATCATCTCGTGCGCTACCTTTTGCCGCATAATAGATACCAACAGTACTCATGACAAATTGTTGTAGCACCATCATAATTACGCCCAGATCAAATCCTATTGTGCCAAAAAAGACAAGCAATACGGGTGTGCCATAATTACCATTGTTCATAAAGCAAGCGCTTAAAATCATTGCACAGCGTTCTTTGCTGGAGTATTTCATCAAAATAGACCAAATCGAAATAATGATGACTAAAGCAAAACAGAGACCAAAAATATAGCAAATATAGAATAAGTATTCTGTTGTTAAGGTATGTGTATAAAATGTTTTAAATGCCAAAAAGGGTGAAAGCACATACAGTGACATTTTGGACAGGTTTGCCACATCAAAATGTAATTTTTTCTGCGCAATAAATCCCACCACGAAAATACAAAAAATAGGAAACAAAATAGTAAAAAATTGCATAGTTATTATCTTTAATTTATGTGATTAATTCATTGCATCGAGCGCAACAATGATGGATTGTTTTAGTTTATGGCAAGTATCATCATCAAGGGCATGGTTATGTTTGTCGGTCAAAATAAACAGATCCTCGATATGTTCGCCGATAGTGGCAATTTTGGCACTCCTTAAAGATATCTCTAAGTTAGCAAAAACTTCTCCAACACAAGCTAAAAGTCCTGGTCTGTCTAAAGCAATCAATTCCATATAGGTTTGACTTTCGTTAAAGGATGATAAAAAGTTAATTTGTGTCGGCACTGAAAAATAGCGTAATCGTTGTTTAGGCGGTTTTACCGTAACACCTTTATAAGTCGGTTGTTGTAATGTTTTTTCAAGTGCATTTATTATACCTTCATGGCGATCAGATTGAACGGTATTGCCGTTAGGTTCCAGTACAATAAAGGTATCAAGCGCAAATCCTTGTTTATTGGTGATGATAAGCGCTTCAAGTATATTTAAATTGTGCATACTTAAGTTGTTGCAGACGGTAGCGAACAAATAAGGTCGGTCTGGTGAGTAAATAACGATTTCTGTACCACCATGATACGGCGTCGAATTGATCATAACTAGTGTTTGCGTTAAGTCGTGGTTTAACAAATTTTGAGCATGCCACACAATCTGTTCGGTAGTGTAGCGCAAAAAGTAATCCACCCGATAGTTTAGCCAAAAGTTTTTGATGTGTTGCTCATCATAACTTTGAGCAATTAAGATGGATAGTGCTTCTTGCTTGTGTTGACGAGCAATACTCCGCTGTTCCGGTATTTGGTGTATTCCAATATCAAATAAGTGTTCGGCATTAAAATACAGTTGACGTATTAAGCTTTGTTTCCAACTGTTCCAAAGTGTTTCGTTCGTCGCACACACATCAGCAACGGTTAAGCAGAGTAAATATTGAAGGCGACGCCGACTTTTAACTTGTTGAACAAATTCTTGAATCACAGCAGGATCTTGTAAGTCTCGATTTTGTGCCGTGACTGACATCAATAAATGATAGCGTACTAACCAAATAATCAGATCAGTATCTTTTGTTTCAAGCTCATGTAATTGACAAAATTTTTCAACTAATTTAGCACCAATTTCAGAATGATCACCATGTCGACCTTTACCGATATCATGAAATAAACCCGTAATAATTAACAGTTCAGGTTTGGATAATTTAGCAAAAACGTTTGAGCTATTAGGATGCTTTTGTTTCCCTTGTTCTGATTTTAAACTATCAAGCTCTATTAATAATCGTACCGTATGTTCATCAACTGTATAGGTATGAAATAGATCAAATTGCATCATACCAGCGATATGTTTCCAACCAGGTATATAGACCGCTAAAATACCATAACGATGCATGGGTAAAATTGCTTTTGCAATGGCATCCGGATGCTTAATGATTAACATAAATAGTGTTCTGGCTTTAGGGTGTTCACATAATAATGAGGTAAGTTTTCGCCTTGCAGAGCGTAACTGACGAATAGTATTAGAATAGAGACCGATGATTTGAGGATTGAGCAAAATGGTGTAAAACAGTTGCAGTATCATTGTCGGATCTTTTTTAAAGATACTATCATCTTTTACATCAATTAATTTTTCTCGGATTTGAAAGTGCTCATCGATAGCATAGGGTTTATTGCTTGGATTAACTTCAAGAATAGACTCATCAAATAATTGCAGTAACATTTGATTGAGTTCAGTAACGTTGTGTGCAATTCGGTAGTAATCATGCATCATTTGTTCAACAGGTGCATTTCCTTGACCTTGATAGCCTAAAAGCTTGGCGATACTTAATTGACGATCAAAAAGCAATCGGTTGTCATAGCGAGTAATGACACTGTGAAGGGCAAAACGAATACGCCATAAAAATTTACGACAAGTTCTAAATTCGTCTACCTCTTCGGGAGTGAGGTAATGAAAATCAGCAATTTTTTGCAAAAATTCATCGCCAAAGTGACGAATCGCAATCCATTGAATAATTTGCATATCCCGTAGACCACCCGGACTATTTTTTAAATCAGGTTCAAGATTATAAGTTGTACTGTGATATTGCTGATGCCGGGCTTGTTGTTCGGCAATTTTAGCACGATAAAAAGCAGGAGAAGGCCAAATTTTATCACTAAAAATGTGTTGTCGAAGGGTTTGTAATAATGGATTATTACCCGCAACCCATCTTGATTCAATTAGATTGGTCATGATAGTAATATCGTTTTTAGCTTCTTGCAAACACGTTTTTAGCGTTCTGACACTATGACCTATATCTAAATGAAGATCCCAAAGCAGCCGTACTAACTCGCCGATTTGTTTTTCGATGTCATAATTAAGCGGGTAATCACTTAATATCAAAATATCAATATCTGACAAAGGGTGTAGCTCTGCTCGCCCATACCCCCCGACAGCGATTAATGCAATACGATTATTTTTTAAAGCTGATGAAGTTTGATCGGGAATTTGAAAATAGCACCATAATCGTGCAAGTAATTTATCGATAAATTGACTGCGTAGATGCACTAATTCATCAATATCTGCATTTTGTTTAAATTGCTTCATCGACCATTGTTGAAATTGGTCAAGGTGTTGTTTGAGAAAGTTAATATTTATCTCAGCATCACTAAAATCAAGTGGTGAAATAGGATAAATTAAATGCACTTGCGTCATGGGAATAAAATTAAGACCATTCAATAATCATATCGTCACCTGATTTTCACAGACTGTCAAGCAACAGTTTAGTTTGTTGCTTGAACTTTTGTTTTAATTTTTTACACGGTCACAATTTATTTCTACATTCATTTTTCGATTTGCGTTTGGAGCATTATCGATAAGAATTTCAGTTAATTCCGTTGTTTTGAATTTGTCCGGTGATAAATAGTTCATGGTCTTTTGCGTTTTTGATGTAACACCATTATTGGATTTTATATCCATTGAATCATTATAATAAGCTTTTAAATTATATGGATAAGATGTATCTGTACCAAAATTGAAAAATAAGGTATTGTCCTTCATAAAATACTTAATCATCCCTTTATCTTGTTTGAGTGGTGCATAGTCAGAAAATTTACCATTTTCCCATTTTGCCTCTTGCCCTGAAAATGTGCAATCCCACTCACCAATAAGCATTTCTTCAGTTACTTTTTTTTCACCACAACCAACCAAAACTAAACCGACAAGACTACTCAATAAAAGTTTTTTCATATTAAAACCTATAATTAATGTAAGTAAAAATGAAGTAAGTTTTTTCAAGATCGATGAATAGTACTGTTTCAAACGTTAGTGCAACTACAATATAACACAGTTTTATTTAATTATGCTTCAAATATTGATAGTAATTAACACGAAAACATTTACTGTTATCTATTATGATTTATACCCCAAAAAAACAACATAATTTCGTCAAGCTAAATAGCAATTCGATAGTTTTTACCTTACATTTTAAATATCATAAACTAAATAAAAGCGTTGATAGGCTTTTATTTTAGTTATAGCTAATTTTTTGTATCGATTGAATCATTAGCATTTTCATAAACTAAAGCGGAACCCTTAGTTAATATTGCAGATACCGAAACATCAGATAATTTTATCGTATGCTGACCTGGTTTTAAATCATACTTAGATACAGGAATCGCATTGTTATCAAGATAGATAGCATAACCAATAATTTGTTGTGCTTGATTCAAATCATTATTGACGTTAATACTGATTGATGTATTGATTTTGCGAAATGTCGAATTTTGGTGATTACTGATCTTTTGTTCTAATTTTTTTGACATTTCAACAACCATACCACCTGACTCGTTATTGCGTATTTGGATATCACCATTACCCGTTTTTCCTCCTACCATAATCGGTATTTCAAATACTGCTTTAGAATCCATTTTTTCTCGATAACATTCAATATATTTTGCATCCGCAAAAATTTTTTGAATTTCATTTTTTGCTTTTATTAACGTGGATGATTCTTGTCGTGAATCTTTAAAGTCAGTACATGATGAAACTTCAATCAATATTTTTGACTGTACGGTTTTTGCTGTTTCACTTTGCACGTCGCTAAGGTTTACTGTCGGTGCTAATTCAACTTTACAACCTGATAGTAACGTAATAGCAATTAAACTTACCATGAATTTATTCATTTTACTTCTTACTTCCTTTTGATTTATTTAACTAATATCGGTTAAATAATACAATTAAAAAGATTATTAATCAAACATTAAGAAATGTAATATAAATTAAAAAAAGAAATTGGATTGTAATTACTTGGATTTGGTTAACCGCTAAAGACAAAACATGCACAGGCTTTAGTACTAAACCTGTGCAAGTCAGGATAGGAAGTTTTAATGACAGCGTAAATTATAAAGTAAAATCACTCAAATCATCTTCATTGATTTCAGAATCAATTTGACCGACTAGATAAGAGCTCATTTCGGCTTCTTGTGGCGCAACTTGTACATTGTCGGATACTAACCAGTTATTGATCCATGGAATCGGGTTAGATTTTACTTCGTAAGGCAATTTCAATCCGACCGCTTGCATACGAATATTGGTGATGTATTCAACATATTGACATAAAATATCTTTATTTAAGCCAATCATTGAACCACCTTCAAATAAGTATGCTGCCCACTCTTTTTCTTGATTCGCTGCCTGTAAAAACAGGTCATAGCAGTCTTGTTCACACTCTTTTGCGATTTCAGCCATTTCAGGATCATCTTCACCACTACGAAGCGTATTAATCATAAATTGAGTTCCCGTTAAGTGTAGGGCTTCATCACGGGCAATGAGTTTGATGATTTTTGCATTTCCTTCCATTAGTTCTCGTTCAGCGAAAGCAAATGAACAAGCAAAGCTGACATAAAAACGAATGGCTTCAAGGGCATTAACACTCATTAAGCAAAGGTACAGTTTCTTTTTCAATTCACGTAAGCTTATAGTAATGGTTTTATTGTTAACCGTGTGATTCCCTTCACCCAATAAATTGTAATAGCTTGCATAACTAATCAGATCATCATAATAACCCGCAATGTCACCCGCACGTTTTTGGATCTCTTTATTTGTCACAATGTCATCAAATACCACCGAGGGATCATTGACAATGTTACGTATGATGTGTGTGTAAGAACGAGAGTGAATTGTTTCTGAAAACGACCACGTTTCTACCCAAGTTTCAAGTTCAGGAATTGAAATTAAAGGGAGTAAAGCAACGTTTGGACTACGACCTTGAATCGAATCCAATAATGTTTGGTACTTTAAATTACTAATGAAAATATGTTTTTCATGCTCGGGTAGTGCCGCATAGTCAATGCGGTCTTGAGATATATCGACTTCTTCCGGACGCCAAAAAAACGAAAGTTGTTTTTCGATTAATTTTTCGAACATTTCATATTTTTGTTGGTCATAACGCGCCACATTAACCGGTTGACCAAGAAACATGGGTTCTTTAAGCTGATCGTTATGTACATGCGAAAAGGTACTGTAATTCATATTCATAATCGTACTCCTAACTGAATTTAGTTACTTTTACCACTACCTGTCGACAGCGGAAAAGGGGCAATATTGGGGGATCAAAATCCCCCATTGAATGTTTTTAAAGTGATGCTTTGTTTTTGTCTAAAAGGGCAATTAAATTTTACAAGCCCCGCCTTCACAACCGTCATCACTTTCAGTTAGTGCAATATCCCCTTGAATATCTTCCGCCCCATCACGTGTGTTATGGTAGTAGAGTGTTTTGACACCAAATTTATATGCGGTTAATAAATCAGCAAGTAGCTGTTTCATCGGTACTTTGTCATTCGGGAATTTTGTCGGATCATAATTGGTGTTAGCCGAAACTGATTGATCGATAAATTTCTGCATAATACCAACTAATTGTAAATAACCCGTGTTATTAGGAATTTGCCAAAGTAGTTCATAGAAGTTTTTTAAATCTTTATAGTCAGGTACTACCTGCTTTAAGATGCCATCTTTCGATGCTTTAACGCTGACATATCCTCGAGGTGGCTCGATACCATTAGTCGCATTAGATATTTGCGAAGACGTTTCAGAAGGCATTAACGCCGATAAGGTTGAATTACGTAGACCATGAGTTTTAATTGATTCACGCAGTGCTTCCCAATCATAATGTAATGGCTCTTTAGTAATGGTATCAAGATCCTTTTTATAGGTATCTATCGGTAATATCCCTTGTGAATAGGTCGTTTCGTTAAATAAGTTACATGCACCTTTTTCTTTCGCTAGGTTATTTGATGCTTTTAAAAGATAATATTGCATCGCTTCAAACGTGCGGTGGGTTAAATTATTAGCGCTACCGTCTGAATATTTTACCCCATGTTTTGCTAAATAATAGGCATAGTTAATGACACCAATGCCTAATGTACGGCGATTAATGGATGAATTGCGAGCAGCAGGAACAGGGTAATCCTGATAATCAAGCAGTGAATCAAGGGCACGAACCGTTAAATCGGCAAGCTCTTCAAAATCATCTAACGATTGAATTTCACCTAAATTAAAGGCGGACAGTGTACATAGTGCTATTTCACCCTTTTCATCGTTGACATTATTCAGCGGTTTAGTTGGTAACGCAATTTCCATACATAAATTAGATTGATGTACAGGCGCAAGCTGAGCATTGAATGGACTGTGAGTATTACAGTGGTCAACATTTTGAATATAAATACGTCCAGTTGATGCACGTTCTTGCATTAACAGGGCAAAGAGTTCTACCGCTTTTACTACACGTTTTCGAATGTTTACATCTTGTTCATATTGATGATACAACGCATCGAATTTTGCTTGATCGGCAAAAAACGCCTCGTATAGACCCGGAACATCTGACGGGCTAAAAAGGGTAATGTTTTCGTTTTGGATTAAGCGTTGATACATTAATTTATTAATCTGAACACCATAATCCAAATGTCGAACACGGTTTTCTTCAACACCTCGATTGTTACGTAAAACCAATAGACTTTCGACTTCTAAATGCCAAAGCGGGTAAAATACCGTTGCAGCACCACCACGAACACCGCCTTGTGAACAGGATTTTACCGCTGTTTGAAAATATTTATAAAAAGGAATACAACCGGTGTGGAAAGCTTCACCACCACGAATTGAACTACCAAGCGCTCGAATTTTGCCCGCATTAACACCAATGCCTGCACGTTGTGACACATATTTGACAATTGCGCTTGCCGTCGCATTAATAGAATCTAAGCTATCATCACATTCGATAAGTACACATGAACTAAATTGGCGTGTTGGGGTGCGAACACCGGCCATAATTGGCGTTGGTAATGAAATTTTAAAAGTTGAGACTGCATCATAAAAGCGTTTGATGTAGCTAAGACGCGTATCTTTAGGGTAATTAGCAAAAAGACAAGCTGCGACTAAAATGTATAAAAACTGTGCGCTTTCATAAATCTCGCCTGTTACCCGATTTTGAACTAAGTATTTTCCTTCAAGCTGTTTTACTGCCGCATATGAAAAAGACATATCACGCCAATGATCGATAATTTTATCCATTTGTTCAAACTCTTCTTGCGTATAATCTTCAAGTAAGTGTTTGTCATAACGGTCACTTGCCACTAGTTTTTTTACATGTTCATAAAGTGGTGGAGGAGTAAATTGGTTATACGCTTTTTTACGTAAATGAAAAATGGCTAAACGTGCAGCCAAATATTGATAATCTGGTGAATCTTGCGATATAAGATCGGCGGCAGCTCGAATGATTGTTTCATGAATATCAGATGTTCGGATCCCATCATAAAATTGAATATGTGAACGTAATTCAACTTGAGATACCGAAACATTTTCTAATCCTTCTGCTGCCCATGTAATTACCTTGTGAATTTTATCAAGATTGATAGGTTCTTTCTTACCATCTCGCTTGGTCACAAATATTGATTTATTCATTTTCCATCCAGTTTTATCCCGTTTTTTGTGGAGCTTATCATAATTGATATTTGTCAAAATATACAATATATAGTGCCTATTAATCATTTTATTACTATATATAGTGTATTTATTAGTCAGTTAACATTTTTTTATTTTGTTAACTATCGGTTAGTAAACGTTTTTTTCTGTAATAAAATAAAATGGTTTAGAAAGGTTTTACTTATGAATCATTTTTGGTTTTTATAACGTTGAATTGCGCTTGCTTTATTTTGGGCTTCTAACCATGCAAGTTTATCGGCATAATTTTTTTCTGCACCACGATCAGTTGGTTGATAATATTTACTATCGGCCATTTCAGGCGGAAAATAATTTTCACCTGCTGCAAAAGCATTAGGTTCATCATGTGCATAACGGTATTGTGCTCCATAGCCCAAATTTTTCATTAGACTGGTTGGTGCATTACGTAAATGTTCAGGTACATCATAGTCTGGCTTAGACTGCGCGTCACTCATAGCTTGTTTGAAAGCAAGATAGACGGCGTTACTTTTCGGTGCACAAGCCAAATAAACTATAGCTTGCGCAATGGCGCGTTCTCCCTCGGCGGGGCCAACACGCGTAAAACAATCCCACGCCGCCAATGCAACTTGCATTGCTCTTGGATCAGCATTGCCGACATCTTCAGAGGCAATTGCCAGTAATCGACGAGCAACATAGAGGGGATCACCACCAGCAGTAATGATTCTTGCATACCAGTATAATGCAGCGTCAGGCGCAGAACCACGAATTGATTTATGGACGGCAGAAATCAAATCATAATATCGGTCACCTTGATTATCGAATCTGGCACTACGCTCACCCATGACTTCTTTGAGTAACGCTGGTGTTAGTTCATTGCCACCGGACATATCCACTAATAATTCAAGTGTATTCAGTGCACGTCTGGCATCCCCCCCGACAAATTCAGCAATCTGTTTTTTTGTTTCTGGTGGTAACACGACATGTTTATTGCCATAACCTCGAACCGGATCATCAATGGCTTGTTGTAAAATATTTTCGATATCGGCATTGGTTAATGATTTGAGTAAATAAACCCTAGCTCGTGATAACAGCGCTGAATTGAGTTCGAATGACGGATTTTCAGTTGTCGCCCCAATAAAAGTAACTGTACCATTTTCAACATAAGGCAAAAATGCATCTTGTTGGCTTTTATTAAAACGATGAACTTCATCAACAAATAAGATCGTACGGATACCCGCTTGCTGATTGATTTTTGCACGCTCAATGGCTTCACGAATATCTTTGATTCCGGATGTGACTGCCGAAATTCTTTCGACTTTAGCATGAGCATGATGCGCTATAATTTCAGCTAATGTGGTTTTCCCAGTTCCCGGAGGCCCCCATAAGATCATTGAATGAAGGTTTCCGGCTTCAATGGCTTTCGGTAATGGTTTTCCTGCTCCTAGTAGCTGAGTTTGTCCAATGTATTCTGATAAATTACGTGGACGCATTTTTGCCGCTAAAGGCTGAAATTCATCGGTCGTAAAATCAAATGACATGCTAGGCATAACAGGTGGTATCCAAGTTTGAAAAATTCATTATATTATATACTTGTTAATTGATAAGTGAAAAAGAAAAGAAAATAACTTTTCGAACTTAACGAAAAACGGTAATATTTTGACCTAATCAGATTTACGAACACTATTTAACGCTTTGTTATAGATAAAAAAAGTAAGGATTCGTTATGAAACAATTTTTAGTATTAATGGGATTATTAGTTAGCGTATCCGCTTGGGCAGGTGATAAAGAGGTCTTACAACAGCGTTTAGACAAAGTTGACGGATTTTATGCACGCTTTTCACAAGATGTAAAAACAGCAGATAATCAGCAAGTTCAGGAAGGAAAGGGGGATCTTTGGGTAACAAGACCTTACTATTTCAATTGGAAAATGACAGAGCCAGAGGAAACAACTATTATTTCGGATGGAAGTAATATGTGGGTCTATACGCCAACAGTCGAACAAGTCACGGTGATGGATTTAAAAAAAGCCGTTGATAATCGTTTAATGCTTTTAATTACCGATAGTCATAATCCTATTTGGAACCACTATCAAGTTACACGTAAACAAGATTCATTCACTTTAAAGCCGACAGACAGTTCAAGTCAGAATTTTATCATTTCAGTGTTACCAAGCGGAATGATTTCCAATTTTACGATTATTGAGGAAGATGGACAACGCAGTTTTTATGATCTATCGCACCAAAAACTTGGAAAAGTAGAACTCAGTAAGTTTCATTTTGAACCGCCTTTAGGCATTCAAATTGACGATCAACGATAAGTGATCAATGCATTTAAAGTAATAAAAGTCATTATCGATTATCATTTTGAGCCTTAAACACAAGATAGCGTCAATTAATTTTGCTAAATTTATTTTTAATTAGTTGATAGCTACGAGTGAGTTAAAGCTTGATGATTTGTTTAGTTTAGTCTAATTCATTGTTATTGATACTAATGACGGGATTATCAGAAAATAAATAGTGATCACGTCTTGTTTCAAAATCTTTATTTGCAGCATCAAAAAGTGCTTTTTTAGTGTTTTCTAAATGCTGCCACATCGCTAATTTTGCTGCTTTAGGATCTCGATTAATTAAAGCTTCCAAAATTTGGTTATGTTCATCTGCCCAATTATTAATGGTTTGTTCTGGCATATTTTCATGAAGTTTTTTCCATAAAGGATTTAACGTGCGCTGTTGCCATGTCTCTTCAACAATGATAGTTAAAGCACTGTTACGAGTAATCATGGCAATCTGAGTATGGAATTTAATATCCCAATAGGGATC
This sequence comes from Gilliamella sp. CG35, assembly GCF_046635745.1. Taxonomy (NCBI): domain Bacteria; kingdom Pseudomonadati; phylum Pseudomonadota; class Gammaproteobacteria; order Orbales; family Orbaceae; genus Gilliamella; species Gilliamella sp. CG35. The sequence continues at coordinate 29,037 of NZ_JBIDFH010000008.1, forward strand.
GCGATGATGATCTTCTTTTTGAGCATTATGTTGAATTTCTAATAATTTAACAATATCTCCCTTGGTGATTTGTGTGGCAGCAAATTCAGCAATATTACTTTCAATAAGTTGGCGTGCTTGCAACAGTTCAAAAGGCCCACTTTTTACAAAATTTAATCCTCCTGAAGTTGATGAAAGGTTTTTAAGCGAGCTATTGCCAATAACGTGGATACCCGATCCTTTACGTGCTTCAACAAAACCTTCAACTTCTAACATGATTATTGCTTCTCTTACGACAGAACGACTAACTTTTAACTCTTCGCACACCAATCTTTCTGAAGGTAATTTGCTTCCTATTGGGTAAATACCGCTAATAATCCGATTTTTTAATTCTGATGCGATGACTTGATAAAGCCTGTGATATTCATTTTGTTTTTCGGTCATAATTTATTTTTTTAAAATACCTAAGTCGTTTAAATATAACCTTAAAATAACATCTAATTGATTAGAGTTAAATAATGTAACTCTAATTTTTTTTATACTATTTTTATCAATTCTTACATAACTGACAAGTCGATAAACCATCTTAAATTGTTGTTATATTTTAGCTATATCATGTGTGTCAACTTTTTAGATTGTCATATATGTTTGAGTTAAATTTGATGTCTTTTTCACTAAATTTATATATCTAATATAGGTTAACTATCTTGCAGTTATAAGTTAGATTTTTTAGGGATACTTAAGCGTGTTACATTTTATCGTCTCACGCAAGTTGCTGAATCGACATTCCTCATTTTTTGATCATTTAAAACACAGTTAATGGCGTCTAATTAAAACATTTTTAATCATTCAATGGGTAAACCCATCTTGTTGCGATTTATGAATTAAAAAGTTGTCTGATATCTTGTTTTAAAGTTCAACGTTCAAATTTTTTTGAATTTATCAGCATAATGATTATCTTACTTTTAGATTTACCTATTGTTAACAAAACACCATGATGAATTTTGCTGTTTATTGCAAGTCTTAGAAATAATTTTTGATGTGGATCACATTTATCCAATAAACCCATTAAAGCTAAATTTTTAGCTCTTTATATTCCTTATCAGTGGTTAACTCTTCATAGGATAAATTATGACAAGTGAATTTTATAAAAAACCAACTTATTGGTTTGCTTCCTGTTATAGCTTTATGTATTACGCAGCAGGCAGTTTTGTTTTCTCTTTTTACTCAATTTGGCTTAGTAAAGAGATTGGTTTAACAGCGAAACAAACGGGTATCATTTATTCATTTAACTACTTTATTTCGTTAATTATCATGATTATATATGGTGTTTATCAAGATAAATTAGTCTTAAAAAAACACCTTATTTGGTTTCAAAGTATTATCATCACCTGCGCAGCACCTGCATTAATTTATATTTATGAACCACTTTTAAAGCATAACTTTTATGTTGGTGTGATTTTTGGCAGTTTCTTTTTAGGATTTGGTTGGGTGGCAGGTATGGGACTGATTGATTCATATTGTGAAAAGATTAGTCGGGCGTTTGGATTTGAATTTGGACAATGTCGAACTTGGGGCTGTATTGCTTATGCAGTAGGGACTTTTATCGCCGGAATTTTAATAAGTATTAATCCCCATCTTAATTTTTGGGCAGCGTCAATTGTCGGTCTCTGTTTTATGATTTTAAATCTCAATTTCAAACCTGACTTAACTCAATCCTCAAGTGTGGTATTTCAAAAGAAAGAAAAATTGACCTTTAATGAAATCCTTTCTGTGTTTGCGCTCAAAAAGTTTTGGATATTTGTTATTTATGTATTAGGCACTTATAGCCTTTATAATATTTATGATCAGCAACTGTTTCCTGTCTATTTCACACAACAATTTACCGATGTAAATGATGGTTATCATTTATATGGTTTATTAAATTCTTTTCAAGTGTTCTTAGAAGCTGCAGTCATGTTTTGTGTTCCTTTTGTTGTTAATCGAGTTGGCGCAAAAAATGCACTTATTTTTGCTGCATTTATATCGGCATCACGAATATTTTTAACTGCTCATGTTGATAGCATTGTCATTATATCCATTATTAAGCTGATGCATTGTTTAGAAATTTCAACCATTTTAGTCTCAGTATTTAAGTATATTGATAACAATTTTAATGCTCGTCTTTCTGCCACTGTTTTTCTGATTGGTTATCAAGTCGCAGGTTCAGTTGGGGTTATTTTGTTCTCAACTTATGTTGGCGACATTTATGATACCGCTGGCGCCGCAACGACGTTTAATAATTTAGGTTTGGTGGTTTTAGGTTTTATGATTTTTGCCATTTTCTTCTTAAGTCGAGACCAAAAAGGGAACACATAAAAAAAAGATTAATAAAAACACATATCTTTTAGACGGTAATAATAAGAATTTATTAAGACATATTAAGGATTAAAAATGAATATATTCAATTCAGTGACACAATTTAACTTTGAACAAACTCGAACTATTTCACCTGAAAATATGACAGGCGAAAAGGGTAAGTCTTGTATGAAAGCGAGTGCTTTAGGCCCTAGCCGTAAAGGACAAGGGTGTATCTCGATTCCGGCAGGGGAAAAAATAACTATTGCAGAAATTAGCGGGCCTGCTGAAATTAGACATATGTGGTTTACCTTAACCGATAGAACACATCGTGGTAGTTTTGTCTTGCGTGATGTGGTTATTCGTATCTACTGGGATGACGAAACAATACCGTCAGTTGAAAGCCCAATTGGTGATTTTTTCTGTAATGGATTTGGAGCAAGATGTGATATCAATTCATTACCGATTGTGGTTAATCCAACAGGGGGATTTAACTGTTATTTTAGAATGCCATTCAATAAAAAAGCCAGAATAGAAATTCACAACGAGCATGAAGCAGATTTACAACATTTCTTTTTCACTATTAATTATGCCATCATGCCAAAACCGTTCGAACAGCCTCTCTATTTTCATGCACAATGGCGTCGTCAGCGTGTAACTCAGTATGCACAAGATTATGTCATATTAGATAACGTACAAGGTCATGGCTATTATGTGGGGACGTATTTAGCCTTAACCGCTTTAGAACGGTATTGGTGGGGAGAAGGCGAGTTCAAATTTTATCTGGATGATGATAGTGCGTATCCAACACAACATTCAACTGGCTCAGAAGACTATTTTGGTGGGGCATGGGCATTTCATAATCGTGACAGTCAAGGTAAGCCTAAAGCAAAATGTTTTCAAACACTGTTTATGGGCTATCCTTATCAAACTAATCGAGATGCTACACGGGATTTTTTTCAAACAGGTGATTCAAATCCGGTACATGGCTTTGGCGATGATGCACTTCCGATGCATGGTTTATACCGTTGGCATTTACCTGATCCGGTTGCTTTCCATAAAAATATTAAGTTAGCTTTTCAACAGATCGGAAATGATGATATAAGATTGTATGAACGTTGTGATGATATTGCCAGCGTGGCGTATTGGTATCAAAATCCGTCGGAAAATCACAACCCGACTTTTCCCAATAAACAACAACGCACACCACGATAGTCTGGAAGGTGAAATATGGCGAGTAATAAATTAAGAATCAATGATATTGCTCGTTTGGCTGGCGTTTCGGCAACGACCGTCAGCCATATTTTTAATAAACGAGATAAAAAATATCGAATCTCATCTCTTACACGCCAAAAAGTGCTTGCAATAGCTGAGCAGTATAAAGAGCAATCGCATATTCGTCGATACTTAGTCAAGGCGAAGAGTACCAATACAATTGGTGTCATTGTTCCTGATATGTCGAACTCGTTTTTTTCGATGTTTTTACACCATTTAGAAGCATCATTTCGGGAAAAAAATATTCAGCTTTTAATTACTTGTAGCCACTATAATAAAGAGGTTGAAATTAACGTAGCGCAAAATTTGGTTGAACGAAAAGTGGATGCAATGATAGTGGTCACATCACTAGATAGCGATGAGTTTTACATGAGTATTAATCAACATACTCCGGTGTTATTTTTTGATCGTTATATTGAGCATACCACACTTCCATTTATTACAAGTGAGGCAATAGGATCGGTAGCTGAATTAATCGAACCTTATGCAAAAAAATTAAATGAGTTTTATTTTATTGGTTGTGATGCACAACTCACTTCAATTCGTGCTCGGTTACAAGGATTTAAACAAGGTTTAACGAATGCAGGCTTAACGCCAGCTTCTGACTGGATCATTTGTGATAGTTATTGCCCAAATAAAGGTTATGACTTACTCAAACGATTGCATCAAAAATTAGGGCGTTTACCGAAAGCTATTTTTACTCCGTCCGGTAATTTATTGCAGGAAGTGTTGAGCTATTTAGTCGAGGTTAAAGTTAATCCAGACCAAATTTGCTTATGTTCGTATGATTATAATATTTATCTGGATTACTCTTATTATCCGATTGATGCTATTGCACAAGATTTTCAAACTATGGCACTGACGTGTGTAAACACTATAGATGATCTGCTTAATTTTAAAGCGCTAAAGCATAACGCGATTTTCATCAAACCACAAATTAAACGCCATCCATAGCTTTTACGATGAGAGACAAAAGTAATAATAAGATGATTAGCGATTAGCGTTTTTCATGATACGCGCTTTATCAACCTGCCATTGCCGTTCTTTGATATCCGTTCGTTTATCGTACTCTTTCTTGCCTTTAGCCACACCAATTTTGACTTTTGCCCAAGCATTTTTCCAATATAATGAAAGCGCAACAACTGTGTAACCTTTTTGATTGATTTGACCAAATAGCGAATTTAATTCACGTTCATTCAAAAGCAATTTACGGTTACGCATGGGATCGCAGACAACATGTGTTGAAGCCACATTTAATGGTGTAATGGTTGCACCAAATAACCATGCTTCCCCGTCTTTAAGCAGTACATAGCTATCGCTAATATTTACTTTTCCTGCACGCAGGGATTTAACTTCCCAACCTTGTAGGGATAATCCCGCCTCAATTTCCTCTTCAATAAAGTACTCATGGCGTGCGCGTTTATTTAATGCAATGGTTGCCGAACCGGGTTTGTGTGATTTTTTCTTAGTCATAATGTGCGTTATTATAGAGTTACGTGTTAATATATGCCACAAATTTTATTTTTAATTAATTAATGTTATGGCACATATATTTCACGAAGTTATTGAACCGTATTCAATTGAACAAATGTTTTCATTAGTCAATGACATTGAGCGATATCCTGAATTTGTTCCCGATTGTATCGCAACGGGAATTATTAGAAAACAGGATAATATTATTGCTGCATTTATTGAAGTTGAAAAATTTGGTTTCAAAAAATCATTTACCACATTAAATCAAATTAATGAACCTAATTCAATCGATTTAACCCTTTTAGAAGGCCCATTCAAGCACCTTTCGGGCAAATGGCAGTTTACTACACTTTCTGACAACCAAAGTAAAATCAGTTTTAGTTTAGATTTTGAATTTCAAAATAAATTATTAGACATGACTTTTACCCCAATGTTTAAAGATGTGATGATAAATATGGTTAAAGCGTTTTCCAATCGAGCAAGGCAGATTTATTAATATGATAACGGTTCAAGTTGTGTATGCGTTACCGAATAATCCGACAATAATTGATTGTCAGGTTGAAGAATCGACGAATATCTTGCAAGCAATAGTAAAATCCAATATCTTATCTATTTGTCGCATTCAATTAGATGATCATCTAATTGGTATTTATGGAAAACGTTGTTCGCTTGATGAACTAGTGAAAGAGGGTGATCGTATTGAAATTTATCGCCCTTTAATCAACGATCCTAAAGAAATAAGACGAAGAAGAGCAGCATTAAATAAATAATGATTACTGGCAAGGGAAACACGATGCATAATCTGATAATTGAAAAGATTGAAACCTTATGCAAAAAACGCGGTATTAAATTGACAACCCAGCGTCGTACAGTTTTAGATATCATGTTAACGGCAAATAAGGCTATGAGTGCATACGATCTTTTAGATTTATTAAAAGTCAGTGAACCCCAAGCCAAACCACCGACTATTTATCGTGCCCTTGAATTTCTGCTTGAGCAAGGTTTTATACATAAAGTTGAATCAAGCAATAGTTATATTGTTTGCCCACATTTTCAAGACCCCGATCATCTTTCAATTCTCTTTATTTGTGATAAATGCCGACAAATTTTTGAAAAACACTCAGCAAATATTGAACAACAACTAAAACAACTGGCACAACAAAGTCAATTTTTGATTAAACACAGCGTGTTGGAAATTCATGGAGTGTGTCAGTCGTGTCAACCTTAATTATTTTTCTTTGGCTATTGAATATCGGCTGTGACACGGTCGGTCAAATCGCCTTTAAATATGCAGCAATTACCTCAAAGCATAATCAAGGTTTGGATTATTGGCATAAACTATTTGGTAATTTTTGGCTTTGGATTGGTTTTGGATCTTATTTTGTTGGTTTTATTTTCTGGTTAGCTTTTTTAAGCGAAGTGCCTTTGTCACAAGGTATTTTATTGGGTTCGTTTAATATGATAACGGTCATGTTAGCTGGACGAATCTTATTTAAAGAGCACCTAACGTGTTTTCGGTTGTTAGGGATATTTTTTATTACAGCAGGAGTAGTTTTAGTAGGACTCACGGAATGAAAAAATTCTATTTAATTGGCTTTATATTACTGCTTTTTTTTGATACTTTTGGTCAAACCAGTTTTAAGCTGACAGCAATATCGGCTTTGCCTTTCGAATTGAGTGTTGATTGGTTATTACGTATTTTTAGCCACTGTTGGGCTTATTTAGTCATGATAGGTTATACCGGTGCATTTGTGACCTGGATGGTACTGTTAAAAAAAGCACCAGTTGGCCCTGCTTTTGCAGCCTCGCATTTACAAGTTGTTACGGTAATGTTAGTGTCGGTAATGGTGTTTAATGAAAAGATTACATTAACACGCTTTATAGGCGCAATAAGTATAATCATCGGGATTATTTTTTTAGCGTTAGCTGAACAAAGAATTCACCAAAAGTCTAAATAGCGCATAGCTAATTTGAAAATGATGTGATTTTAACAATTTATGGCAATTACTTCTTAAATTTGTTTATCGAGATTCTTTAACATTTCGATTATAGGTCGATTTGCATCAGGAAATTCATCCGCATTCAATTCTTCTTGATCTACCCATCGGCTGGGTTGTCCTTCTTTAGCAAATGGAACGCCGTCCCATTCTTCCACTAAATAAGCGTGAATGGTAATATCACGATCATCGTAGCTGTGTTTCACTACTTTTAAAAATTGAGCATCATGGATTTGGATATCAACTTCTTCAGCAATCTCGCGTTGCAAAGTTTGATAAGGTGTTTCACCTACTTCTATTTTTCCTCCGGGAAACTCCCAAAAACCCGCTAAATGAGAGTCTTCTCCACGTTGGGTAATAAAAATTTGACAATTTTCCGAACGTATAATTCCTATTGCTATTTCAGTATGTTTTCTCATAATTCTGTTTATCTATCCGTAAAATTAGGGAAAGTGAACACTTTCCCTTGAATTTAAACGACGATGATAATCGCTGATTAAATCATCAATAATGTTTGATGATACTAAATTTTTTGCTTATTGAACAGCACCATGACAATGTTTATACTTCTTACCTGAACCACAAGGACATGGATCATTTCGTCCCACTTTGGCTTCAGTGCGAACTCTAGGTTGAGTTGAACTTGTATTGTTTTCGCTTTCACCTTCGATATTAGAAGCTGATTCATGACTTGCATGTTGCTTAGCTGATAGTTTTTCCATTTCAGCAATGCGTTGACGTTCTGCTTCTTCCACTTCTTCTTGTGAACGAATAACAACACGACTTAATATCCCAATAACTTCATATTTTAGTGATTCTAACATGTCTTCAAACATGTTAAAGGATTCACGTTTATATTCTTGTTTAGGATCTTTTTGCGCATAACCTCGTAGATGAATACCTTGACGTAGATAATCCATCGCAGCCAAGTGTTCTTTCCACAAGTTATCAAGCGTCTGTAACATAACTGTTTTTTCAAAATGTCTAAATGCTTCTGAACCTGCTGCTTGCTCTTTTTCTTCATAAGCTTGTTGAGCAATTTGAATAATACGTTCTCGAAGTGACTCTTCATAAAGATTTTGTTCTTCATCCAACCATTTAGCAATTGGAAGATCCAAATCAAAATCACGTTTTAGCGCTAATTCAAGTCCTGGTACATCCCACATATCTTCGATTGATTCCCGTGGAATATAACGATCGATGAGCGCATTAAATACATCAACACGGATTACGGTAATGGTATCTTTAATTTCAGTATTATCCAGTATCTCATTTCGTTGACGATAAATTGCTTTACGTTGCTCATTGGCAACATCATCATATTCAAGCAATTGTTTACGAATATCAAAGTTACGACTTTCAACTTTCTTTTGAGCATTCGCAATCGCTTTATTGACCCATGGGTGTTCGATCGCTTCGCCTTCTTTCATACCCAATTTACGCATCATATTACCAACACGTTCTGACGCAAAGATTCTCATCAGCGGATCTTCAAGCGATAAATAAAAACGTGAACCGCCCGGATCTCCTTGACGACCAGCACGACCGCGTAACTGATTATCAATCCGACGGGATTCATGTCGTTCTGTACCTAAAATGTAAAGCCCGCCCAGTGCAATAACTTCTTCATGTTTAACTTGCCATGCTTGTTTAGCTTTTTCGATATCTTCTTGAGTAGGATTTTCAAGTTTTGCTAAATCGCTTTGCCAGTTACCGCCAAGCATAATATCGGTACCTCGACCCGCCATATTGGTTGCAATAGTGACAGCGCCTTTACTCCCTGCATTAGCAATAATTTCTGCTTCTTGGGCATGGAACTTGGCATTTAATACGTTGTGCTTAATGCCAACTTTTTTAAATGCATTGGATACCAATTCTGATTTTTCAATCGATGCAGTCCCCACTAGTACTGGTTGTCCTCGTTTTACACAATCTTGTACGTCAGCGACAATGGCTGCAATCTTCTCTTTTTCAGTCATATAGACTAAATCGGATTGGTCTTTACGCTGCATTGGGCGGTTAGTTGGTATAACAATGGTATCCAAACCATAAATCTGATGGAATTCGAAGGCTTCAGTATCGGCAGTACCCGTCATACCGGCTAATTTTTCATATAGACGGAAATAGTTTTGGAAAGTGATTGAAGCTAACGTCTGGTTTTCATTCTGAATTTTAACATGTTCTTTTGCTTCAACCGCTTGATGTAAGCCGTCAGACCAACGACGTCCTTCCATTGTTCGTCCAGTATGCTCATCGACAATAATAATTTCGTTATTTTTAACGATGTAGTCGACATCACGATGAAATAAATGATGGGCTCGTAGTGCCGCATTGACATGATGCATTAACACAATATTACTTGGCGCATAAAGCGACTCATCATTTTTCATGATACCTTGTTTAATTAGTAGTTCTTCTACCTTAATTAATCCTCGTTCAGTTAGATTAACTTGACGTGATTTTTCATCAATTGAAAAGTCACCGTCTCCTTGAAACTGATCTGAGTCTTCTTTTTCTTGGCGAATAAGATGAGGGATAATTTTATCAACACTCACATATTTATCTGAGCTGTCTTCGGCTTGCCCAGAAATAATCAACGGTGTTCTTGCTTCATCAATTAAAATTGAGTCAACCTCATCGACTAAAGCATAATGTAATGGTCGTTGAACACGCGCATCTTTACTAAACACCATATTGTCACGTAAGTAATCAAATCCATATTCGTTGTTGGTACCATAAGTGATATCAGCGCTGTAAGCTTCTCGTTTTATTGCTGGCGGCATATTGGGCAGGTTAATACCAACGGTTAAACCTAAAAATTCAAATAAAGGACGATTATTTTCAGCATCACGTTGTGCTAAATAATCATTGACCGTGACGACATGCACACCTTTGCCTGTTAATGCGTTTAAATAAGCGGGTAATGTTGCGGTTAACGTTTTACCTTCACCTGTACGCATTTCGGCTATACAGCGCTCATTTAAAACCATACCACCAATTAACTGAACATCAAAATGACGCATACCAAAAACACGTTTACTGGCTTCACGGACAACGGCAAAAGCTTCTTCTAAAATATCATCTAAACGGGTACCTGATGCTAATTTTTGTTTAAATTCAACTGTTTTTGCTTTAAGTTCATCATCAGTTAATGCTTCCATTGCAGGTTCTAATGCATTAATTCTTTCAACACGCTTACGCAGGGTTTTTAGCACACGTTCATTACGGCTACCAAAAACTTTAGTTAATAATTTTAATAACATAAATTTCTCTTTCTTCTTTTAATAGGGAATGTAAGGTCGACACCTTATATAAAAACATAAAAATTAAGTAATAAACTCTTAAGTTAAATAGTGTTTTTAGGGCCTGCTCTTATCGCATTATGTGAAGTTATTTGAATGGGTTTATTGGTGGATAAAATATCGTAATTAATCGCCATAAAGACAGTACTGGTACTGAATTTTTGGGGGTTGGTTAACGATGGTGACACCTTTCGGGTTGACACTTGTTGATCTTGAACGATTTCATTGTTCGCCATAATCCCAACGTGAGAAACCGTTGATTCATTGGGGATTGCTTCTTGCTGGCATAAACTAAACCCAGTAGCAATTACACCTAATAATAAGTGCGATAGAGCTGTTTTGATTGTTAAGCGTTTACTGAGTATTTGCCAGAAATTAGTCATGATCATAGTGGCAATATGTTAGCATTATTTGCCAAAATGAAAAACATTTATTACTTGTATTGTTATCAAGAAAATGAAGATTCAGTTAAAAAGGAAATTTATCTATCTTGTCGAACGTTTAATGACAAGATAGATAAAGATAAAAAACTATTTTACCATCAATTGACCCATCATACCCAGTGTTTCATGTTCAATGATATGACAATGATACATGCGTAATCCGGGCATATTTTGTTGAATCTTTATCGTGATTGTTTCATGGGGTCGAAGATTTACTGTATCTTTTAATGCCACGTATTGGGGGGGTGTTTTGGTACCATTAAATTCATGTGAAACGACCATAAATTGTGCACCATGAATATGAAAGTTATGATCCATATGAGAGTTATTATGAATAGTCCATTCTTCAACCTCGTGAATTTTACTTTCAAGATCGATACGATTCATATCATGGCGTTTGCCATTGATTAAAAATAACATTCCGCCACGCGGCTCTTTCATGTCCATCACTTCGGTATATTCCAGTTTTTTGTGTGCGGTGGCTTGTCCAAGTTTTGGTAAGGTACGAAGTGTTGATGGCAAGGTGATTGAGTTTGACTGCGTTAAATCTAACTCTGCTAGTAACATATCTTGTTCAGGTGGTACATTGCCCATTTTGCCTCGATCGTAACCGATAGATTGCAAATAAACCGTCCCCGTTTTTTTAGGTAGAATAACAATTTCTGCCCGTTCGGCAGGGGATAACAGTAATGGTTTATTTAGTGATACAGGTTCAGACAATAATCCACCGTCAGTCCCCACTAAAAAGACATCACAATCAGGAATGGATAAGTTAAGGTATCTACCTGAACAAGCGTTCCAGATTCTTACACGTGTCGCTGAATCAACTTTAATTTTAGGTCGATAACTCCCGTTAATTAATACAAATTGACCTTCACGACCGTTCATCCAATCAACCATGGTATTATCGGCAATTTCACCTTTATCCGTTAATTTTAAATCTGAAAAGAACCAGTGTTGTTCAGGAAGAGAATTTAAAGGGTCATCTTTGCTTCGAACGATGAATGTTCCAGCTAAACCTCGATAAACTTGTTCAGCTACTGTTTCATGTCCATGAGGATGATACCAAAATGTGCCTGCATTTCCTTTAGGAACGTCAAATTCATAAACACGACTTTTTCCCGCTGGAATGGCATCTTGAGGGTTACCGTCTTGATTCGATGGAATAAGTAACCCATGCCAATGCACGGTTGTGGCTTGTGGCAGATCATTTTTCACCGTGATTTTAACGTGATCACCCTCGTTAACTTCAATTTTAGGGCCGGGAATCATACCGTTATATGCCCAAAATTCCGTCGTAATTTCAGGTGTTAAGGCAATTTTGACGGGTTTGAGGTGTAAGGTCGCTTCAAATACTCCCGGTTGATTACTTTCATTTTTTAAATTGATCAAGCTGGGTAAATTGTCGTTCTGTTTTAGTGAGGAAGTAGGCAAAAGCTTTTGTGGTTTTTGATCGTGATTCATATTCATGTTCATATTCATATGTTCGTGCATATTATCCCCCTTGTTACAATCATCAGAATTGAGTTCGCAGGTCATACCCGTCATCTTGGTATGTTCCATTTTAGCAATGGCTTTGGTTGCAACTAATCCACCTACAGCAGCCGTAAAATTCATTAAAAAATGTCGACGTTTCATAATATTCCCATAATAAATTAACTGATTTAACAATAACGCTGAAAATCGTGATGTGAGCAAACATAACGATAGATAACGTTTGTTTATAACTGATAGTGATTAACAACTACTATCTAATAGCGATAACTTATTAAGCAATTCGTGGTGGTCTTAATTCAGGAATAAATTCATTATCATTTGCAATGAATTTAAGTGATAAAAAATGTGTAAAGTTGATTTGCCTATCGAGGTTAATGGCATAGTTTGAAACGATTGCCCCACATACAGCACAATGATTGATTAATGAACAATTTATTTTTGATGATAAAGATTTAGCGTGATGAGGATCCGAGCTTTGATCGAATGTTAAAATGGAATGAGTCGTTGAAAAACAAGTCGAGTCAAAAGATTTTCCCATTTTTGATAATGGTAGTAAAAAATAACCAAACAGCAACAAAACCGCTGTTAACACAACGATGCCTTTAAATTGTATATTGAGGATCCTTATTGACATATTACAATCTCACAACGCATCAAATCGCTAATAAGCAATATTGTACTTCAAACGTCACGATATAGCACGTTTTTTAAACATTTCTTATTTTTAAACAGTATAATTGAAAGCTAACAGATTGAATAACTATATTAATTATAAAAATCAACTATAGACTTTTTTTAAGTTTGGCGAGTTCATGAAATTCGTATTGCGATTGCCCCTTAAACTCATTTTCAAATTTGTCTCAAAATTCCCCTTTATTGTTTAAAATAAGCAAGATAATTGTTTAGGCTTCTGGTATGATATGCAGTAATTTTAATTGACTAATCATTACAATATGAAAATTCTTTTTGGTGTTCAAGGAACAGGAAATGGTCATATTAGCCGATGTCGAACTTTAGCCAAAGCGCTAAAAAAGGCAGGCGCTGATGTTGAGTATATTTTTAGTGGGCGTGATCCAAAAGATTATTTTGATATGGACGTTTTTGGTCATTATAAGACTTTTCGGGGTGTTACCTTTGCAACAGTCAATGGAAAGATAAATTTTCGTAAAACGGTTCAACGCATCCGTGCTTTTCGGTTAATTAAAGATGTTCGCGAACTGGACTTATCAAAGTATGATTGTATTATTAGTGATTTTGAGCCGGTAAGCGCTTGGGCTGCTCATCATCAGCATCGAGAATGCTTAGGTATCAGTAATCAGGCGGTTTGTCAGTATTTAAAACCCAAAGAATATGGACTGATTGCAAATGTGATCATGAAGTATTATGCGCCAGTAACCAAGCCAATTGGTTTACACTGGTTTCATTTTGGACATAAATTATTGCCACCCATGATTGATTCATTTCAAGTGGCGCCTACCGAAAATGGTTCCATTGTTGTTTATTTGCCATTTGAAAATATGACTGAAATTGTTGAATTACTTAAACAATTTGCTAAACATCAATTTATCTGTTTTCATCCAAATATAAAGCAATTATCACAAAACGATAATGTTACTTTGCACCCTCTTTGTCGTGACGGTTTTATGGATGCGGTAATAAGCTGTTCGGGGATTATTTCTAACACGGGATTTGCACTGATATCTGAAGCATTAGTTTTGGGTAAAAAGATTTTGACTAAACCTGTCTCGGGTCAGTTTGAACAAATCTATAATGCTCAATGTTTACATACATTAGATATGGCAACGGTGATGGAAACCTTAAATAGCATTAAACTTAAGTATTGGTTAGATTTACCTTCGCCAAAACCAACGGTCTATCCTGATGTTGCAACTGAACTTGCTAATTGGATTGTTAATGGGCAAAAAGAGTCTTTGCTTTCTTTAAGTCAACGACTTTGGGCGCAAACTGTTTTTCCCGAAAATGTAAATCAACGAATTAAAGCTTTAGGTTATGTATAAACAAACTCACATGACACTTAGTATCATTGTTGCCATGGCACATAATCGTGTTATTGGTTTTAACAATCAGATGCCTTGGCATTTACCTGCTGATTTGGCATGGTTTAAAAAAAATACGCTTAATAAACCTGTTATTATGGGCAGGAAAACGTTTGAATCTATCGGCAAAGCGTTACCCAATCGACATAATATTGTTATCTCAAGGCAAGCAAAAACCGAAGCCGAATCAAATATAAACCCTAATATAAGTTGGGTCACATCTATTGATGAGGCACTGGTAGTGGCCAATAGTCAACAATGTGAGGAAGTCTTTATCATTGGTGGTGGCAATATTTATCAGCAAGTTTTACCATTTATCAATAGACTTTACTTAACGCATATTGATGCTGATTTACAAGGTGATACTTATTTCCCTAATTATGCCCCCGAAACTTGGCAATCAGTTTTTCAAGAACATCATCAAGCTGATGATAAAAATCCTTACGATTATTACTTTGAAGTGTTAGAACGTAACTAAATCACATTACGAAATGATGTCTGAGCAAAACTTAAGGTAGTGAGGGTGGCTTAAAAAATAGCTCACCCTTGCTGGCGTCTTGCTTCAATGACATCGGGTAGCTGTTTTATTTTATTGAGTATACGATTTAACGAGTCTTGATCAAAGATTTCCATGTCGACATCAATGTTAGCCAATTGTTGCTTCATATCACTTCGACTTATTAATCCAAGTACATTGACTTTTTCGTTAGCTAAAATGGTTGTGATATCACGTAATAAGCCACTCCGATCGTTAGCGATGATCTGTATCACCATGGTATAACTTGAATTGGTTTCATTACTCCAAACCGCACTGGTGATTCGTTCAGGAGCATGATTTTTTAAATCCTGTAACTGTTCACAATCCGCCCGATGAATGGAAATGCCTCGCCCTTGAGTTACAAAACCGACAATTGGATCACCGGGAATAGGACGACAGCAATTTGCAATAGTGCACATTAAATTACCGACACCTTCAATAATAATTTCACTTCCTTTTTTATTACCGGTTTTATTGGTATTTTTCGTTTGTGAATTGGATTTTTGAACAATTTGTTTTAATGCCGCTTCGTCTTCTTCTTCAGCGGTAGGTTTATTGACTTGGGCATTAACAAAATTGACCAATTGATTTATTCTGACATCACCACTACCAATACCGGCAAGAACTTCATTAAAGGAATGGGCGTTATATTTATCAATCAGCATTTTTTCAACGCTTTTCAAACTGATATTTAAAGGTTCCAGCTCATTTTCTAAAATTTGTTGACCAGCTGCTATATTTTTGTGTCGATCTTGTTTTTTAAACCATGCCTGTATTTTAGCTCGTGCCCGACTACTATTTACAAATCCGGTATTTGGATTCAACCAATCTCGGCTTGGATTAGGTTGTTTTTGAGTGATTACTTCAACTTGATCGCCCATTTTTAGGTTATAAGTAAATGGTACAATTCTTCCTCCAACTTTTGCACCAATACAACGATGACCTACATCACTGTGAATATGATAGGCAAAATCAAGCGGTGTTGAACCAGTAGGCAAATCAACCACATCACCTTTAGGCGTAAAGACATAGACTCTATCATCAAAAATCTGGCTACGTACGGCTTCTTGTATTTCACCGCTTTCAGACATCTCTTGTTGCCATGTTAATAATTTTCGTAGCCAAGTAATTCGCTGATCATAAGCAGTCATTTTATCAGTACTGCCTTCTTTATATTTCCAGTGCGCAGCAATGCCTAATTCAGCATCATTGTGCATTTGCTCAGTTCGAATTTGAATTTCAATCGTTTTATTTTCGGGGCCATACACTACGGTATGAATTGATTGATAACCATTTGGTTTGGGGTTGGCAACATAATCATCAAATTCTTTAGCAATATGTTTATAATGACTATGGACAATACCTAATGCGTTATAACAATCTTCAATACGATCACAAATAATCCGTACAGCACGAATATCATAAAGATCTTCAAATTCAAGGTGTTTGCGTTCCATTTTTCGCCAGATACTGTAAATATGTTTCGGGCGTCCATAAACTTCTGCACGAATATGATCTTTATTCATTAACGCTTGTAGATGCTTAACAAAATGATTGATATAGGATTCACGATCAAGGCGTTTTTCGTGTAATTTTTTAGCAATAAAGCGATATTCATTCGGATAGAGATAACGGAAACAAAAATCTTCCAGCTCCCATTTTAATTGACCAATTCCTAAACGGTTGGCAAGCGGTGCATAGATGTTAAAACACTCTTTAGCAGCTAGGACTTGTTCTTCTTGTGGAGCATTTAACAGATTACGTAAATAAGTGATGCGTTCGGCAATTTTTATCACTACACTGCGAAAATCATTAACCATTGCCAATAACATACGGCGGATGCTATCAATCTGTTCAGACGTTGCACTGCCATTACGGATGGCGCGAAGTTGACGAATTTCTTTCATTCGAACAATGCTAGAAATAATGTGCATCATTTCACGGTCAAAATCTTCAGGAATATCTTCTCGACGTATAATCTTAGTTTCAAGGAAAGGGAGCAACAAAGCCGCACATAAACTGTTGATATCCATATTAAGTGTGGATAATATTTCAACCATTTCAACGGCATTTTGAAAACAGTAGACTTGCTCAGCTGCACCGGCACTGCTTTCAAAGCAAAAATCCCAGACTTGTTTAAACGTCTGATAACTATCCGCGTTAGTCAGTTGTAATTCTTGTTTTGCCCATTGTTCGACATCAAACTGTGCAAGAGAGTAATGCTCTTCACTATGTTGGTGTGCTCCTCTAATTGATACCATAATTATGATCCTGATTTGGTTAACAACAACATTGATTCAATATGTTTAGTTTGTGGAAACATATCTAAAATTGCTACTTGAGCAATGTTATAACCCGCTTGAGTTAACACTTTGCTATCTCTCGCTAATGTTGCGGGATTACATGAGATATAAACAATTTTTGACGGAGCCATTTTAACAATTTCTGTCGTTGCATTAAATGCCCCAGCTCTGGCAGGATCTAATAAAACTTTATCAAATTGTGATTGATTCCATGTAAAAAATTGTTGATTATCCTCTAAATTACTCGTTAAAAAATGAGTTTCGGCACAAACCTTATTGCTATTTAATATAACGTTTAATTTCGCTTTTTCAACTAGTTCTTCTACGCCTTCAACGCCCGTTAATGATTGACAATAGGTAGCCATAGGTAATGAAAAATTACCCATACCACAAAAGAGATCTAACACTTTATCGGTTGATGTTAATGTTAGCCAATCAAGCGCTTGTTCAATCATTTTTTGATTAACGTTGCTGTTAACTTGAATAAAATCCAAAGGACTAAAAGTAAGCTTTAACTGATTGATTAGATAATAATGTTCCGTATGGCCGGTAATGTGTTGTAAATTTGTGCCATGAAAGTAGAGTGAAATACCATTTTCTTCAGCGTAGTTTGATAGTAACTGAGTGTCTTCATTGGTCATAGGCAAAGTATGCCTTAATACCATGATAATACCACTATCAACAGCAACCAATTCAATATGCCCAAGCGATTTTCTTGATTTAATTTGACGTAATATTTTTTGCAAAGGAGCGAGTAATTGATCCAAGCTTTCGACCAATACAGGACAGTATTCTATATTGATAATTTGATTTGATTCAGCCTGACGAAAACCAATAAATAATTCACCTTTTACAATATTTATTGAAAGTCGGGCTCGTCGGCGATAATGATAAGGTTGATCAGCAATAATAAGCGGTGCTGAGTCAGTGATATGAGTTAACGATTGCCCACTTTCTTTTTGTATGAGATTAATAAGCGCATTATACTTTGCACTTTGCTGCAAATCCGTTGAAATATGCTGCAATTCACAGCCACCACATTTTTGATAATAGCCGCATAATGGTTTTACCCGTTGGGCACTTTGATTGTGGTATTTGATGACCTTCGCTTTAGCATAATTTTTTTTATTTTCTGTCAACTGGATATCAACAGTTTCATCGGGTAAGGCTGATTTAACAAAAATAGTTTTGCCTTTGTGATTTGCAATTCCTTGTCCGAAGGCATCTATCGCTGAGATGGTGACCGTTAATTTTTGTGGAGCTTGTTTTTTTGAAGGTGGAGTATAAAAAATAACCATATAAATTCAACGTTATGTTAACCGTTTTAACAATTCTGTTTTGACATGTAAAGGAACTAAATTGGTAATATTGCCACCATGATAAGCAACATCTTTCACAATGGTTGAAGAAATAAAACCAATAGTCATTGATGGCATTAAAAATAAAGTATCTAAATCCGGTTTTAATGCGCGATTCATTTCGGCTAATTGTCTTTCGTATTCAAAATCTTGAGTGGTTCGAACACCTCGAACAATGACCGTTGCATTATGAGTTTGTGCAAAATCTGCCATTAAATTATCAAATCCAATCACTTGTACATTAAGTAAGTGTTCAACTGAACTGGATGCTAAATTGACCCGTTCTTTCAAACTAAATAACGTTTTTTTATTCGGATTTTCCGCAATTGCAACAATTAATCGAGGAAACAACAGCGAAGCTCGAGTAATCAAATCGATGTGCCCGTTAGTAATTGGATCGAACGTTCCCGGAAAAATTGCAGTTAAACTTTTACTTTTCATCAATCATAATGTCCATTTGCCATGATAGCTCTATCATACCGAATTCTTATCAAAATTGTTAGGGTAACTTGACAAAAAGCTTTGATGGTTTTATCGGAATATTCATCGTTGGTTATAAACGCGCATTGAATAAAATTGAGGTATTACCGTGGTAGTAAGTCCCATTAAATCCAGTTGGACTTAACTCCACTGGTGTTAGCTCATATAGCATTAAGTGTTCATTTTTCCGTTTACATACTCAATTGATATAATATTATTCAATTAAAAATTGATAGATCGTTTGATATTGATAGGTTTCATCAGGTGTTAACCAACAACTAGGTTGTGGCCATTTGGGGTGATGTGGGCTATCTGGTAGAAATTGTGCTTCTAGCGCGATACCTGCATAATTGTCATATTCCCCATTATGACGGTTAGGTGTATGTTGCAGAAAATTACCGGTATAAACTTGTAACGCTGGTTTGGTCGTTATGACATTCATGGTCACTTTATTATCGGATGAGGTTAATTGTGCGGCAATTGGCTGGGTTTTGTCCAGTAAATACGCATGATCATAGCCACCTGTTTTTTGTCGTTCAGAACTTTCAAGTAATCGGTCTGATAATCGTTTTGCTTGGCGTAAGTCCATATCAAATTCAGCGACACTAGCTAAATTGTCATCAGGTATGCCATGATTATCAACGGGCAAAAATTGGTTAGCATTGACTTGTAAAGTGTGATTGAGGATAGTGTTACTTGTTTCGCCATCTAAATTAAAATAAGCATGATTGGTTAAATTTACCACAGTGGTTTGCGTGGTAGAGGCGTTGAACATGATGATAACTTGATTATTATCGGTAAGTTGATAGGTCACTTCAACTTTCAGTTCACCGGGATAACCTTGATCACCATCGCAAGAAATTAAACTAAAAATGACTTGTTGATTAGATTGATCATCAATTTGCCATAATTGCTTATCAAAGCCTAACTTTCCGCCATGAAGCTGATTTTTACCTTCATTGGCAACAAGCGGATAGCGTTTATCGCCTAATTCAATAGATGCATGAGCAATACGGTTAGCATAACGCCCAATAGTTGCACCTAAATAAGCATGTTGTTGTTGATATTGCGCTAACGAACTACAACCAAGAAGTACTTCACGATTTTTATTATCAACCGGTATTAAGCAAGAAAGCCAAGTCGCTCCCCAGTTAGATAATTTAATCTGCATCCCTTGCTTATTAGATAGTGTAATGATCGTTGTTAAAGACATATGGCGTGCGCTCCTTCACTTGGTTGACAGATATATATATCTTCTTTAATACCAAATTTATTCTGATAATTATTGCTTACAACGGTTTTTACTGCATCAACTTTATTTTTATTTACCAGTGCAACAACACAGCCGCCAAAACCGCCACCTGTCATACGAACTCCACCTTGTTCACCGATAACCTTGTTGATAATGTTCACCAGATAATCGATAGCAGGTACTGTAATTTCAAAGTCATCACGCATTGAATTGTGACTTTGCGCCATTAATGTCGATAGTAATTTGTAATCACGACGTGCAAGTGCATGAGATGCCAGTAAAGTCCGTTCATTTTCGGTAATGACATGATGTGCACGTTTAAAAACGGTAGGATCAAGCGTTGGTTTAATTTTCAATAAATCTGATAATGTGGCGTCTCGTAATGCTTTTACGCCCAGCGCTGTTGCTGCTGCTTCACATTGCCTACGACGAGTATTATATTCGCTATCGACTAATCCACGTTTAATATTTGAGTTAATAATAACAACAGCTAAATCATCGGGTATTGAAACCGGATGAACAGAGAGCGTACGGCAGTCAATAAGTAAAGCATGATGATCTTGTCCAAGTGCCGATATTAATTGATCCATAATTCCACAATTGCAACCAACAAATTGATTTTCCGCTTCCTGACCGATTAATGCTAATTTAGTGTCATCTAAAGGTAAATTATTTAGAACTTGAAACATTTTGCCGATAGCCACCTCAAGCGAAGCCGATGAACTCAATCCTGCACCTTGGGGGACATTACCGCTAATTGCTAAATCAACACCATAAAGGGTATTTGCATAGTTTTTTAAATGTTTTACTACACCTCGAACATAATTAGCCCATTGATATTGTGAATGTTTCTCAATAGGGGAATCTAGCCAAAATTCATCTTGTTGATTATCATAGTCAACGGCAATTACACGTATTAATTTATCGGTACGTTTATGGCAGCTTATTACTGTGCCATAATTAATCGCACAAGGTAATACAAAACCATCGTTATAATCGGTATGCTCACCAATCAAGTTGACTCGTCCTGGTGCTTGCACAGTGATATCGGGTTGATAACCAAATAGGGTTGCAAAAGCTTGTTTAGTTTTATCGATTAATGCTTTCATCTATTTATCCTTTTTATCTTTATAATGAACATCACTGACATTGCGCAGTCTTTCAGCTGCCTGTTCAGGCGTTAAATCCCGTTGTACTTCAGCTAACATTTCGTAACCTACCATAAATTTTTTGACTGTCGCTGAACGAAGCAAAGGAGGATAAAAGTGAGCATGAACTTGCCAATAGTCAGTGGTACCTTGCATAAATGGTGCGCCATGCCAACCCATAGAGTAGGGGAAAGAGCAATTAAACAAATTATCATAACGACTTGTTAATTTTTTCAGCGCCACCGCTAAATCAATCTGTTGGCTGTCGGTTAATAAGGTTAATTGTGCTATATGTGTTTTGGGTAATAATAACGTTTCAAATGGCCATGTTGCCCAGAAAGGCACGACAGCAAGCCAATGGTCTGTTTCAACAACTATTCGCTCACGATAGATCAATTCTTTTTGGGCATAATCAACTAATAAATTGCGGTGATAGGTTTCAAAATAATGATGCATATTCTGGTCTTCACGAGCGATTTCATTTGGGATAAAGCTATTTGCCCAAATTTGTCCGTGTGGATGAGGATTAGAGCATCCCATTACAGCACCTTTGTTTTCAAATATTTGCACCCAAGGATAATTTTGGCTTAGTTCTTTTTGCTGTGATATCCAAGTTTTAATTACTCCCTCAATTGCCGTTAAGTCTAATTCTGGCAAGGTTTTACTATGATCGGGGGAAAAACAGATTACTCGACTGGTTCCTTTGGCGCTTTGCATTTGAAAAAGAGGATCATCAGCTGGCGGCGAATCAGGGGTATCATCCATTAATGCGGCAAAATCATTAGTAAATACAAAAGTACCTGTATAGTCCGGATTTTTATCACCCGTGACCCGTTTATTGCTGGGGCACAAAAAACAGTTAGGATCGTAACTGGATTTTTGTTCTTGATTTAGTGTTTCTTGTTGACCTTGCCAAGGTCGCTTGGCTCTATGCGGTGATACTAAGACCCACTGAGCCGTTAATGGGTTATAACGACGGTGGGGATGATCAACAGGATTAAATATTTGCATGTTTGCCTCTTTTAACATATTGCTGGTTTTCATCTTTTTCATTAATCTTGAGGATAACCTTGTGGGTTATTCGATTGCCAATTCCAAGAATCTCTGACCATATCATCAAGCGTTAATTGGGTTTTCCACCCGAGTATCTGTTCTGCTTTTTTTGCATCTGCCCAAAATGCGGGTAGGTCGCCCGCACGTCGGGGTGCGTAATGCCACTTTAACGGTTTTCCTGACGCTTTCTCAAATGCTTCGATGACTTGTAAAACACTATACCCAACACCTGATCCTAGATTGTAAATATGGACACCGGGTTGATTATGATCAGCTTTTAATGCGGCGATATGACCATCAGCTAAGTCAACAACATGAATAAAATCACGAACACACGTTCCATCTTGCGTCGGATAATCATTTCCAAACACCGCCAATGATTCTCTTTTTCCTACAGCAACTTGGGTAATAAATGGCATAAGATTATTAGGAATACCAAGAGGATCTTCGCCTATTAATCCACTAGGATGAGCCCCCACAGGATTAAAGTAGCGTAGTAGGGTCAATGACCAATCAGGTTCGGCAATAGCCAAATCCATAATACATTGTTCGACCATTAACTTACTTTTTCCATAAGGGCTGGTTGGTAAACCTTGTGGCAAGGTTTCAACATAAGGTACGGGGGCTGATTCACCGTAAACGGTTGCGGATGAACTAAAAACTAATTGTTTGACGCCTGCATCACGCATTGCCTTCATTAACACAATGCTGCCATAGACATTATTTTCATAATACTCAAGTGGTTTATATACCGACTCACCGACGGCTTTTAAACCCGCAAAATGGATCACTGCTTGAATATCATGTTCATTAAAAATTTGCGCTAATAAATTGGCATCTCGTACATCACCTTGATAAAAATTGATTGGCTGATGCGTAATTTGTTGGATTCTTTTTAATACCGATGCTTTACTATTGAATAAATTATCTATCACAATTGGCGTATAACCTGCTTTAATCAATTGAACACAGGTATGACTTCCTATATATCCACAACCACCAGTAACGAATACTTTCATATAGAAACCTCAATTTATCTTAAATTGTTAAAAATTTGGTTATTGTTGTATTTCAGACGGGTGTTTATTTTTAGGTATGAATAGATCCCAAGGTCCTCGTCCGGATAAAGTGAAAGATGAAATAAATGTAAAACTAAATGCAATCAAACCAAGCACCAGATAGGCTCCTGTAAATCCAATTTCGACATACATTAGACCTGCAAGTGTGGACATAAACATCGTTGAAAGTTGTTTAGCAAAACAAAATGCAATCAAATAAACGGTTGCCGATAATCGTAGAGGGAAGTGTTTTGTAATATATTTAAATGCCCCGACAAGTAATAGTGGCGCTTCAAACATGTGTAAGGTTTTTAGAATAATAACTTCAACTGCATTGCTGGCAAATGCTGAGCCAGTTATACGAATTGACATAATAGCACCGGCAACTAATAACGTATTTTTGCTACCAATTTTTTTCACAATCCATGGAGCAAAAAACATGACGGTTGCATTTAAAATTTCACCGAGAGTTGTGACATAACCAAAGGCTTCTTGACCGACTTGTTCACTGGAAAAAAACGACGTAAAAAAGTTTGCAAACTGCTGATCAAAAACATCATAAGTACAGGCGACGCCAATTATATAAAGCATAAAACACCAAAGTTTCGGCATTTTTAATAAATCGACTGCGAGTTTAAAATTAAAGGATTCAGGCTTATTTAATCCCATTTGTTCAACGATATCGGTGGTGGAAGTTTTAGCGGGATCGGCTAATTTCACTAAAATAAGTAGAAATAATGCAAAACCAGAACAGAGCCAAAAAACCGCATTAATGTTCTTCGAAATCATAATTCCAACAAATGATGCACAAATTGCCCAACCAAAACAGCCAAACATACGGCAACGCCCAAATTCAAATCCACTGCGTCTGCTTATTTTTTCAACCAAGGCTTCAATAGCAGGCGCACCACCACTAAAAACCATGCCAAGATAAAACCCTCCAGCTATCGCACCGACAGTAACATTAAATTGTAGAAGTGGCCCTAACACATAAATAAAAAATGGCCCAAACAAGACTAACAGTAGAGTAATAAGCCAAAGGAGATGTTTTTTCAGTCCTAATTTATCTGAAATTAAACCGAATAAAGGTTGGAAGAGTAGTGCAAAAAATGAAATAAACGAAAAAACATAGCCAGTTTTTGCTTCATCAAGCCCGTTCATTTTCAGCCAAACGGGAAAGAATGGGCAATAGGCCCCCATGATGAAAAAGTAGAGAAAGAAATAAAAACTGAAAATCCAATAATTCTTATTATGCCTTGCTGACTTAGTATTTTGATTCATAATTTACTTCCTTTAATCGAATTTGAATGAACATGCATTCATTAGGAAATCGTTTACATATTTTTTTATGGATGAACTTGCTTCTCTTTTATGGTGGATAGTATCACCATAAAATGATGAAAAAAGTGATCTAGATAACACTTTATGAAATCGATTACATTATTTTTGTT
Source organism: Gilliamella sp. CG35 (assembly GCF_046635745.1). Taxonomy (NCBI): domain Bacteria; kingdom Pseudomonadati; phylum Pseudomonadota; class Gammaproteobacteria; order Orbales; family Orbaceae; genus Gilliamella; species Gilliamella sp. CG35. The sequence continues at coordinate 54,038 of NZ_JBIDFH010000008.1, forward strand.
GTTTATGAGTAAGATGTTTTGTTGATGACGATGTTTTAATTCAACTCAAAGAATTCAAGAAGATAACTCTATTCTATTTAATATTATCAATTTATTGATGAGGCGATTCTGCTTACAATGAAATGAAATATAGCGTTAATATGCAGTTTATATGTTGAGCGAAAATAAGATAACTTTTATGGTATCGGTTACATTAATAAACAATAAGCCGTTTTTATCTATTCTATCCACTCCTTGAAGATAAGGTAGGGAATAGTGATTAGGTGAGATAATATAACAGAGGTATTTAACAATAACAGGGAGCTAAATGTTAAAATCATCTCACGCCATGTAGGATAAATGCTGACGTGAGAAGTGAATTGATTAAATCATCCTTTAAACATGTTTAAACGCTGCTCAAAATCATGCCAGTCATAAAATCCATCTTGATTTTGCATGGCATTTTTAAGCTGCAACGTAAAATGTTGTGGTGGGTTATTCATACTGATTTGAGCACCAGTAAATAGTTGTTCAAAGCTTTGATAAACATATTCGGCTTTAAAATAGTATGTTCCAGACTCTAAATGACGAAAACGTTGTAAAATTACCTTACCACCGATTGGTGTTGTTTCATATTGATTCGGTAACTGATAATGTTCAAAGTCTAATGCGCCGAATAATGAAGCAATGGTACTATCATGTCCCACAAGTAAATGAATTTTTCGATCATCATGATGCATAAGATTGTTTATCATATTAATCAATTCGGTAGCAGAATGTTTGGCAAGCGTTTTAGTTCGACAGACTAAGTTTAGATATTGATTACGTATCTGAATAAGTTGTTGCCATTGTGCTTGGCTGTTGATTGTTCCCCACGCAATCTGTTCTTTGGGAAAGCCCGAATAATATTGTAATAAAAATGCATCTACTGCACTAACACCAATCGCTAATGCACCTAACAGAGCAGGTTCTTCATGCTTTTTCAAATAAACTTCAACAGGAATATCGGCTAAATCACATTGATATTGTGCATAAAATTTGGAATGTTTATAGTCTAAAATATCGGCTAAAATTTCATAAGCAGGCGCTAAATTTTTATAAATTGATTCTGCTGTAACAGTTTCATCAATGTCCTTAATAACAGCTTGTTTAAATTCGTCAGAATCGTTACGTAAACTAGGATCAAACATGGAATCCATTTTTTCAATGGGGTATTTATGATTGATGGGGATGTCATATCCGGCAAAAGCACCAGCTGTCAAAAATTGAGCTGTAGCAACGGTTCTTTGTAAACTATTTGCATACACAAACACATCAGAAGAAGTTGCTTGGTATTGAATATGTTGATTTTCAAGCCATGTCGCTAAGTATCGTCCAAAATAAACTTCTAGCGCACCGCCTCGGGTAGTTAGATAGCCATAAGGATGATCCCATTTAGGCCATTTAAACGGCGTGGCTTGTTCTAAAAATTCAAGTGTATTTTGTAATGGTGTACGGATTCCATGTCGGCTTAATATGACGACTTTATCCAATTGATAGTGATTGTTCATTATTGTTTCACCCAGCCTTGTTGATGTAAATAGTTGAGAATAAATTCTCGTTGTCCTTTGTAGATCGTTTCAGCTATTTTGTTACTCCATCCGCCTTCTTTTTGATTAGAACTACGAGTTTGATAATAATCCTCTATTTGCTCATCATACTGTGCCAATAATGTCTGATTGATTGGTTGATATTGATTTTCGAAAAAGATTAATTCACTCGGTAATCTTGGTTTCATTTCGGGTTCTTGATCTGGATACCCAATACAGAGACCAAAAAGGGGGATAACATATTTTGGCAAGGCTAGTAATTGTGTCACTTCAGATATATTATTACGTAAACCACCAATATAGACTGTACCTAATCCTAACGATTGCGCTGCAATAACCGTATTTTGCGCCATCAAGGCGGTATCAATACAACCGACTAAAAGTTGTTCGGCTCGTTCAAGAGGAATCGTTGCATCAATTTGAAAATGTCGATTAAAATCGGCACAAAACACCCAAAATTCGGGAGCTTGATAAATATAATTTTGATCACCTGAATAGTGAGCTAATTTTTTTCGCTTATCACTGTCTGTGATACGAATAATGGTTGAACATTGAAGAAAGTTAGAACTCGGAGCCGATTGTGCTGCTTGAATCATCGATGCTATTTGCTTTTGCGTCAATGGGGTGGGTTTATAAGCACGAATTGAACGACGATGATAAATGAAATCAAGAGTTTGATTTTCCATAACGGCTCCTTAATAACGTTATTGTTTTTGAAACTGTAAATCCCAAACACCATGACCAAGATTTTGACCTCTTTTTTCAAACTTGGTAATAGGCCGGTCTGCTGGTCTTGGAATATAATCTCCTGTTGATGATAAATTTTTATAACCTGTCGCTTGATTCAACACCTCAAGCATATGTTCGGCATAATGTTGCCAATCTGTTGCTAGATGTAAAATACCATTAACTTTTAATTTACGTCTGATAAGTTCGACAAAAGCAGGCTGAATAATTCGACGCTTGTTGTGCCTTGCTTTATGCCAAGGGTCAGGGAAGAATATTTGCACCTTATCTAATGAATTATCTGCAATCATGTTTTCTAAAACTTCGACTGCATCATGGCACATTACATTTAAGTTTGATAATTGATTTTCTTCGATCGCCATTAAACAAGCTCCGACACCCGGTTTATGTACTTCAATACCTAAAAAAGATTTCTCGGGTGCATTTTTTGCCATTTCGATGAGTGATGCGCCCATACCAAATCCAATCTCTAAAACGACGTGTTGATTAGGTTCAAAGTGAATGGGCGATCCCGCATTATATTCGACACCAAAGACGGGCCATAAATTTTGTAATGCTTGTTCTTGACCTTTGGTCAAACGACCTTGTCGTAGCACAAAACTGCGTATTGTTCGTTTCGGTTTTTGTTCTTCAATATCTGTATGTAATTGTTCTGCCATTAGATTATCTACTTGTGTTGTAAAATTGATTTAAACTAATTGAAAGCTACCCTAAAATAGCGATGATTACTTAGTTTACTCGATTTTAAGTTGACGTCAAAAAACATATTGATTACCCATGGACTCTTACACTATTTTGCTAGGCAGGTTAAATTATTTTGATAATTTTTTATAATGTGGTTGAGCATGATCACCAAATGATTATATAATTGTCACTCCGATTTAACCGATTACGGATACGTAATCATGATTACATGCTTGAGGATTTCTCGTGCCTGATATGAAGCTTTTTGCTGGCAATGCTACACCTGAGCTAGCAAAGCGTATAGCTAATCGTCTTTATACTTCTCTTGGTGATATTGTTGTTGGTCGTTTTAGCGATGGAGAAGTGAACGTTCAAATTAATGAAAATGTCCGTGGTGAGGATGTTTTTATCATTCAATCAACTTGTGCACCAACCAATGATAATTTAATGGAATTGCTTGTTATGATTGATGCAATGCGTCGAGCATCTGCAGGTCGTATTACCGCTGTTATTCCTTATTTTGGTTATGCTAGACAAGATCGTCGAGTGCGTTCTGCACGGGTTCCGATCACAGCTAAAGTGGTTGCTGACTTTTTATCAACTGTCGGTGTTGATAGAGTATTAACGGTTGATCTTCATGCTGAACAGATCCAAGGCTTTTTTGATGTGCCAGTGGATAATGTATTTGGTAGCCCTGTGATTTTAGAAGATATGCTTCAACGTGATTTTGAACGCCCAATTGTTGTCTCTCCGGATATTGGTGGGGTGGTGCGAGCTCGTGCTATTGCAAAACTGTTAAATGACACCGATATGGCGATCATCGATAAACGTCGTCAACGAGCGAATGAAGCTGAAGTGATGAATATTATTGGTGATGTTGCTGATAGAGATTGTATTTTAGTCGATGATATGATTGATACAGCAGGAACGCTTTGCAAAGCCGCTGACGCATTAAAAGCACGTGGTGCTAAAAGAGTATTTGCCTACGCAACGCATCCGATTTTCTCGGGTAAAGCCGTCAGTAATATTAAAAACTCAGCCATTGATGAAATAGTCGTTTGTGATACTATTCCATTAACAGCGGAAGTTAAAGCATTGAAAAATGTACGTCAATTAACATTATCAGGAATGCTAGCAGAAGCAATTCGTCGCATAAGCAACGAAGAATCGATTTCTGCAATGTTCCATCAATAATTGATTTTTAATGATAAAGATGCCCCGTTTTTTGGGGCTTTTTAATTTAACATCTTCAAGTAACAACAGCTAACAATTAAAACATCATGACAACCATAAAACTTATTGTAGGACTGGCCAATCCTGGAAATGAATATGCCCAAACTCGACATAATGCAGGGGCATGGTATGTTGATTTGCTTGCACAACGTTATCAACAGCCGTTAAAAAATGATCCTAAATTTTTTGGTTATAGTTCACGTATCAATATCGCAGGACATGACATACGTTTATTAGTGCCTACCACGTTTATGAATTTAAGTGGTAAAGCTGTTCAAGCGATGGCTTCATTTTATCAGATAAAACCCGAAGAAATTTTAGTTGCTCATGATGAACTTGATTTAAATCCGGGTATTGCGAAATTTAAATTTGGCGGAAGTCATGGTGGTCACAATGGTTTGAAAGATATTGCTAGCAAATTAGGCAATAATCCAAATTTTTATCGATTAAGAATCGGTATCGGGCATCCGGGTGATAAAAATAAAGTGGTCGGTTTTGTGTTAAATAAACCTTCTAAGCCCGAGCAAGAACTAATAGATAAAGCGATTGATGAATCTGCACGTTGCACGGATATTTTATTATCACAAAGCTTTGAAGCCGCAATGAATCGATTACACTCGTTTAAAGCGTAATGCCGTTGATTGAGTCGAACGAATTACAATATGCTATATAAAAAATCCACCCGAAGACCAGGTGGATAACAAATCACGTAACAATCTTTGATTAAGAAAATAGATGGGTAATATTACCGCCTTTTTCGGCAATTCGTTTAAATACTTCTTTAATTAACCAAGTATTCATTGCAGCGGTATCATCTGTACTACCCGTGTAATTAAGTTCTTTTGCCAATCTTTTACGAGCATCTAGACTATTGTCTATTCCTAATAATTTTAAAAGATCAACAATCGATGTTTTCCAATTAAGTTTTTCAGGAAATTTGCTCGCTAAATTATTAAGAATTGACATAACATCCACGTCCGAAATGGGCGTTTGGTTGTCTGAATGTGGTTGAGTTTGATTTTGGTCTTGATTCTGATTATTTGACGCGGCATCTTTATCATGACCGGTAATGCTGTTGACTTGATTTTTAACGGCATCAGCGACATTACCGACAGCCGCTTGAGCACTTGGAAAGATTTTAGAAAAAATATTATTTAAGATACCCAAATTACACCCCCCTATGTTTAAACTGCTTTTGAAAAAAGTGCTTAACTATTCAGATGTACAAAATATCGTCTTTAGTATAACGTTTAACAAACAATAGTGTCAAAGAAGTTCTGGATTTATAGCATTTTTTGTTGTTAATTCAGAGAGTAAATAACTTAAAGCCACGAATAAAGTTTTTCAATAAAAAACTATCTTGGCGTTTTAAATTATGATAACCATGGATAAACTTAGATTGTTAACCATTCACTATTTGTAAAAATGACGCTATTAATTCTAGATTGTTCAGTTTGTTATCTGATATTGATTCCAAGTGTTGAACATGAAAAGATGATTGAGATGTTTTTATTTGTGTCCTATAAATTCCAGTTTATTTGAAGCTAAAGTGAATCACGTAAATGAGTAAATCGAAACGATAAAAGAGATGCCTGACAAATTCTAGTTTTAAAAAGTATTGCGATGACAACGTCGAACAAAAAAATTCGCAACATTCACGCAATAATTCGATATGCTAAAGGCAATACCTTATACGCAAAATGATAATATGTCAGAGCCAGTTTTATCAGAATAAAAAATTGTGTATGATAAAAGAAATAATGTCATTGTGGCTTTGTAACTGAAGCATGCTTTTTGCAAACAATATTGTGGATGTTTCAAAAAATTTAGCTTCATTTTTTACTGTACGCAATCTTTTTTGTTTCCCAAAAATTATGATGAAAACTACTGGGCTTGATTATTATCAAACGAGTAATAATGCGGGTCAATGGATCGAACACAATTATAAAGCCTACGCTAATTTGGGCGATCCGAATTCTGATAAGATTTAATTGAAAAGAGAGGTCAACTATGAAATTAATTGTCGATAATATGAGTTGTCAGCACTGTGTTAATACGATTACTAAAGCGATTAACGATATTGATCCAAAAGCGAAAGTAACCATTGATTTGGCTAAACATGAAGTTGATATCGAAGGCGGGACCATTTCACAAGAAGCCGCTATAGCGGCTATCAATGAAGCTGGGTATGAATTTGTAGGTATTTCATATTAATTAACCTATATTCAAGCAAACAAATTTGGACGTTAGTTTTTTTATTTATCTGTTTTCATTAACACGTTTAAAACGTCCAAAACCTACTTTACATCCTCTTTTAATCACTCATATTTTGAAAAATTTGAAGAGAGTGTTCGCAAATATGCGTCAATTGTGTTTTTGAATCACCACCAACGATAAAAGTGATGTGTTGGTCCAATCCCTTTACCAATATTTAAATCATCAGCATGGCGTATGGCGCCGTGAAGATATTCTTTCGCCTGTTTAACCGCGTGTTCTAAGCTGTTTTTAGGTAATAAAGCCGCAATAGCGGCTGATAAGGTACAACCTGTACCGTGCGTATTTTTTGTTTGAATTCTTTGCGATGTCATTCGGATTGTTTGGTCTGAGGTGATTAAATAATCGGGACTTTCTTGACTGGCTAAGTGCCCGCCCTTCATTAGTACCGCTTTACAACCTAGTTTAAGTAAATCTTGCCCTTGTTTTAGCATCTCATCTTCATTTTTCGCTTCATCACAATCTAAAAGCGCTGCGGCTTCGGGTAAGTTAGGTGTAATAATTGTTGCCAGTGGCAATAGTTGTTCTCGAATGGCGGTGATGGCATCAGGTTTTAAAAGAGCATGCCCCCCTTTAGCGATCATAACAGTATCAAGTACAATCGATGGTATAGGATGATTTTTTAATAACTGATAGACAGTTGTGACAATTTCTTTATTCATTAGCATACCAATTTTGACACTATCAATGTGGATATCTTGATATAAGGTGTTAAATTCTGCTTCGATAAATTCGGTGGGAATTGCCAATACCGCATCAACACCTTGGGTACTTTGTGCGGTTAACGCGGTAATGACAGACATGCCATACGCACCAAGTGCCGAAAACGTTTTGAGATCGGCTTGGATGCCAGCTCCCCCACTGGGATCTGAACCAGCAATAGTTAGGGCTGTAATTGTCATGATGTTGCTTCCTATCTAGCTTGATGTATTTTATTGATTAGTAAAGTGGTTGCTTGTTCAATATTGGATTGACCACAAATAGCCGATACGACTGCAACGCCTTCAATTCCTGTTTGCATCACTTCTGTTACTTTTGATATGTCGATACCGCCAATGGCAACAGCAGGGCAATGTTTGGTTTTGACTAATTGAGTTAACTGCTCAATACCAAGTGCCGAGGATGCATCTTTCTTGGTCGAGGTCGGATAGACAGGACCAATTCCAATATAATCGACGTTTTGCCAAGGCACGGTTTCAAGTTGTTGCTGATTCGAAACAGATAGCCCTAACCATTTATTATTACCGATCAATCGGCGAGCTACATCAACGGGCAAATCATTTTGACCAACATGCACACCATCTGCATCGACAGCTAAAGCAATATCAACATGATCATTAATCAATAGCGGTACCGATGTCTGACTGAGTGCTTCTTTCAAGGCTAAAGCAGCTTTATACCAATCTTTGCCTGTCAATTCTTGTTCTGATCGTAATTGTACGGCGGTTACACCGTTGGCAACGGCAATTTTGGTTGTGTCGACCATGCCACTGATTCCTCCACATAGTGTCGGATCGAGCACTAAATAGAGAGTAAGATCCAACTTTTTCTGCATGCTACGTCCCTATTAGTATGATGAATAAAATAGTGATAATTGATCTAATAACGATACGGCAAAACTGCCTAATCCAAGCTGTTTATTTGCCTTTTCTCCAGCTTTTTTCATCATAAAGCAAGCGGCTGCTGTGGCTAAAAGTGGATCGGTTGAATTTACAATAAACGCTGCAACCATAGCAGATAAGGAACAGCCTGTTCCGGTAATTTTGGTTAAAGCAATATCACCGCCTGCTATAGCGTAAGTCGTATGACCATCAGTAATATAATCAATGTCACCAGTCATGGCGATGATAGTCTGGTAGTCTTGTGCCAATTGTTTTGCATATTGTAAAGCGGATTTTGTCGAGTCTTGACTGTCCGGGCCTTTTGATGATGCAAATTGACCGCTTAGCGCTAAGATTTCCGAAGCATTGCCACGAATAACGGTGGGTTTAAATGATAATAATTGATACGCAATTTCGGTACGATAAACAAGTGCCGAACCAACGGCAACAGGATCAAGTACCCATGGAGTTTGGCTTTGTTGAGCTTGGCTTGCTGCAAGTAGCATACTTTTGGCGGTATTGTGATTAATTGTACCGATGTTGATCAGTAAACTATTAGCAATTTTAACAAATTCAGCCACTTCTTGTTCAGCAATAATCATTGCTGGTGAAGCTCCAATAGCAAGTAGGACATTAGCAGTAAAATTTTGTACAACATCATTTGTTATACAATGAACTAATGGGCGTTGCGTTTTGACAAGATTAATAAAAGGTGTAACTTGTGTGATTTGAAGCGATGTGGTTACTGACATGTTCATTCCTTATTTGATTTATCGGGAAGAATTTGCCTATTGTAAAGTTGAATGGCTAGACTTCCCTACGCTGGTGTTATCCAGATCAGGTTCAACGGGTAAACTCTCAGTTTTTTAATGAATAAAAAACACCCCGAGTCAAAATTATGCTTATATTATGAACTGCCTATTGGCTTTTAACAAGTTTGTATAATAGAAAATTTCGATTTAAATGTTATTGTAACAATTTTTCGATATCGGTAATAGCTCTTCTATCCGGCAAGAAAATAATTAGGTGATCATTCTCTTCAATCGTTAAATCCGTGTTGATAATAATAACATCTTCATCACGTACAACTGCGCCGATTGTTGCCCCAGACGGTAGCTTTAATCCATTGATGTTTTTTCCGACCAGTTTTGAATTTTCTTTATCACCATGCGCAACGATTTCCACAATTTCAGATTCGCCTTGTCGTAGTGATACAACTTTGACGATGCCTGTTTGTCTGACATGACTTAAAAGTTCAGAAATAGTGGCGTGTTGGGGTGAAATAGCAATATCAATCACACTGTCATTAATGAGTTCAAGATAAGCTTGTTTTTGAATTAAGACGATGACTTTTTTAGCGCCCATTCTTTTTGCTAGCATCGATGACATAATATTGGATTCATCATCGCCGGTTACCGCAATAAAAAGATCTGTCAGTTCAATCTGTTCTTGGGATAGCAATTCTTGGTCTGATGATTCGCCATGTAATACCGTGGTATTAAGTAACTGTTCAGCAATGAGTTCTGCTCGTTCAGCATTGCGTTCAATTAGTTTGACTTGATAATCATTTTCTAAGCGCTTAGCCAGTGCAAGTGCAATGCCGCCACCGCCACTAATGATAATTCGTTTATAAGGTTTTTCTAAACGTTGTAGCTCACTGGTCACGGCTTTGATATTGGTTGGCGGAGTAATAAAATACACCATATCGCCAGCTTCAATTAAGGTAGAACCTAGAGGACGAATAAAGCGATTTTTACGGTAGATAGCAACGACTCTGGCTTCAACATGCGGAAGATGTTCTTTAAGCTCTGATAGCTCACTGCCAACTAGCGCACCACCATAATACGCCATAACGGCGACTAAACACACACGGGTATCGTTGAATGAGGCAAATTGTAATGCGCCTGGATATTGAACAAGATGACTGATATGGTTAGTAATAAGGTTTTCTGGTGCAATGATATGGTCGATATTGATACACTCTTTATTAAAAAAAGGATATCTTTCATCATTGTATTCCGGTGCACGGATACGTGCCACTTTTTGCGGAATATTAAACATGACATGCCCAATTTGACACGCCATCATGTTGATTTCATCAGAGTTGGTAACGGCAACAAGCATATCAGCCGATTCCGCGCCAGCACTCTCTAATACTTGTGGATAAGATGATTTTCCACAAATAACTTGTAAATCAAAGCGTTCTTGCAAAGATTGCAATTTATCATGATCTTCATCGACAACAGTGACATCGTTTTGTTTTTCAGTAACAAGATATTCTGCAAGCGCACTGCCTGTCTGTCCTGCCCCAAGAATGATAATCTTCATAACTAACCTATTTTAATTAAATGGCTTTCATCGGATTGATTGTCATTAGGATAATCAATGCCTATATCAAAGCTAATTAATACTGTTTAGTGTTAATAATAATCATGTTTTTTTGATTTCAGACTATACAAAACCGATAGCGTCATAGACCTTTTTCAATGTGATATCCGCTTTAGCTCGAGCTTTTTCAGCGCCTTCTTTCATGATTGAATAGAGGTAATCTTCATCATCACGATATTGGTGATATTGTGCTTGTAAGTGACTTATCATATCAATCACTTGTGTCGCCACTTCCGTTTTAAGATGTCCATACATTTTACCCTCAAACTCTTTTTCAAGTTCGGTGACTGGTTTTCCTGTTACGCCAGTTAATATATCTAATAAATTTGATACACCAGCTTTATTTTTTAAATCATAACGTACAACAGGCGGTTCATCAGAATCGGTCATCGCTCGTTTGATTTTTTTCTCGATGTCTTTAGGATTTTCAAGTAAGCCAATCACATTGTTTCGATTTTCATCGGATTTAGACATTTTTTTCGTTGGGTCTTGTAAAGACATTACTCTTGCACCAACTTTAGGGATAAAGGGTTCAGGAACAGTAAAAATGTCACCATACAGGGCATTAAAGCGCATTGCAATATCACGTGATAGTTCGAGATGTTGTTTTTGATCGTCACCCACCGGTACTAAATTAGCTTGATATAATAAAATGTCAGCTGCCATTAATACAGGATAATCAAAAAGCCCTGCGTTAATATTTTCAGCGTGTCGTGATGATTTATCCTTGAATTGGGTCATGCGACTGAGTTCACCAAAATAAGTGTAACAGTTTAATGCCCACCCTAATTCAGCATGAGCAGGTACATGAGATTGTACAAATATAGTGCTTTTTTGAGGATCAATGCCACATGCTAAATAAAGCGCCATGGTATCGAGCGTTGCTTTGCGTAGCTTCTGTGGATCTTGGCGTACTGTGATGGCATGTTGATTTACAATACAATAAACGCAATCGTATTCTTGTTGTAAAGCGACCCAATTTTTTAAGGCTCCCAAATAGTTGCCAAGTGTTAATTCCCCTGATGGCTGAGCGCCACTAAATACAATCGGTTTACTCATATTTTATTCCTAATCTATTCATTCTTATTTTTTTGCCTCAGCTTTAGGCAGTGGTAACAAGGTTAATATATCTTTGAAATCGTCAAACAAAAAATCGGGGTCACTGGTCGCTATGGATACACCATAGTTGTAACCGTAACTTAACGCAACAGTAGGGCAGTTAGCATTCTTTGCTGCGGTGATATCATTTTTCGAGTCACCAACAAATAGTAATTGATCGCAAAAGAGCCCAAACGTTGCCATAACCTGATAAAGTGGGGCAGGATGAGGTTTTAGCTTGATAACATCACCGCCACCTAGCACCAGTTTGAAATATTCTTTAATGCCTAATGATTCTAATAAAGCAGGTAAAAATTGTGCAGGTTTATTGGTAACAAGTGCTAATGGATAATGATTATCATAAAGCACTTTTAAGGTCTCTTTAACATGTGGAAAGAGTTTTGTTTCTGCATCGATAACTTTATCATAATGCTGATTAAAGCAATTTTTAGCTTGACTAAACAATTCTGCTGTTGGGGTAATATCGATTGCTTTAAAGGTACGTTCTAACATAACATCGATGCCATTACCTACCCAATTTTTAACTTGATCTTTGCTAACAGTAGGTAATTGTAAGTCGGCAAGCATTTGCTGAATTGCTAATGCAAGTCCGGGTACACTATCAACGAGTGTGCCATCCAGATCAAATGCTATTGCTTGAATGTCATCCAGTTTAGGCATATTTTACTCCTGCTAATGCTTTTCGCATGGCATCAATAACTGATTTATAATCAGGCTGACCAAATATGGCAGACCCTGCAACAAACATATCAGCGCCTGCTTGGGCTATTTCTGCAATATTGTCGACTTTGACGCCCCCATCTATTTCAAGTCGTATATTTTGACCTGATTCAATAATACGTTGTTTAACTTGTCGTAATTTTTTTAATGTTGACGGGATAAAAGATTGCCCACCAAAACCAGGATTAACTCCCATTAATAACACAATATCAATTTTATCCATTACATAATCTAAATGATCTAACGGAGTAGCCGGATTAAAAACTAAACCAGCGGTACAACCATGATCTTTGATAAGTTGCAACGTTCGGTCAAGATGAATCGTTGCTTCGGGATGAATAGAGATATTGCTAGCTCCAGCTTTTGCAAAAGAGACAATAAGTTCTTCGACAGGGGATGCCATTAAATGGACATCGATTGGGACTTTTATTCCGTAGTCACGTAGTGCTTGGCAAAACATTGACCCCATTGTCAAATTAGGCACAAAGTGATTGTCCATGACATCAAAATGAATTACATCAGCCCCTGCTTCAATCACTTTTTGGGTTTCTTCACCTAAACAAGCAAAATTTGCTGAAAGTATTGACGGTGCAATAATAAACTCTTTCATAACATACCTCTAATCATACAAGCCAATACTCAAATGTTTTTAGGATTATTTGTATAGCGCTAATATTTCATCAATTTTTTTTCGACCTTCACCATCACAGCTTATTGAGCGTCGCATTTCAGCTCGATAAAGGTGGCGAGCTTTACTATATAACGTTCTTGTATAATCAGTATCATGATTGGATACAAGCACTGGAATATTGTTTTTATAAGCCATTTTTTCGGCTAATTTAGAGAGTTTTTTATGTTCTTCATAGCCAAAATTATTTGAATAATATGCCGTAAATCCAGCCGAATCATTTGGCGATAAATAGGGCGGATCACAGTATATCACAGAATTTTTCTTTGCTTTTTTCATGACCTCTTGGTATGGGGCACAGATAAATTCCGCATTTTGTGCTTTTTTTGCAAAAAAGTTTAGCTCTTTCTCAGGAAAATAGATTGTTTTATAGCGACCAAATGGCACATTAAAAAGTCCACTGTTGTTATAACGACATAGACCGTTATAGCAATGACGATTTAAGTAAATAAATAATAACGATCGTAAATACTGATCTTTACTATAATTAAATACGTCTCGTAGTTGATAAAATGCCTCAGGCTTATTGTTCTGAGGTTGGAAAAATATTTTTAGATCATTAATAAACTCATTTGGTTTTGATTTCAATAAATTGAATAATTCAATTAAATCATGGTTAATATCAGCTAAAAGGTAGCTTTTATAATTGGTATTTAAGAAGACCGAACCTGCACCAACAAAAGGTTCAATCAGTTGATCTCCTTCTGGTAGATACTGCCTAATGGTGTCCACAAGCTCATATTTTCCTCCAGCCCATTTTAAAAAGGCTCGTTGTTTTTTCAAAGGATACTCCTATTTTGTCTTTGGTAGGATAAATGAACCATATCCTTTATTTTTCAGCTTTTTCTTTATTCACAGATGCACCAGATTTGACCCATGGATTATCCTTTTGTAAAGCACTAGGTAAAGATTTTATAGCCTTTTTGGCTTCATCTGATGATTTATATATACCTTTAATCAAAATAAACCATTTACTGTTATTACGTTTAGTTTCGTAAATTTGGTAATGAGTAATATTATTTTTTTCAACAAATTTTTTTAAGTTTTCAATAGATGATGAAGCACTAAGTTGAATAGTGTATTCATCATCTTTAATATAAATAGTATTGTTATTATTCCTGTTTCCGTTATGACTTGAAATAGTATTATGACTATTCGCTCCATTTTTCTCAGAAAGGGACGATGTTGTTGGTTTTTTTATAGTCGAATCATTTGATTGATTACGAGCTTTCCTTGATTCATCCACAATATTACTATTACTGGTTAGTGGCTCTTGACTGTCTAATGATTGATTCGATCTTGAAGCAGTTGTAGAGTTGGGCAATAAACTTGAATCGGTAGTTTGTGTGTTACTTGATGCGTTTAACTCATCAGTTAAAGATTGAGCGTTGTTGCTGTTTTCAATATGTGTTGATGAATAACCATTGACGTCAGGCGACGTCAATGATGTAGGTTCATTTTCTGTTGAAGAACTTAATATCACAAAACTTAGCGTTAAGAAAAAGATTACCATAGCAGAACCAAGAATAATTAATTTTTTCTTGGAAAAATAATTAAGAAAACTTGGTAATTTGAATGAAGTTGTAGAGTCTTTATTCGCTTTTTCTGATATATAACGGTCATCTTTATCTACACGCATATTTACTCCTTAACTTGACATCTACACTATTACTATTTCAGTATCAGTCATTATCTTGATAATAAGTAGCTTAAATTTGCTCTATTTTATCGATGATATAACCAGCTACACCTTTAGCACTTTGTTCATCTGTCTTAATAGTGATATCAGCAATTTCTTGATAAAGTGGTTCACGTTCATCAGCAAGCTCTTCATAGAGTTCTCGAGGGGTATTTCCTCCTTGTAATAATGGACGCCGTTTGTCTTTTTGAGTTCTTGCCATCTGTTTTTCAATGGTTGTTTCAAGATAGACCACTATCCCACGAGCAGATAAACGATTACGTGTCTCTTTTGATAGAACCGATCCACCGCCTGTCGCGAGTACTACACCTTGTTTTTCAGTCAATTCATTAATGACTTTTTCTTCTCTGGCGCGGAATCCGTCTTCACCCTCTAAGTCAAAAATCCAAGCAATATCGGCACCCGTTCGTTTTTCGATCTCTTGATCAGAGTCAAAAAACTCCATGCCTAACTGTTGTGCAATTTGTCGACCTATTGTGCTTTTTCCTGCCCCCATTGGGCCAATTAGAAAAATATTTCGCTTTTCTGCCATTGTAGTTTCATCATCTATTAATTTTGGTTAAAATTTACAACACAATATTAACTGACCGTGATCTTTCGTTTCACAAGCAGTTAATTGTGTAACTTTTCTTGTATCTCCGTCTAACGACAAAAATTTAGGTTGGTAATTATCTCAATAGAAAGCCCCTTTTTGCAATAGGTATTTATTAATAGTTTTAGCTAATTCCTGCTTGATGCAAATCGTGAATATTTAATGCACCGACTAATTCACCTTCGTTATTCACAACTGGTGCAGCAGTAATATTGTGATAATTAAATGATTTTAAAGCTTCTGTTGCTTTCCAACTTGCGGGTATTCTATAACCAGGACTTGTCATCACAGCTTCAATACTGTCTTGTAATGTGCCATTTTTTAATAATAATCGACGCAAATCCCCGTCAGTAAATACGCCAATAATTTTATTATTATCCTGACATATTGCAACTAATCCCACACCTGTACGGCTGAGTTCAAGCATAGCTTCAAGTACTGTTGCAGTATGGGGAACTTTTGGAATTAAATCTCCCGTTCTCATGACATCTTTTACTTGATTAAGTAATTTCGCACCCAAACTGCCTGCCGGATGTGAACGAGCAAAATCTTCTTCATTAAAACCTCGGGCTCGCATGACGGCTATGACCAGCGCATCACCCATTAATAATGTATTTGTCGAACTCGAAGTAGGTGCTAGCCCCATAGGACAAGCTTCTTTTTCGATCGATATATCAATTACGGCTTGAGCCGCTTTAGCTAAGGGTGAGTCTAAACCGCCAGTTATGGCAATCACCGGTACTTTCATCGAAGCAAGTATAGGGAGTATAAAATTAAACTCTTTTGCTCGTCCCGAATAAGAAATTAGTATTGCTACATCATTTTCGCTTACCATTCCTAAATCGCCATGTAGCGCTTCGGAGGGATGCATAAAAAAAGAAGGGCTACCAGTACTAGCTAAAGAAGCAGAAATTTTTTTTCCGATATGTCCCGATTTTCCAATACCCGATACGACAATTTTTCCTTTTGCAGTTAAAATAAGCTGGCAAGCTGTAATAAAGTCTTCACCTAGCCGATTAGGTAACTTTTGAGCTTCATGAATTTCCAATTCAAGAAGTTCACGACCATATTTTAATAATTTATCCATTTCAATTAACCTATGGAGTTTTTAGAAGGTATTTGTGCTATTTATGATCTTCAATAAGTAAAATTGAAAATAATAATATATATTAGATAGCTAACAGTGTAGCAAGTAACAGAGAAATATTCAAAAAGAAAGCGAGTTAATTTTTACGTCAATCATGTTTCTTATAAATTTATGATCGATTAAGTATTAGAATTTGGAAAATAACGAGGCATTAACCACCTAAAGCTACTTTTATTCCCAGTGCGATTATAATGAAACCCAGAATTTTATCAATGATGAACTGAATTTTACCGTAACATCGTTGTACCGATCGGGTTTGAAAAATAAAGACAACAAATGGCCACCAAAAAATCGCTTCTACCCAAATTATCAGTGCCACTAATAATTTGTCAATGAGCGTTGAATTAGCACTAAGTACCTGAGTAAATATAGCGAGAAAAAACAAAGTAGCTTTAGGATTAAGTAAATTACATAAAAAGCCTTGAATAAACGCTGTGCCAGATGAGATCATCCTACCATGTGATTCACAATTTAGATAACGAGTACCACTATTTTTGGCAAGTAGTGCTTTTATGCCTATCCAGATTAGGTATACAGCACCAACATAACGTAATGCATTATAAAGTAAGGGTGTTGCGGTAATCAGCACTGCGATTCCCGCAACACAATAACTCATATGAATTAATATGGCGATAATGACACCCAAACACGTGAGTAGTGCTATTTTTCGGTTATAACTTAAGCTATTTTTTAACACTAGAAAAAAATCAGGTCCGGGCGAAATCATTCCCAAAAAACTGACGGTAGTGACTATGATCATGGTATCAAGTGTCATGTTTGACCTATTTAACGTATTCAGCTGAGTGATTTAACGTTGCGATTTTAGATTTATTTTGTTCAATAAACTGTTTTTTATCCATGTCGGTTTGGGTTAAATAATCAGTTAAAAATTTAGCATTACTTTTAATTTGAGCACCATTTAAAATCAATCTTGGTAAATCAATTTGATAGATTGTTTGATCGGGTGATTTATGTAAATTTTCAGGTTTAGCATTGGTTAATAAATAAAGTTGACGCTCTTTTTCAGATAGGCGATGAATAGTAGGGGTACCCGAACCCATCATTAAGTGATCCGGAAAAATATAAAAGACCGTATCTTCGAGCAATCCATTATGCTCTAAATATTGGATAAATTGTCCAACGTTATAATCCAGTGAGGCAGCAACAAATGACATATTGTCATCTTTAGGTGTAATAACCGATGCCATTCGTTCATCGTAAAATCCATTAGGGGCATGGGTTGAAACAGTTGAAATAAATAAAGCAAAAGGTTGATTTGCCTCATTCATATCATTAATTTGTTTTTTGGCGATATCAAAAATATCTTTGTCATATAATCCAAAAGGTGCATTGGGATACTGACCTATATAGTTTTTTTCAGAAATCACTTTCAAACCAAGTAATTCAGCGGTATGTCCAATACCTGCAAAATTAGGGCCAGCCATAACATAGCGTGTTTGATAGCCTGCCTGTTTCAATACATCCCCTAAACTGATTAATTGGGTTTGATTGCTTTTCATCAATGGCGAAGTTGAGTACCCACCAATTAAAAAAGGCACGCCTGTCATGTAAGTATACATTGATGCAGTTGTCCAGCTACTACCAACACTCATTGGCATATTCGGGAAGAAAGTATATGTTTGACGTAATTGTCTTAAATGCGGTGTGATATCCGCAAAATCTAAAAAACCTTGCTCAAACGATTCTAACGAAATGACGATAATATTTTTTCCTTTATGACTAATTAACTGATTTTTATTAGTGTAATCTGTCATATTGAGCGTTTGTAGTGCTTGTTCGAATGATTCACGAGGTGCGTTTGTCACTTGATAAATTTCGTATAAACGGCTTAACGGTCCATTGTGATAACTGATGCTAATAATGGCAATCATAGCCAATACCAAACGAAGTAATGGATGACATTTTCGCTTAAATAAACTCGCTAACTTAAACAGTAAAAATACAAAACCCAAAAAAACAACAATCACCAAGAGTGCTTGTAATTTAAAAATGAATAACCCTTGTATAATGTCATTGATATTTAAATTGACGTAAAACTGGTAGTCTATAAAGCCGCCACTAAAATAGATTGAGGTTAACTCCATGACTACAAAAACTGTCAACAGGCTGATCACCAGCAGTTGCCACTTTTTGCGTTTAAAAAAAGAGGCAACCACGACGGTAATAATTAAAAGAGGTAAAACAATTAATGTCGAAAGTGGCATAGAAAAAAATACTCAATGATTAACTTTTGCATAAGTATATACTTAATATTATGAAAAATAAAAAGCAGCGAGTATTTTTATCTCAATAGCTAGATAGAATGCTGTTAACTGACAATTTTGAGTGTAATTAATCTGTTATTTATCAACAAATAAATTAAAAAATCACATTTTTTTGTTAAGGTTAAATTATAACCGTTTGGTGAATTAATCGGATATTTAGCCTATCAAGATTTTTATAATCTTATTTCTATAAATATTATTTATAACTCATAAAAAAGATTGAAATAAAATGTTGGATAGGTAAGGATAATTCATCGTGATTTTTAAGCGTAAAGTTAACCAACAGCCTAAAAGCCAATGTAATTGAAAATAAGGAGTCAAAATGTTTAGTAAAGAAATGACTATTGCCGATTATGACAAGGAGTTGTGGGATGCCATTAAGGGTGAAGAACAACGTCAAGAAGATCATCTTGAATTAATTGCATCCGAAAATTATGCCAGCCCAAGAGTAATGCAAGCACAAGGTTCCCAGTTAACCAATAAATATGCAGAAGGGTATCCAGGTAAACGTTACTACGGTGGTTGTGAATATGTCGATATTGTTGAAAAATTGGCTATTGAACGAGCAAAAACGTTATTTGGTGCTGATTATGCTAATGTACAACCCCATTCAGGTTCGCAAGCTAACTTTGCTGTTTATACCGCGTTATTAAATCTTGGCGATACAGTACTGGGTATGAATTTATCTGAAGGTGGTCATTTAACCCATGGTGCACCGGTTAGTTTTTCAGGCAAGCTTTATCATGTGGTTGCCTATGGTGTTGATGAGGCAGGTCGTATTGATTATGAACAGTTAGCGACCATTGCTAATGAGTCAAAACCTAAAATGATTATTGGCGGTTTTTCTGCTTATTCTGGTATTGTTGACTGGAAGCGTATGCGTGAAATTGCTGATAGTGTGGGTGCTTATTTATTTGTGGATATGGCGCATGTTGCAGGTTTAGTGGCAGCAGGTGTTTATCCAAATCCTGTTCCTTATGCGCATGTGGTTACCACAACAACCCATAAAACCCTTGGTGGACCAAGAGGCGGATTAATTTTGGCAAAAGGTGGTAGTGAAGATCTTTATAAAAAATTAAATTCATCGGTATTTCCTGGTGCGCAAGGTGGGCCTTTAATGCATGTCATTGCAGCAAAAGCGGTGGCATTGAAAGAAGCAATGGAACCAGCTTATCAACAATACCAACAACAAGTCGTTAAAAATGCACAAGCAATGGTTGATGTGATTTTAAAACGGGGCTATAAAGTCGTTTCTGGTGAAACACACAATCATCTATTTTTGATTGATTTAGTCGATAAAAAAATTACAGGTAAAGAAGCTGACGCAGCATTAGGAAGTGCAAATATCACCGTGAATAAAAATAGTGTGCCAAAAGATCCGCAAAGTCCTTTTGTCACATCTGGTATTCGTATTGGTTCACCTGCGATTACAAGGCGAGGATTTAAAGAGCCCGAGTCTCGTGAATTGGCTAATTGGATTTGCGATGTATTAGATAATATTGATGATGAACAAACGATCCAAGCCGTAAAAGAAAAAGTATTAGCGATATGTCGGCAATTCCCTGTTTATCAACATTAAGATACCATCATTATTGCCGACACTATCGGCGATAATGATAGATTTGTTTTTATTGTTTTTCTGTGTCTATGGTTTTTTGTATAAGTTCTTGCTTTTGTTGCTCTATAAAGTGTGTTATATGACCTTTATGCCATAACCACCCACCTGTTATACCAATACCTAATACTAAAGCTATCCAAAATACAATAGCAAATTTATTACGACGTTTTCTCATTGGGTCACGTAAATTACGTTTTGCATTCTTCGGTAATTCTGCTTTACTAGTGAGTAATCCACCTAATAATAAGTTTATTTTCACTTGCCCATTAATTGCCCAACCGGATGCTTCAAGAAGTGGACCAAGTGTACGGTGTCTTAATTTTAACCAAGCTAAAATCACAGAAGGGCCCGATATAATGACAAATAATCCAATAATAACCAAAGGAAGTTGCCACCAGCTTAATGAAAATAGTGCTTGGAAAATGGTTGCTAAAGCAGTACCAATTGCACCAAGTGCTAAGCCAATTGCGGCAAATATACCCACGCTTTTACCAATATCAAATTTGGTATCTGGATTTTGTAAGACTTGCGTACCGGTTTTTTCGATATCGGCATCTTTGCTGGTTGCCCATTTATTAATTTGTTCAGTAATTAGGCGACCAATACGTTGATAAGGAGCCCAAACAGCTTGTTGGATACTGATTGGTTTTGTAATAATTTTAACTACATTAGCATCCCAATCATTACCTTCATTGTCAATAAATACACCGTTACGACCTTCGATAAGTAAATCACCTTGCCCTGCAGTAATAGCCGCTGCAATCACCTTTTTTTCACCTTGTCTGGTACATTCACAGTAAAGTAAACACAGTTCCGAGTAGTTAGACATTGTAATGTGTTTGGCAATATTATCTACCGAAACACATAACGTTGCACAGCGACCATCAATATAGAGTTTTCCAAGTTGAAATGCGGCTCTTTTTTCAAGTGAAAAGAAATCAGAAAAAGAGGTAAAATTGACGAGTAGTCGATACAAATGTTTGTGAAATAGAACAAGTTTTTCTAAAATTAAAACATCTGAGGCTGAAATCGGCGTTTTATTGTCTTGATCAACCATTTCTTGAAATTGAGCCAATAAATCACTATTTGCCATGTTTTTAATCGTTTTGTTTGATAAATCTTCAATGCTATCGGTTGGTTGAACTGAAACTTTGGTTTGAACCATACTAGGTTTTGAATTAATCAGCGAGGCGTAAGGATCCAGACTGGTTTGAATATTTTGCCATTCTTCTTCTGTTAGTACATTAGAATTAGCTAATAACGGCGAAACGAGTGTTTTAAATTGTGTAATTTTTGCTTTCCATAATGGATTGAGCCCATTGACCAAATCGAGAGAGTTATGGGTATCGATTTTTGATAACGGTAATTCGGCTAGCGCTTCGTCTGATAATAACCCATTTTCTGTTGGGACAATATACTTCTCATCAACGTTCAATGCTGTTTGTGCTTGTGGTGCATATTGTGCAAGTTCCACACGTAAAAAATAGTCATCTATTTTGGGTTTTAGCGTTTGAACAAGGTTCCATATTTCAGCACTATTTTCGCCAAATGGTGTTTGTGTATTACTTATATCCTTTTGCCATTGTTGCCATATTTGTAAGTTTTGAACAAATGTTTTGGCAATATTTATGTTAATTCCATTTTCTCCACTCATATCTTTTTCAGCCCCAACAATTTTTATTGCTGATTTGATAAAAGTTTGCATTTCTGGTGATAGCTCGGCGGATGCAGGAAAAATTAAATCACCATTGTAAAGTTTGCCTGCATTAATCTTAATAGATTGTTGTACATCATCTTGAGTTAAATAATCACAATCACTTTTGTTTAAATTTACAAGAATGCTGCGAGCGGTGATGAATAATTTTTTACCTTGTTCTGTTTCTGTATTAATTTGTGACAAAGGTAAAATATCTGATGAATGTAAGATCGTTTCAAAAGAGTGAATTTTACCTCTTGTCCAAGCGATAGCATCTAATATATCGGGAATGCGAATGCGACCGTCTTGATCTTCATCCAAAAGTGCCAATGTTCGTTTGTCAAAATCTAGCCCTGTCGTCGGGCAACTGAGTGCGACCCATAATTTAGGGTCAAGATTGGGTAGATTAATAATATCGTCGGCGTTTTTAAAAACAACTTGATCTAATCCACCTACACGCTGAAATGTCCACATATGACTCATGATAACCTCCATACTGAAATTTATTTTATTTCCTTTATGTAAATAAATATAACAGTATTAGTCGTTTAATGAAAGAGAACAGTGATTTTAAGCTTGTGAAATTTTAAAAAATTTTGAAGAATTGAGTTTAGTTGCTGACCACAACTTTATGATAGAATAACGCCATATTACTTAATATCCAAATAAAAAATAACTATGTCATTAATCAATCTTACAAATGCTTATCTTTCCTTTAGTGATGCGCCACTACTCGACCATATTGATATGTCGATTGAAGCTAATGAGCGTGTCTGTCTTGTTGGGCGTAATGGTGCAGGTAAATCAACGTTACTTAAAGTATTAAATAAAGAAGTACCGTTAGATGAAGGTCAAATTATTTATGAGAATAATGTTGTTGTGTCACGTTTACAACAAGATCCCCCAAGAGATATTCAAGGAAATGTGTTCGATTTCGTTGCAGAAGGTTTAAAAGAACAAGCTCAATTATTGAGGGATTATTATGATTTATCTCATCGTATTGAACAAGATCCCAGTGAAAGTAATCTGTCTAAATTAGCTAAATTACAAGAGCAATTAGATCAGCAAAATGGTTGGCAACTTGATGATCGTATTCGTAATGTTATCTCTTCACTTTCCTTGGATGGTGATGCGCTACTGTCATCCTTATCAGGAGGTTGGTTGCGTAAAGCCGCATTGGCTAAAGCATTAGTGTGTCAGCCAACAGTATTGTTACTGGATGAGCCAACTAACCATTTAGATATCGAAACGATAAAATGGTTAGAGGAATTTTTAAAAAGTTTTAATGGTAGCATTGTGTTTATTTCACATGATCGTTCTTTTATTCGGCAAATGGCAACGCGTATTATTGATCTCGATAGAGGTAAAGTGGCTTCATGGGGTGGTGATTATGATAGTTATCTTGTTGGAAAAGAGGAAGCACTACGTGTCGAAGAGTTGCAAAATGCAGAATTTGATAAAAAATTAGCTCAAGAAGAAGTGTGGATACGTCAAGGTATCAAAGCTCGCCGAACCCGTAACGAAGGTAGAGTACGCGCTTTAAAGGCGATGAGACAAGAACATTCACAGCGTCGCCAAGTCATGGGCAGTGCAAAAATGCAAATTGAAGAAGCGTTGCGTTCGGGCAAAATTGTTTTTGAATTGGATAATGTGAGCTATCAAGTCGCAGATAAATTACTGGTTAATGATTTTACGGTACAAGTATTACGTGGCGATAAAATTGCGCTGATTGGTCCTAATGGTATAGGTAAAACAACACTTTTAAAGCTGATGTTAGGTAACTTACAGCCGACGTCGGGTAGCGTACATTGTGGTACCAAATTGGAAGTCGCTTATTTTGATCAGTATCGACTTGAGTTGGATCCTGAAAAGACTGTGATGGATAATTTGGCTGAAGGTAAGCAAGAGGTGATGGTTAATGGTCGATCTCGTCACGTGCTTGGCTATTTGCAGGACTTTTTGTTTCCACCAAAACGCGCCAGAACTCCTGTTCGTGCATTATCTGGCGGTGAGCGAAATCGTTTATTGTTAGCTAAACTATTTTTAAAACCAAGTAATTTATTAGTTCTCGATGAACCCACCAATGATCTGGATATTGAAACTTTAGAGTTGTTAGAAGAACTAGTTAATGATTATCAAGGCACTGTTTTATTGGTTAGCCATGACCGACAATTTGTTGATAATGTGGTTACCCAATGTTGGTTTTTTGAAGAACAAGGTCATATCGGTATTTATGCGGGCGGTTATACTGATGCTTTACAGCAACAGCAGCAAGCAAAACCCGTGTCGGTGAATAAAAATACTGCACCGGTTAAATCCGATGAAAAAGCGGTAACAGCAGAAACCAAAATGCCTGAAGCGAAAAAGAAAGTAAAGTTAAGTTATCATGAACAACGTGAATTAGCACAATTACCAAGCCAAATAGAGCAATTGGAATTAGCAATAGCTGATTTACAAGCGCAAATAGGGCACAGTGACTTTTTTAATCAACCCCACGAGGTGACAAGCCCGATTTTAACTGATTTGGCCAATAAAGAAGCTGAACTAGAAGCAGTTTTTGCACGTTGGGAAGCGCTTGAGTCGTTAAGTCAACAATAATAGCGTTAAGAGCTTGCTTGGCAAGCTCTTGTTAGCAATTTACCATGTTCTTTTTGTTAATATTAAAAAGAGTGCTAATGCAAGAATAACAAATATTGCACCAATAAATCCGATATACTCGGTTGATAGTCGAACTAAGACTTGGCTACCCACAAATGCACCTGCTCCAATGCCGATATTATAAATACCTGAATAAACGGAGGTTGCAATATCGGCTGCATCTGGAGCAACATCGATGACTTTACTTTGCATAACCATGCCGATAATGGTGATCGCAAGTCCCCATAACATGCCTTGTATGATTGCAGTGATTAAATTGAATGAGCAAACATAAAGCGAAAGTAAACAAATCATTAATAATAACAACGGAATGATTAGAATTGCTGTTGGATGTCTATCAGAATATTTAGCAAAGACAACACTGCCGATCATACCTGAAAAACCAATAGCTAATAGAATGCTAACCACCACTTTTTCGTTAAAACCACCGACATTTATCATAAAAGGGGTGATATAGGTATAAGCACAAAAATGACCAGTAATAATAATTGCTGTTAACAGATAGATATTAAGTAATACTGGTCGTTTAAGCACTTTCGGAATATCACGGATAGATAAGGTGTCTGTGCTTGGCACAGGCGGTAATAAATAGAGTAATGAAACCATGACACAAAAAGCAATAAAACCGATGCATAAAAAAGTAATCCGCCAACCAACAACTTGACCAATTATCGTGCCAATTGGAATACCTAAAATTGTTGCCATTGAAACGCCGACAACAATAAAACCCATTGCTTTAGCTTTTTTGCCATTGGGTGCAAGTCGAACTGCTAAAGGCGTAGTAATAGCCCAAAATACAGCGTGTGCACAAGCGATTCCAATTCTGGCTACCATTAAACTATAAAAGTCCCAAGCAAAACCCGCTAAGATATGGCTACCAATGAATAAACAGAATAAGAAAACAAGAAGTTTTCGGCGATCCATTTTTGAAGTTAATACCGTTAAGGGTAACGATAATAATGAAACAGACCAAGCATAGATAGTTAATAATAATCCTGCATGCGCTTCATCCATTGAAAAACTTTTAGCGATGTTGGGTAGCAACCCTACCGGAACAAATTCGGTGGTATTAAAAATAAATGCTGCAAATGCCAAACATAAAATTGACGACCAAATTCGAGACCGTTTATTAGCATTGTTTATCATGTTGTTTTTTAAAGAAGGGATAAATAGATTGAGTGTCATTATAACATGAATAATGTTCGTTATTAAACAGTCAGTAAAGATAATGGTGTCATCTTCGATGACAACTAATCGGCATTCTTTATCGATTTTGTACCTTCATTCGTAACAGGTATATAATACTCATACCTTTCCACTAGCAGTGATGATAATCATGAATCAACTTTTTATTACGATATGTCTATTAATTTTTAGTAATATGTTTATGACGTTTGCTTGGTATGGCCATTTACGTTTTTTGCATAATCAAGTCTGGATTGTTGCCGTTTTTATTAGTTGGGGGATTGCGCTGTTTGAGTATTTATTGCAAGTTCCTGCTAATCGTATAGGCTTTCAAGCTGCCACCGCTGGTCAATTAAAAATTATTCAAGAAGTCATTAGTTTGTCTGTCTTTATACCCTTCTCAATTTATATCTTAAAAGAACCTTTTAAAACTGATTATATTTGGGCTGGTTGCTGTTTGCTTGGTGCAGTATTTTTTATGTTTCGAGATAAAATTTTTGCATCATAAACAGTTATGATACCTCTATTTTAAATATCATTACGGCTTGAAGAGTGATTCGATCTTTTATATCACTATTGATAAAAAGTGACAGTATGAAAATGTGATAGTTGTCACATAATGTAAATGATGTCATTTATTAATCCAATAATTCAATTTAATATTGATTAATATCAAATAAATCAATGTGATTAGACAATAAGATTTAGAAAACTTTATTGTATGGACATTGTAACAAGGCAATTTAATCGTTTTAAATACCAACGATATAGGAATATCAATATCGAGAAAGAAAAGGGGCCGTCTATGCAAAAAATGTTAGTTAAAAGTATTATGCTGTATTCTTTATTATGTGCTCAAGCATTCGCCGTAGAAATAAAAGATGTGACAACACATCCCAATGACTATTTTCTTACTGAAAATCAAGCTCCTGATAGTTTACAATTGTTATCACCTCCTTCATTTACCAGTGTTGAATTTTTAAGAGATAAAGCTATGTATGATTGGGGTAAATCGATGCGTCATACCGAACGAGGAAGACAAGCTTATATTGATGCTGACTCTAGCAAGGAAAATGTCACTCAGCAATTTTCAACGTCGTTTGGTTTTGATATATCTGCTATCAAAACACCCGAAATTTATAAATTGATTACGACAATGAAAGAAGATGCTGGTGATCTGGCTACTCGTTCGGCGAAAAATTATTACAATCGTATCCGACCATTTTCGTTTTTCAATGAGCCCACTTGCCGACCAGAAGACGAAAAAACGCTCTCTACTAATGGATCTTATCCCTCAGGACATACAACAATTGGTTTTGCTATATCGCTGGTGTTAGCTGAAATCAACCCACAACGTCAAAATGAAATTTTAAAACGTGGTCTTGAAGTGGGTGAAAGTCGTGTTATTTGTGGATACCATTGGCAAAGTGATATTGATGCGGCTAGAGTGATGGCGGCGAGTGTGGTTGCACAACTGCATGCTAATGCCCAGTTTAATCAACAACTGGCAAAAGCCAAAATGGAGTTTAACCGCTTAAAAACCAACCAACAAAATAAAAAATAATAAGAATTATCGAAAAATATGATTCGATTGTAAATCCAATGTTTATCAATTTAAGGCTGATATTGGCTGTTTCGTTAAACAACCAATATCCAGCTTAACAATCATAACGCTTTAAATGAGATATCCGGTAAAATCGCTTCACCTTGCCAATATAATTCACTGGCAAGTTGCCCGGCAATTCGACAATAATTTTCAGTAAATTCACTGTCTGGATGACTAATAACTGTTGGCGTTCCGGTATCAAGGTCTTGTCGCAACATTTTATGCAGCGGTATTTGACCAAGTAATTGAGTTTGATATTTTTCGGCAAGTTGTGCCGCACCACCTTCACCAAAAATTGCCTCGTGGTGCCCACAATTTTCACAGATATGGTAGCTCATGTTTTCGATAATACCTAGCGTCGGGATATTAACCTTATTAAACATTGTGATCCCTTTTTTAGCGTCAATTAAGGCAATGTCTTGAGGCGTGGTAACAATCACCGCGGCAGTAACAGGAATACTTTGCGCGAGTGTTAATTGAATATCTCCTGTCCCTGGTGGCATATCAATCACTAAATAATCAAGTTCAGGCCAAAGTGTGTCTTGCAAAATTTGCAATAATGCTTTACTTGCCATTGGTCCTCGCCATACCATTGCTCCATCCGAATCGACTAAATAGCCAATCGAGTTACTGGCTAATTCATAGGCCATAATTGGTGTCATATGTTTATTGTCGGGAGTAAGTGGTTGTTGTTTTTCGGTTCCTAACATGGTAGGTATAGACGGGCCATAAATATCGGCGTCTAAAATACCAACTTTGGCGCCTTGTTTTTGCAGTGCAAGCGCAAGGTTAATCGCGGTTGATGATTTACCGACTCCTCCTTTACCAGAGCTAATGGCGATGATGTTTTTAATGTTTTTTATCGCTTGTTGATGATTTGCTCGTTTTAGGGTGGCAATATTGAAATCAATTTGCCAATTCACTTGTTTTATACCGTCAAGTTCGAGTAATTGAGGTGTAATGGTTTTTTTTAGCTCTTCAAAAGTGATTTGCCATGCAAAGGGCATCGTTAAATGAATATGCAAAGTTTGATTTTTCATTTCACACTTTTTAACTGCACCTAATTTGATTAAATTTTTTCGCAAAGTAGGATGAGCAAAATTTTCAAGAATCTTTTTGGGTTCCATGGTGATTAGCCTTCATTTTTTATCTACGGTTTTATCTGCTTTTATGCTGATTTGTATAATTATCATGCTTATTTAAGTAAAATATTGAGAACAGCCAAATCATTTTATGCTTTCCAAAATATCGGGAGTCATTAGTTTGCTGATTTTTCTGAATCTGGAAAGAATTTTTATTAAATTATGGCATAAATCTAGCGATAATCCCATGTTTGATGTACTATTCCCGACATTATGTAATAAAAGGTATTAAATTGACATGACAACAAAACGCAAAATATTAGTGACTTGTGCACTTCCTTATGCAAATGGTTCAATTCACTTAGGACATATGCTAGAACATATTCAGGCTGATGTATGGGTACGCTATCAACGAATGCGTGGCAATGAGATTTACTTTATTTGTGCAGATGATGCGCATGGTACGCCAATCATGCTTAAAGCCCAACAATTAGGGATGACGCCTGAACAGATGATTGCAGAAGTTAAAACTGAACATCAACGTGATTTTGCTGGATTTAACATCAGTTATGACAATTACCATTCAACGCATAGTCCAGAAAATCGTGAGATATCTGAACAGATTTATAAAAAGCTAAAAGCCAATGGTTATATCAAAACAAAAGTAATATCACAATTATTTGACCCAGAAAAACAGATGTTTTTACCTGATCGGTTTGTGAAAGGCACGTGTCCACGTTGTAAAGCCCCAGATCAATATGGTGATAACTGTGAAGTTTGTGGTGCAACTTATAATCCAATTGATCTCATTAATCCTCAATCGGTTATTTCTGGCGCAACCCCAATAATGAAAGACTCAGAGCATTTCTTTTTTGATTTGCCCGCTTTTTCAGAAATGTTACAGGCATGGATCCGATCGGGCACATTGCAAGATCAAGTTGCGAATAAAATGCAAGAGTGGTTTGAAGCAGGATTACAACCTTGGGATATTAGTCGTGATGCTCCTTATTTTGGTTTTGAAATTCCGGATGCACCCGGTAAATATTTTTATGTTTGGTTAGATGCGCCAATAGGTTATATGGGATCTTTCCTTAACTACTGTAATAAAAATAATAAAGCGATATTTGATGAGTTTTGGAATAAAAACTCAACGACTGAACTTTATCATTTTATCGGTAAAGATATTGTCTACTTCCATAGTCTATTTTGGCCAGCAATGTTAGACGGTAGTGAACATCGTAAACCTTCCAATATTTTTGTTCATGGCTATGTCACGGTTGATGGTGCAAAAATGTCAAAATCACGTGGAACTTTCATTCAGGCAAGTACTTACTTAAAACATTTAGATCCAGACTGCTTGCGTTACTATTATGCAGCGAAATTGTCGCCACATATTGATGATATCGATTTAAATTTGGAAGATTTTGTCCAACGTGTTAATAGTGATTTAGTCAATAAAGTTGTTAATATTGCTTCCCGTTCGGCAGGCTTTATCAGCAAACGTTTTGACGGTAAATTGTCTGATAATCTTTCTGAGCCAGAACTTTATGCTTTGTTCATTGAAAAATCAAAAGTAATTGCTGATTATTTTGAACAACGTGAATCCGGTAAAGCAATACGTGAAATTATGGCACTGGCTGACGAAGCAAATCGTTATATAGATGAAAAAGCGCCGTGGGTTGTAGCAAAACAAGAAGGGCAAGATCAAGCATTACAAGATATTTGTTCAATGGGGATTCATCTATTCCGTATTTTAATGACCTATTTAAAACCTATTGTGCCAGCATTAGCAGAACGCACTGAAGCATTTTTAAATAGCCAATTAACGTGGGATTCGATTAATCAACCTTTGACCGGACACAATATTAACAAATTTAAAGCCCTATTTAACCGTATAGATATGGATAAAATTACTGCTATGATTGATGAAACAAAACAACAAGCTGCATTAGCGACGCCAGCTAAAGAAAAAGTTGCTGAACCGATTGCTGACACGATCAATTTTGATGATTTTGCAAAAGTGGATATGCGTGTTGCATTAATTAAAAATGCAAGTGTTGTTGAAGGATCAGACAAATTATTGCAACTTACACTTGATATAGGAGACGAAACTCGTAATGTCTTTTCAGGCATTAAAGAGTTTTATCCTGATCCTCAAGTTTTAGTGGGCAGATTAACGATTATGATCGCTAACTTAGCGCCTCGTAAAATGCGTTTTGGTATCTCTGAAGGCATGGTACTTTGTGCAAGTGGTAAAGATGATAGTGAAGGCGTTTACTTATTGTCACCTGATAGTGGAGCAAAACCGGGTATGCGAATTTCGTAATTAATTGTTTTCTTTTTTTACATCTTAACAAGTTAAAACGCTTGTTAAGATGTTTAATTTTTTTAACGTGTTTTGTTGTAAAAGTTTTAAGACTTTTGATTTTCAGCCGCATTGCCAGAATAAGGTAAAATACTATCTTTTAATGTAAATGAAAAATCTTTTGTGCTGATTTCTCCGATGATGTTGTCGCTATCATATAGCGCCATTAAAAAACCAGCCATTTGCTCTGCTGTGTGATATTGGCTGAAACTTTTATTATAGTCATATTCATTGACATTATTCGCTTTTTGACCGAATTCAGTTTGGGTTGCCGCAGGGGCTAAGACTTTAGCCGTTAATTTCGCTTTTGCTTGTCTTAATTCTTGCGCTAAACCTTCAGTAAAAGCATTAACATAGAATTTAGTCGCACAATAAGTGACAGCATTGGGTACAATTGTGTATCCACCTCGTGAAGAGATATTAATTATTTGTGTGCCAGATTGATGGTGATATTTATGCACATACAGCGTTGATAGAATTGTTAAGGCTTCGATATTTAAATGTAGCATAGATTGTATTTTATCTAAATCTTGATCTTTAACACTTCCGTAATGCCCAAAACCTGCATTATTTATCCATGTTTCAATATAATAGCTATCTAATTGTTTAAAGAGTGAAAAAACATTATTGGCTTGCGACAAATCACAAATTTTAATGATGACTTCCAAATTTGGATTTAATTCGGCAATTTTTTGTTTCAATGTTTCTAGTTGTGATTCTCTTCTTGCTATCAATATAAGGTTTTTATTTCGTTTAGCAAATTCAATTGCAGTGGCATAACCAATGCCTGAACTTGCGCCGGTAATTGCAGTGTATTTTTTAACATGATTGTTCATTTTTTTTCCTTTTAATTTCTTAATAAAGTAATTGTTATGTCGGTTTTCCAAAGACTATGGAGTAATTTTCTGTTTATTGGATTTCTATGCTTTAACTAATTGATTTTGAATAAAACACAGTTTATGTTGGTTAAGTTCACGCCAATCACCAACTTCAGGATATAAAGCTAGTTTTGATAGAACCAAATACCCTTTGCGCAAATTATTAAAATATAAAGGTGTTTACTTTTTACGTCATTATTTAGGATAACAAGCGATCTTCAATTTGTTGTATTATTCAGTTTTGAATCTATAACGTTATCTTCAATAGAAGTTTAATTGACAATACCTGTTTATCTCGTAGTAAATTTTATGTTTTCACACCCAAGATGATTTTGTTTTATTATCTTTATAAAATAAGGGATAATAAATATTATAAAAATTGATTTATTAACAACTGGGAGTTGATAATTTGGATCTATTAAAGTGTATGGAAGCATTTGTATTGACGGTGAAAACAGGATCGTTTGTGTCTACGTCAGTATCATTGAATACTTCACCTCAGATGGTGACTAAATACATTGCTTTTTTAGAAAAACACTTAGGATTAAAATTACTTAATCGAACAACACGCTCGCAACATCTTACCGTGTTTGGCAAACAGTATTATCAACGGTGTTTGTTAATTCTTGCAGAAATAAAAGAGACGAAGATATTAGCCCAACAATTTATTGAAGAGCCAAAAGGTCGATTAAGGATTAGTGCACCTGTCAGTTATGGACACTATAATTTAATTCCGGTCATTAGCCGTTTTATGAAACGCTATCCTAAATTAAACATTGATATTCAATTAAGTGATCGCTATGTTGATATAGTAAAAGAGGATTATGATATTGTGTTTCGTATCGGTCAATTAAATGATTCTGGTCTGATCGGACGCAAACTTAAACCTTTTCAGCTTATATTTGCTGCTTCGCCCAGTTATTTGATGCAAAATGGTGTACCAGCTGTTCCTGACGATTTAAAAAATCATCAGTGTCTAATTTATCAATATGTGAATCGAAATAAAAATGATTATGTTTGGCCATTTACGATGAATGGCAAAGCCGTCAATCTTTCTATTTCTGGTTCATTACAATCAAATGATACTTCAGCATTAGCGATTGCCGCTATTGAAGGTTTGGGGATAACGATGTTACCCGAACCGATGCTTAATGAGGCGATAAAACAAGATAAATTATTACCGATATTACAAAATTATTTACCTCCCGCTCGGGAAGTCCATATGCTTTATACTGCTGACAGGCAACCGCTAGCTATAATGAAAATGTTTATTGAATTCGTGGTTGATACGATGTCATGAAAATGATCAAATGATGTTATGATCAGACTTGATTTAAGATAACTGCTATAAGGCAATAAAAAAAGGCGATAAAATCGCCTAAAGTCAAACAGTTATACTTAAAGATTATTGTATTGTTGCTAAGGTACTGACTTCATTACCAAGCATATTATTTAGATAGACTAAATCGTCTGCGGTTAATGTACCAACAGCATATTTAAGTTGTAGTAAATTTATTAGATAGTTATATTTAGCATCTGATAAATTTCGTTTAGAGCTATAAAGTTGAGTAGTTGCATTCAATACATCAACAATAGTTCGAGTTCCTACTTGATAACCTGAATTCGTCGCTTCTAATGAGCTTTCAGCTGAAACAACCGCTTGTTGATAAGCTTTAATCGCACTAATTGACGAAGAAATATTGTTATAAGAAGAACGGACTTGATTGATTACACTGCGATTAGTACTTTCAAGCTTTTCACTCGAACTAACGTAGTTGTGTTGAGCTTGCTCAACTTTAGATTGCGTAGCGCCACCTGAGAAGATAGGTAAATTTAAACTTAATCCAACATAATTATTACCTGAATAAGATTTTCCTCTATGGCCCCCATTAGTTGCAAAATTATCCCCATATCTATCGGTTTTATTTAGATTTGTTGATGCATCTAAACTTGCTGTCGGTAGGTGTCCTGCTTGTGATAATTTGATTTGATCACGAGCTATTTCTTGGTTTAATTTCATTGTTAATAAATTAAGATTAGACACTTCAGATTGTTTTAACAACGAATTAATTGAAATTGGCGCTTCGGTTTTAAACATTTTGGTATTAATGGTTGCTAAATTTGAATAGAATCGACCACTGACCTGACGTAAGTTTTCGATAGCGTTATTCAAATCGTTCAATGCATTAACTTGTTGAGCAAGCGTAAGGTCATAATTTGCTTGCGCATTTTGCACATCGGTAATTGCTACCAAACCAACTTGATGTTGTTGTTTGGTTTGTTGTAATTGACGACCAATTGCTTTTTTCTGTGCATCGATAAAGTTTAATGCCTCAAGTGCTTTAAGTACATTAAAATACGCAACTGAGGTATTTAATATAAGCGTTTGTCCTTGATATTGATAAGCTATATCAGCAATACTAGCTTGCTTTTTAGTGATATCTAAAGCTTTCCAATTAGAATAATTAAAAATACTTTGTGATAAGCTTACTTGATAAAGGTTCCCACTTTTCGATTTTACACCACTGGTATCACGACGCCCATGAGTTACACCATAAGAAGCACTTAAACCAATTTGTGGTAATAAGCTTGCTCGTGATCCAGAAATTGCTGAATATGCCTTTTCTTTTTCAGCTAATGAACTGCTTAAATCAGGATTCGTTTCCTTAGCTTGTTCATAAACCTGAACCAAATTTTCGGCAAATACAGAGTGGCTTAGCGCTAAGCCGATTAGAAAGGTTAAAGTTTTTTTCATCAATTTTCTCTTTAAAACATTCAAATATAATAGTATTTTTAATTTGCATAATTTTAACAGATAAATAGGATATAGTAAGCATAGTTTGTTAACTATTCGCACTTTTTATTCAAATTAAGACTAAAATTGAGAGTTTCTATGAAAATTAATAATGATCCTGTTGTGTTTAACAAGAAAGATGTGTTTAATTTGACTAAACGCGTTTTGTATAAAGGTTTTTTTTCTTTAATTGAATACCGTTTTCAATACCGTAAATTTGACGGCACCAAAAGCGATGTCGTAACGCGAGAAATTCTGGAGCGGGGACATGCTGTCGTGTTATTAGCTTACGATGTTAAACTTGATAACGTAGTCATGATAGAACAGATTCGTATTGCTGCTATCGAAACTCAGGATAGTCCGTGGTTATTAGAACTTATTGCTGGCATGATGGATCATGAAAATGAATCTTATGAAGAGGTTGCAAGGCGAGAAGCGATGGAAGAGGCTGGTATAACAGTTGGACGTTGTAAGCCGATTGTAAGTTATTTGGCATCACCGGGCGGATTAACGGAAAAACTTCATATATTAGTTGGTGAAGTAGATTCTTCAACTGCTATGGGAATTCATGGATTGGCAGAAGAAAACGAAGATATCAAAGTGCATGTAATTAGCCGCAAGCAAGCTTATCAGTGGGTTCAAGAAGGCGTGATTAATAATGCGGCATCAATTATTGCGCTTCAATGGTTACAGCTCAACTATAAATCATTAAAAGATGAATGGATATAATCAATGGCAATGATCACATTTAAGTTTTTCTTTCATAAAAATGTGATCCATTTTACACTTTATAAATCTACTTGAATTTATAATAAAAAATATTTAGTCTAGCCAGCTTTGCTATCCTTATTTTGGGGATTTGATTATCTCTAATCGTGTATTTTGATAAAATGTTGAGGTCAATTTTGGGGTCATTTTTAACGCTTCCAATCATAAATAGAAATTACAGTAATATTTTACATATTACCGATACACATCTTTTTGCTAATGACCAGAGTAAATTATTAGGTATTGATTCAAATGCTAGTTTTCGAACAGTGATAAGAGAAATAGAAAATAGAAAAAGCCCGTTTGACTTAATAGTGGCAACAGGTGATTTTGTTCAAGATGGATCAAAACAAGCTTATCGTCTTTTTGCCGAGCAAATACAAAAATTTAATTTACCTTGTGTTTGGTTAGCAGGCAACCATGACAATTATCATGATATGCATGAAATTTTTGCTGACTATCAACTGGCTGAAAATAAAATTGTTCTTCTAGGGGATAAATGGCTTTTAGTGTTGCTTAATAGTCAGGTTGTGGATCAAGCCTATGGTTTTTTACCCCAGTCAGAACTTGAATTTTTGCAATGCACATTAACAAGTCATGATGATCGTTATGCTTTTGTGTTTTTGCATCATCATGCTATTGAGTCAGGTTGTCACTGGTTAGATCAACACATATTAAAAAACAAACATGAACTAGAAGAAATTATTAAGCATCAACCCAATATAAAAGGCGTAGCTTGGGGACATATTCATCAAAGTCTGGAATATATTTGGCACGGCTGCAAAGCGTTTTCTACACCTTCCACTTGCGTACAATTTATGCCAAAATCTTATGATTTTAAATTATCCTATGAAGCACCAGGATGGCGAGAAATCAAGCTTTCAATAGATGGAACAATTCAATCCAAGGTTCATCGTATTGCTGACAATTGTTTTCAACCAGATATGTCACAAAATGGCTATTGAATTAGATCCGATTATAACATTAGTTTTAAAAAATTAATTTTTTATAGCAACGGTGCAAAAAAATAAAAAAGTCGTTCAATAACACGTTGCCAAATTGGGCGTTTTTTCCATTCATCGATATTTACGATATCTGAGTTAGATAAGTATTTATGTAAAAGCTGAGATAATGATTTAGCAAATTCAGCATCATCAATAACTGTAGTGATTTCAAAATTGAGCCATAAACTACGCATGTCTAAATTTACGGTACCCACTAAACTAAGTTGATTATCAATTAACACACTTTTGGTATGTAATAAATTATCATTAAATTGATAAAGTTTGACACCACCTTCTAGTAATTCAGAGAAAAATGCTCGACTAGCCCATTTGACCATAAGTGAATCATTTTTTTTCGGAACGATAATAATCACTTCAACACCTCGCTGAGCAGCTGTCACAACAGCGTGTAATATATCATCGCTAGGCACTAAATAAGGGGTAGTAAAAATAATTTGTTCTTGCGCTGAGTATATTGCGGTTAACAGCACTTGATGAATCATATTTTCAGTATAACCCGGCCCTGAAGCAATTAATTGCATTATGTGTTTTTTCTCTTCGGGCGGTTCGGCAAACTCAGTAATTTGCGGTAATGCTAAGTATTTCCCCGTTTCAAGCTCCCAATCACTTGCATAAATTGCACCCATTAACGTTGTCACTGGCCCATTCATTCTTACCATGATATCTACCCATTCGCCAATGTGTTTATTTTGTTTAAAATAGCGAGGATCCACGATATTCATACTGCCAGTATAAGAAATATAATTATCAATAATAGCAACTTTGCGATGTTGACGTAGGTCAAGACGTCGGAACATAAAACGTAACAGATTTACTTTTAACGCTTCGATAATTGTAATGCCTGCGTCACGCATTCTTTTACTTGCTTTGGTTCTGATAAAATGGCGACTACCTGCGGAATCAACCATTAAACGACAGGTTACGCCTCGTTTGGTTGCGACAATCAATGCATTCTCAACATCATCCGCTCTACCGCCTTCGTTCCAGATATAAAAAACCATTTCAATATTGGATGTTGCATGATTGATATCATCGATTAAACGATCGAATATCTCATCTGTTTCGCTAAGTAACTCTATATGGTTACCATTAATACCATCTAGGCCGGTTTGGTGCTTACAAAGTTGAAAAATCGGTTTACTGACTTGACTAACATTACGGGTAAAAATATCAGGAAAATCTTCAAGTCGATTAATAAATTTAGCAATTGTAGGACGCATTTGTTGCGCACGTTTTACACGTTGTTGACCTAAATGGGCTTCCCCTATGGCAAAGTAGAGTATGATTCCAACAATTGGTAAAATATAGATTATTAACATCCATGCAATAACGTAGGTTGTCGGTCTGCGTTTGAAAACAATACGCAATGAGGTTGCTACAATAAGCAACCAATAAGTTAGAAAGATCAACGAACTAATTAGAGTATGGAATGAGTATAATTGCATATTGCTCAACTATTGTTAAGATTTAATTTGCTAATCGGGTCTTTGTCGCAATCGAAGTTTTGAAATATTTCTGGTAAAGGTTTTGGATTATTATGCTTATCGACAGACACATAGGTAAATACCGCATCAGTAATACAAAAACGCTGTGTTGTATCATCAGTATCAATTAATTTTTTGATCCAAACTTCAATAGCAATTGTCATTGAGGTTCTTCCTGTTTTTATACAACGAGCATAGCAGCAAACTACATCACCAACCATAGCGGGTTTATGAAAAGTAATGCTACTGGCATTAACAGTCACGACTCTGTTTTTAGCAATCTCTTTTGATAAAATACCACCTGCAAGATCCATTTGAGACATGATCCAACCACCAAATATGTGTCCATGTGGGTTGGTGTCTGAAGGCATAGCAAGCGTTCTGAGTACTAGTTGTCCCTTGGGATTGTCAGTTGTTTGTTTCATCACTAAAATTACTCCTACCTATGCTATTTATTTACTTTCTAAATCTTTATTAAGATTTTTATAGATATAAATACCAGAAATTAAGGATAATAACAATGATGCAATGGGTAAAATAAAAACCTTAAATTTCCAAAAAAAGTTATCAGACATATAATAAGTTGCAATCAAACTGAACGTTCCACAAAGTATAAAAAAGACTATCCATATTAAATTCAGTTTATTCCAAATAATGTCATCTAATTGTAACTCTTTGCCTAACATTTTTTGAATTAAGTTTTTCTTAAATATAGATTGACTGATTAATAGAACAGATGCAAATAAAAAATTAATAATTGTTACTTTCCATTTTATGAATATCGCTTCTTTTGTGGCGAGCGTAATACCACCAAAAATCATCACCATCAAAAAGGAAATTAATTCTACTTTATCAATTTTTTTGTATAAAATCATTCCAATAACAAGTGATACACATGATGCAATCATTAATGCTTGAACACCAACAAAAATATCATACATTGTCAAAAAGACAAAAAAGACAACAAGTGGGACAAAGTTTAAAAGCTGTTTCATTTTAATTATTAACCTAACAGAAGAATTACGATAATTTGAAAAGTAAAAAAAGCCTATAAAATAGGCTTATTTTTTGGTATGAAGTTCTGGGTGTTTTTTGCAATTACCGGAATCACAATGACCATAAAGATACAAACTATGGAAAGTTAATTTTACGCCATATTGTTCTGCAATTTCTTTTTGTCGGGTATTAATAATTTCATCACGAAATTCAAATACTTCACCACAATCTAAACAAATTAGATGATCATGATGTTGTTGTGTTGCAAGTTCAAATACGGCTTTACCACCCTCAAAATTGTGTCGGGTTACGATACCTGCGTCATCAAATTGGTTTAAAACTCGATAAACTGTTGCAAGTCCAATTTCTTCTCCCATATCAAGAAGTTTTTTATAGAGATCTTCTACAGTAATATGTTGGCATGAAGGATCACGTAGTAACTCTAAAATTTTTAAACGAGGTAATGTAACTTTTAAACCAGCACTTTTCAGCGCTGCATTATTATCTCTATCATGATTTGTCATATTACATCCCAATATAGTTGATATAAATTAATGATTATAAAATATGATGAACGAAAAATACATTAAATCATTAAAATAGATTAAATATTCATTTCTGTTTTTACTTGTTCAACCCAAGTAGAAATGCGTTCTTCTGTTAATTCTGGTTGACGATCTTCGTCAATTGCCAAACCAACAAAATGTGTATCATCAACTAAACCTTTAGATGCTTCAAAGTTATAACCTTCAGTTGGCCAATGCCCAACAATTTTGGCGCCTTTCGGTTCGATAATATCGCGTATTGTTCCCATTGCACTGCAGAAGAATTCTGAATAGTCTTCTTGATCTCCGCAGCCAAAAATAGCAACAGTTTTTCCGTTAAAATCGATTTGCTCTAAATTAGGAAAGAAGTCTTCCCAATCTGCTTGTGGATCACCATAATACCAAGTTGGAATACCGAAAATAAGGTAAGCATATTGTTCGATATGCTCTTTGGTGGCTTCTCGAATATCTAAAAGATCGGCTTTATCGTTACCCAAAATGAGTTGGATTTGTTTGGCAACATTTTCTGTATTGCCTGTATCACTTCCAAAAAAAATACCAACTTGTTTCATTTTTTTACCTTTACAATTATTACGATATTAATTTAGCTAATGAGTATATCATTGTCACTTATTATCAGCAATAATTCTCAATTACAATACCTATAAGATATTATTTACTACACAATTGATTAATCTTGGATTAGAATTGAGGCTATTTTTAATATTAACTTAAGTTGTGGAATTTGTTTATGAACTTGCATGAATATCAATCCAAATATCTTTTCAAGCAATACAACTTACCCGTACCAGAAGGGTTTGTATGTAACTCAATGGATGAAGTACAAGATACTTTAGCTGAATTAGCATCTAAGTCTGATTCAGGTGCTTGGGTTGCTAAATGTCAAGTTCATGCAGGGGGCAGAGGAAAGGCTGGTGGTGTAATTTGTACTAATGATCTTAATCAAATTAAACTTTTTGCTGAAAAATGGCTAGGTCAGCATCTTGTCACTTATCAAACCACATCAGAAGGTCAACTTGTTAATCAAATCTTAATTGAAAAAGCTTCCAATATACAGAAAGAACTTTATTTAGGGGCAGTAATAGATCGTAGTATTCAACGTGTGGTCATCATGGCTTCAACTGAAGGCGGCGTTGATATTGAAAGTGTCGCTGAAAAATCACCACATTTAATACATAAAATTGCACTTGATCCTTTAACCGGTCCTTGTGCTTTTCAAGGTAGAGAACTTGCCTTTAAATTAGGGTTAACGGGTAAACTTATTAACCAATTTGCCAAACTATTTGTTAATTTTGCGCAGTTTTTCTTAAAAAATGATGTGTCATTAGCAGAAGTCAATCCTTTGGTTATTACCGATGCCGATGAATTCGTTTGCTTAGATGCTAAAGCCGTTTTAGATGATAACGCAATGTTTAGACACCCTGACTTAACTATTTTAAGAGATACCACACAAGAAGATAAACGTGAATCTATTGCCGCCAAACAAGGGATTAGTTATGTTTCGTTAGATGGCAATATCGGTTGTATGGTTAATGGGGCAGGTTTGGCAATGGCAACCATGGATATGATCAAACTTTATGGTGGAAAACCGGCCAATTTTCTCGATGTAGGCGGCGGTACAACCAAAGAGCGAGTCGCTGAAGCGTTCAAATTGATTTTATCAGATAAAAATGTCAAAGCGATATTGGTCAATATTTTTGGTGGTATTGTTCGATGTGATCTAATTGCCGATGGTATTATCAGCGCCATTAAAGAAATTGGGCTAACTGTTCCTGTTGTTGTTCGTCTTGAAGGTAATAATGCTCTGCTTGCCAGAGAAATTTTAATTGAAAGCCAATTAAATGTTATTACAGCCGAAAGTTTGACTGATGCTGCACAAAAAATTGTTGCGGTCGCATAATAATAGGAAGAGTGGGGAACAATAATTATGTCAATTTTAATCAATAACGCAACGAAAGTCATTTGTCAGGGATTTACGGGTAGCCAAGGTACCTTTCATTCACAACAAGCGATTGAATATGGAACTCAATTGGTTGGTGGGGTTACACCCGGTAAAGGGGGAACAACTCATCTCGGATTGCCGGTTTTTAATACTGTCAAAGAAGCTGTTGAAGCGACGGGGGCAACGGCAAGTGTGATTTATGTTCCTGCGGCATTTGGCAAAGATTCGATACTCGAAGCAATTGAAGCAGGTATTAAATTAATTGTTTGTATCACTGAAGGTATTCCTACTTTGGATATGCTTATTGTCAAAGAAAAGCTAAAACAGAGTCATACAATTATGATTGGTCCTAATTGTCCGGGTATTATTGTGCCTGATGAATGTAAAATTGGCATTATGCCTGCGCATATTCATCTAGCTGGTGATATCGGTATTGTGTCTCGATCAGGGACTTTGACTTATGAAGCAGTCAAACAAACTACTGATATTGGACTAGGTCAATCTGTTTGTATTGGTATTGGTGGTGATCCCATTCCAGGCAGTGATTTTATTTCTATTTTAGCATTACTTGAGCAAGATCCGAAGACTAAAGCAATTGTGATGATTGGCGAAATTGGTGGTAGTGCGGAAGAAGAAGCTGCTGAATACATTAAAAAACATGTTAGCAAACCAGTTATAGCCTATATTGCCGGTATGTCGGCACCAGCCGGCAAACGCATGGGGCATGCAGGAGCAATTATCTCGGGTAATAAAGGCACTGCTGAAGAAAAGGTAAAAGCATTAACTGCTGCTGGTGTAGTTGTAGTTAGTAGTCTTGCTGAAATTGGTAATGCGGTAAAAAAAGCAGTTTAAACAGTGTTTTTTTTGACATTAATCAATTTTTATTCTTTAAATATTGATGTACAATATTGCGATATATCTTTATACACTTTGTGGGCATATTAAAGGAACAGGGAGCAATTATGTTAGATATAGTAGAACTATCGCGTCTCCAGTTTGCACTCACGGCAATGTATCATTTTATTTTTGTACCATTAACGCTAGGTTTAGCGTTTATGCTAGCAATTATGGAAACGGTATATGTTGTTAGTGGTAAGCAAGTCTGGAAAGATATGACTAAATTCTGGGGAAAACTGTTTGCTATTAACTTCGCTGTTGGTGTAGCAACAGGTTTAACAATGGAATTTCAGTTTGGTACTAACTGGTCTTATTATTCGCATTACGTCGGCGATATTTTTGGGGCACCATTGGCAATAGAAGGGTTAATGGCCTTTTTTCTAGAATCAACAATGGTAGGGTTATTCTTTTTTGGTTGGGATAGATTAAGTCGCGGTAAACATCTTCTTGTGACATGGTGCGTTGCATTCGGGTCGAATTTTTCTGCGCTATGGATTCTCGTTGCTAACGGTTGGATGCAGTTCCCAATCGGTTCAGATTTCAATCCAATCAACTCTCGCATGGAAATGGCAAGTTTTTATGATCTGATCACCAACTCTGTTGCACAATACAAATTTGTGCACACTGTCGCAGCGGGTTATCTAACAGGTGCGATTTTTGTCTTAAGTATCAGTTCTTATTACTTACTTAAAAAACGTGATAGCGAATTTGCTAAACGCTCTTTTGCCGTAGCAGCTATGTTTGGTTTCATTGTATCTATTGTTGTCGCGATTATGGGGGAT
The DNA here is from genome assembly GCF_046635745.1 of Gilliamella sp. CG35. NCBI lineage: Bacteria > Pseudomonadati > Pseudomonadota > Gammaproteobacteria > Orbales > Orbaceae > Gilliamella > Gilliamella sp. CG35. The sequence continues at coordinate 97,125 of NZ_JBIDFH010000008.1, forward strand.
GAAGCCGGTCACGAAATGACAACCGTTCAGCCAGCTAAACTTGCTGCTATCGAAGCCGAATGGGAAACTCAATCCGCCCCTGCATCATTTAATGTTATTGCTTTTCCTTCTCAAAAAGATAAAGAAAATTTATTTGCGATTGAAATACCTTATGCAATGGGCATTATGACAACACGTTCATTGGATAAGCAAGTAACAGGGTTAAAAGACATTTTAGCCACTAACGAAATGCGAATTCGTAACGGTATTTTAGCTTATACAAATCTTGAAAAAATCCAACAAGGAAATCAAGATCCCGAGGTGCTTAAATTGTTTGAAAATAACAAAGCTGATTTAGGTTATGGTTATTTAGTCAAACGTTTTACTGATCGAGATAATTTAACGATTCCGGAAGCGACAGAAGCGCACATTAAAGCTGCCACAGAAGATTCTATTCCTACTGTTTGGCCACTATTCTGGTCATTTAGAATCATGGTTGGTCTTGGTGTATTAATGATCTTAGGAACTGGTCTTGCATTATGGACTACTTATAAAAATAAAATTGGTGAAAAACGTTGGCTTCACCGTTTATTATTAGTGTTCTTACCTTTTCCATGGATAGCATGTGAATGTGGTTGGTTTGTTGCTGAATACGGTCGACAACCATGGGCAATTCAAGATATTTTACCAACAGGTGTGGCTAATTCGTCGTTAACTCCAGGTGAAGTATTATTTACTATGATACTAATTTGTGGACTTTATACTCTGTTCTTAGTTGCTGAAATGTTCTTAATGTTTAAATTTGCACGTCTTGGACCAAGTTCTTTGGGGACAGGCAAATATCATTACGAAAAAACGCAACCAACTACAGAATAGGACAAAGGGAGTAAACACAATGATTGATTACGAAATTCTACGAGCTATTTGGTGGTTGCTAATTAGTGTTATCTTGATTGGTTTTGTTATCACTGATGGTTTTGATATGGGGGTTGGTATTTTACTCCCTTTCATAGGTAAAACAGATACTGAACGCCGAATTATGATAAATGCTATTGCGCCTCATTGGGATGGTAATCAGGTTTGGCTAATTACGGCTGGAGCTGGGATTTTTGCTGCATGGCCATTTGCTTATGCTGTGTCGTTTTCGGGCTTTTACATCGCAATGATTTTGGTTCTATGTGCATTATTTTTTAGACCAATAGGCTTTGATTATCGCAGTAAACTTGAAAATTCAAAATGGCGTGGTTTATGGGATATTGCAATCTTTATTGGTAGCTTTGTTCCTGCTCTTGTTTTTGGGGTGGCTTTTGGTAATTTATTAGAAGGCGTTCCATTTAGATTTGATAATTCTTATCGTGTCTTCTATGATGGAAACTTCTTTGGTTTGCTTAATCCGTTTGCTTTATTAACCGGTGTGGTGAGTTTGATGTTGTTTGTTGCTCATGGCGGCACTTGGTTGCAAATGAAGACCTCTGGTGAATTATATTTAAGAGCCCGAAAAGCAACTCAAATATCTTGCTTAATTTTAGTCATTACATTTATTTTAGCGGGTATTTGGGTCATGTTTGGTATGCATGGTTATGAAGTGGTCAGCACGATAGATCATAGTGTCACGTCACAGCCATTAAATAAAGTGGTATCCACCGAATCAACATGGCTTAGAAATTATATGAATTATCCAATTTTATGGATTGTTCCTGTACTCGGTGTTGTTTTACCTTTACTCAACATTGTTTGTTCTGGGTTAAATAAAAATGCTTTATCATTTATTTTATCAACGTTAACTATTGCGTGTGTGTTATTAACTTATGGCATAGCAACGTTCCCATTCATTATACCATCAAGCATTATGCCTAATGCGAGTTTAACAATGTGGGATTCAACATCAAGCCAATTAACACTTAATATTATGTTCTTTGTAGTAGTGATATTTTTACCCATTATCCTTTTCTATACTACTTGGTCATATATTAAAATGTTCGGACGACTTGATAAAAATCATATCGAAAATAACAAACATTCACTTTATTAAGGTATAATTATGTATTACTTTTTATGGTTTATCGGTCTTATTGCAGCTTGTATGCTTGCCGTTGTTACAGGACTTTGGGTTGAACAAACAAACAGCGAAAAAGAACCCAAAAATAACAATTAATAAGCATCTCTATATTTTTAAAGGTGACAATCGTCACCTTTTTCATTCATCGTTAATTTAAATCATTAATATGTTACAAATGATAATTGTTTTCATTTGAGTAATTCTATATCATAGTGCAGCATATTTAAGATTTAGATATAATAAAACATATTGCTTTTAAAATATGTAAATACAAATATGAAAGAATTTAATTTGAGTGCCAGAGTTTATTATGAAGATACTGATGCTGGTGGTGTCGTATATCATGCCAGGTATCTTGCTTTTTATGAGCGAGCGAGAACAGAATTGCTAAGACAACTTGGAATCAGTCAACATAAGCTATTACAAGAAAGTATTGCTTTTGTTGTTAAAAAGATGGATATTAGCTATCACTTCCCCGCTCGTTTGGATGACCTGTTAACTATTAATAGTAAAGTTGATCAAATTCGCAAGGCATCTATAATTTTTAAGCAAACTATTATTAATGAGAACAATCAAGTGATTAGCAGTGCTGATGTTATTATTGCTTGTGTTGATATCACTAAAATGAAGCCATGTGGGCTTCCAAAGTCACTAGTTTTGGAGTTTATATAAGTGGAAAATCTGAATATTGTTAATCTGTTCTTACAAGCAGGTCTTTTAGTGCAATGTGTTATGTTGTTATTATTGATGTTTTCAATTATGTCATGGGCGATTATTTTTCAGAGAACTAAGGTTTTAAGGCAAGCCAAAAAGCAAATTGAACAATTTGATAATCGTTTTTGGGCAGCTGACGAGTTGAATGTTTTATTTGAGAAAGCAAAATCCAACAAAGATGAAATTACAGGTACAGAACATATTTTTTATTCAGGTTTTAAAGAATTTACCCGTTTATATCAAATCAATCCAAATATGCCAGAGGCAGCTTTAGACGGTGCATCTCGTTCTATGCGCCTTGCTATGAATCGAGAACTTGATAATCTTGAACAGCATATTCCTTTCTTAGGTACGGTAGGTTCTATTAGTCCTTATATTGGGTTATTTGGGACCGTTTGGGGAATCATGCATGCTTTCATTTCTCTTGGCGCAGCTAAACAAGCGACATTAAAACTTGTTGCGCCAGGTATAGCTGAAGCTTTAATTGCAACAGCAATTGGTTTATTTGCTGCAATTCCAGCGGTTATGGCATTTAATCGTTTATCGTTGAAAGTCAGCCGTATTGAGCAAAGTTATCTCAACTTTATTGATGAATTTTCAGCTATTTTACAGCGTCAAGCTGTGGCTGTCAGGAAATAAACTATGCGTAGAAGTTCACGTTTTTCAACTAAATCAGAGATTAACATTGTACCATTGCTTGATGTACTGTTAGTATTGGTACTTATTTTTATGGCAACAGCCCCCATTATTAGCCAAAGCGTTGAAGTCGATCTGCCTGAATCAACCGAATCTAAGACGGTTTCAGCTTCTGAAAATAAAACCATAATATTAGAAGTGGCAGATGTCGGGGTTTATACACTCAGAATCGATGGTGTGCCACAAGAAAGCTTACAGCAAGAACAGATCATTGCTGAAGTTAAGCAGTTATTAGCATTGAATGAAAAGGCTGTATTTTTAGTCGGTGGAGCTAAAAATGTACCTTATGAAGAAATTATAAAAGCTTTAAACTTATTACAATCTGCAGGTGTTAAATCTGTTGGTTTAATGACACAACCAATGTAAACTAGTATAAAACACATTAAAATGTCAGCAATGTCTAAAAAATCAAATTCAAAATTCAGTTTAGCCATAATTTTATCAATCCTGTTTCATGTGTTATTGATAATTTTTTTATGTTATAAAGCTATACAAGATGATAGTGATAATTACGGTACGGTCAATGGTCAATCGATTGATGCAATTATGGTTGATCCATCTATTATATCTGAACAATATAAAAGGCAATCACAAAGTCAAAAAAATCAACAGCAATTAAGGCAACAGGTTGATGAGCAAATTACAAAACAGAATCAGTTGTTGCAGCAAAAGCAACTGGAACAGCAACAGTATTTAAAGGATTTAGAAAAAGAGCGTTTAAAACTTGCTGAAAAACTTAAACAAGAACAGCTTGAAGCTGAGAAAAAAGCAGCACAAGAAAAGCTAGAGGCTGAAAAGCGAGCCGCTGAGGAAAAAGCAGCACGAGAAAAGCAAGAAGCTGAAAAGCGAGCAGCTGAAGAAAAAGCAGCACGAGAAAAGTTAGAAGCAGAAAAAAGAGCTGCTGCAGAAAAAGCAGCACGAGAAAAGCAAGAAGCAGAAAAAAAAGCTGCTGAAGAAAAAGCGGCACGCGAAAAAAAAGAAGCTGCTAAACGAGCTGCGCAACAAAAGGCAGCAAATGATAAAGCTGTTAATGATCTATTAGGTGAACTTACGACAGGTGGATCAAGCGCACCAGCAACAAGAAAGGGTGTTTCTAACGGCGAATTAGATAAATATAAATTTTTAGTTAAAACCGCTATAAGTAATAAATTTATTAATCCAAATCGACTTTATGTAGGACAGCGTTGCCAATTACAAATTCAAATCGCACCGGATGGTCTATTGTTGGACCATAAAGTGTTGAGCGGCGATGATGCATTATGCCGTGAGGCCGTTGCTGCTACATTGTTAGCCGTAATTCCGGAACCTTCTCAAATACTTTATCCTGAAGTTAAAAAGATGATAATCAACTTTGAACCATAGTAAATATGGATTTTCAATTGATTTTACAATGTGATGTGAATCTCGATTATCCATTCATTCAATAAATTGACAACATCTTTGTATAAAAGATGTTGAAAACCAATTTATCATCCCAATATATAACCTATTCATTCCAAATTAAGATATTTATGTAAGAGAAGGAGCAGAATATGACAACAATTGTCAGTGTGCGTCGAGAAGGGCAAGTTGTAATCGGTGGAGACGGTCAAGTCACACTAGGCGAACGTATTATTATGAAAGGAAATGCACGTAAAGTTCGTCGTCTTTATAATAACAAAGTGATTGCAGGTTTTGCTGGTGGTACTGCTGATGCTTTTACACTTTTTGAATTATTTGAGCGTAAATTAGAAATGCATCAAGGTCATTTGACGAAGGCCGCTGTTGAACTAGCTAAAGATTGGCGAACAGACAGAATGTTACGCAAATTAGAAGCTTTACTTGCTGTTGCTGATGAAAGTGCTTCACTAATTATTACTGGTACAGGGGATGTAATTCAACCAGAAGATGATTTAATTGCAATTGGTTCTGGTGGACCTTATGCTCAAGCTGCGGCAAGAGCTTTGCTGGATAATACTTCTTTATCTGCACATGATATTGTACAAAAATCATTATCGATTGCCGGTGATATTTGTGTGTATACCAATAATTTCCAAACGATTGAAGAACTTAATTATTAATTTAACTGATTTAAGAGAATTATATTATGTCTGAAATGACTCCTCGCGAAATTGTAAGCGAACTAAACCAACATATTATTGGACAAGATAAAGCTAAACGTTCCGTTGCAATAGCGTTACGTAATCGTTGGCGTCGTATGCAACTAGATGAAGCACTCCGTCACGAAGTCACCCCAAAAAATATATTAATGATTGGTCCAACTGGTGTTGGTAAAACAGAAATTGCAAGGCGCTTAGCGAAATTAGCTCATGCACCTTTTATCAAAGTTGAAGCGACGAAATTTACTGAAGTAGGTTACGTTGGTAAGGAAGTCGATTCCATTATTCGTGATTTGACGGATTCAGCGGTAAAAATGATTCGACAAGAAGCGATGGAAAGAAATCGTAATCGTGCTGAAGAACTAGCTGAAGAACGGATTTTAGATGTACTTGTCCCACCGGCTAAAGATGGCTGGGGACAAGTTGAAAACAATAATGATTCTACAGCAAGACAAGCATTTCGAAAAAAATTACGTGAAGGTACGCTTGACGAGAAAGAGATAGAGATTGAAGTTGCTGGCGTTAATATTGGTGTCGAAATTATGGCTCCTCCGGGTATGGAAGAGATGACTAATCAATTACAATCAATGTTTCAAAATCTAGGTGGACAAAAAACCAAACCACGTAAGATGAAAATTAAAGATGCATTTAAACAGTTGATTGAAGAAGAAGCTGCTAAATTGGTTAACCCTGACGATCTTAAACATGAAGCTATCGAAGCGGTGGAACAAAATGGGATCGTATTTATTGATGAAATTGATAAAGTCTGTAAACGAGGTAATTCGTCAGGTCCTGATGTTTCACGTGAAGGTGTACAGCGTGATCTATTACCACTTGTTGAAGGATGTACTGTTTCTACTAAACATGGTGCAGTAAAAACCGACCATATTTTATTTATTGCTTCGGGGGCTTTCCAAACAGCTAATCCATCTGATTTAATCCCTGAACTTCAAGGGCGTTTACCTATAAGGGTTGAATTACAGGCGTTAACAACTGAAGATTTTGAGCGAATTTTAACTGAGCCAAATGCCTCGCTTACAGTACAATACAAAGCATTAATGGCAACAGAAGGTGTCAATATCGAATTTACGCCTGATGGTATCCGTAAAATAGCTGAATCTGCTTGGCAGGTGAATGAACAAAATGAAAATATAGGCGCTCGTCGTTTGCATACTGTGTTAGAACGATTAATGGAAGAAGTTTCGTTTGATGCAAGTGAGTTAGGTGGTCAAACTATTACTATTGATGCTAAATATGTAGGCGATCACTTAGATAAACTGGTTGCTGATGAAGATTTAAGTAAATTTATTCTATAAATAAATGTTCTTTATCGAATAAAAAAAGGTGAGTTAATCTCACCTTTTTTATTAACATCATTGATCGTCACAACAATCAATTTAACGTGCAGATCAAGCACTATTTTTTAAATAACTGACCTAAGATATCGGCCGCTTTTTGCTTCGATTTTGATTTAGAATCATCTTTTGAATTTCGATTTTCGAGTTTTTCTCGAAGTTTATCTAATCCTTGTTGTAGTTTATCATTAAGAACATCTTTAAAGACTTGGCTAATATCAATTTGATAATGAAGTTTTGTAAATTCACCATAAATTCGTAGTGGAATCGTTAATTGTTGTAATTTGGCAATGGTTTCACTTTTTCCATTCCAACCACCTAGCATTTTGACATTTAAATTGATATCGAGGTCTTTTTGAACTAGTCCTACTCTTCCCGAACCATTTATAATATCTAATGTTTCTGAATTAGCGGTTAATGTCGTGACATCCAAATTACCATTATTTATATTACCATTAGCAGAAATTTGATGAAACTCGGTGAATTTTTGTTGATTTTCGGTTGTCAGCACATCTTTACTATACTTCGCTGCCGCATTTTGAATGATATTTTGAATATTAATATTATCCAATCTAGCATTAGCTATGTTGATAGCAACGTTTCCTCGTAAACTGGATAACAAGTTAGCCGTGGAAATGGTGCTTACTTCTAATTCTCCGTTTGCATTAAATACGCCTACTAAATCATTTGGTGTATTGATTTGATTAAAGAATTCATTTAAATCGATATTACTGATTTTACTGCTCAGTTTAATTAATGCATTCTTTTGTTTGCCGCTGGCAAAACCATTTGCCGTAATATGCCCTTTGGCAAAATCAAAATTCAGGTTATTAAACGTTGCAATACCATCATTATTACTGATATCAGCATGAACATTATCAAGTGTTATTTGATTAGCAACGATTTGCCTAATATTTAACTTAGCTTTCGCATTGAAACTATTTAGGAAATCAAGTTCATTATTAGTTTTTTGAACTGTCGATACAACAGGTGTCGTTTGCTGTGATGGGCTACTTTCATTATCGCTAGGCTTCTCTTTGGCCGTAATAAACGGATCTAAATTTAATTTATCAGCATTGAGATCTAACGCTAAATAAGGCTTGTTAGCTAAATTGAGACTAACGTTGCCTGTAAATGTATTACCATTAACTGATAATAGAAGATCTTGCGTGTTCACGCTTTGCGGATTTTTTTGATAATGTAAAATAGTTTTCAAATTACCTTTTATTTCGCCACTAGGGATGCCGATACCTGTTAACGTATAATCAAATTTTTTCAGATCGATTGTCGCCTGTTCAGGGTATTGACTTAAATCAATATTGGCATTTGCAACATAAAATAAATCCTGTTGATTTTTATCAACATTTCCTTTGAAATCAACATTGAGATTTTTATCCGCTTTTTGTTCAACCGTTAAGTTAATGTTCCTAAAATTGATTAGCGTATCTTTTTGTTGTAGTACTAAAGTGCTATCTGCAACTTCAAATTTGTTCAATGTGAATTGCCAACTTGATTTGCTTTGCTCTTCATTCTTTTGCTTATCTTCATCAGGTTTATGAGGTATATTGTTGGCGTTTTTTTTATGTGCCATTTCACCTTTGCTATCATCGGTAATATTGATGACAGCCGACTTAACAAAAACATTTTTTACTACCAACTTTTTCGAAAAAAGTGGTAGCAGTTCAACATCTAGTCGCATATTGTCTGCGGTCAAAATAGGTTTTTGCGCACCGGTATCATTCAGTTTTACCGAATCGGTTAATATACTGACTTGTGGCCAAATATGCCAACGTAAATCACCCTCAATAGTTAATTCATAACCTGTTTTATCTCTTACTTTATCAGAAATAAATCCTCGGAAATTATTAGGATCGACAAAAACAATCAGTGAAATGATCCCAATAGCTATAATCAGAATTAAAATAAAAAGAGTAACCAATATTTTTTTTATCATATTAGTGTTCCTATAGTAAGGTTATATGCTGATTTAGTCTTTATCAATACGACTGGCTACAGCGCCATGTTGGTCTTTATATTTTGCATCTTGTCGACGATTGTAAGGTCTCGCCGCTCGCCCTGTTAAAGTCTCAAAACTTAGGGCTCCGATAGTCATCCCAGGTCTAAGTGCTAATGGGATTTTTCCAGAATTAAAAAACTCTAAGACAATTTGTCCTTGCCAACCTGGATCAATACGGTGTGCAGTTACATGCACCATAAGACCAAGTCTGGCTAATGAAGAACGTCCATCAAGCCAGCCAACTAAATCATCAGGAATCGTCACAGATTCAAGTGTAACGGCTAATGCAAGTTCTCCTGGATGAAGGTAAAAAACATGACCTTCAGATAATACTATTTCATCACTCATTACACGTTCTAATACTGCGGAAACTTCTTCTTTGGGTCCACTTAAATCGATATAGGGAGTTGTATGTTCTCGGAAAGTCCGAAATTGATTACCTAACCTGACATCAACTGTTGCGCCATTTATTGAACTTGGTGCTGGTTGAGGGGTTATTTTTAATTTACCGTTTTGTAAATATGCTTCAATATCTCGATCGCATAATCTCATGAGTTATCCTTAATTGAGCCTCTATCCTGCTATTTTAACAGTTTCTTGTTATGCCGTCGATGTTCGTAAATTAAGGTTTAATTACCCATGCCCGACCATAATGATTGTAGTATCCAGCAAGTTTACCTGCGTCATTTCCAACGCCAAGATAAAGGTCAAAATGATGGCCTTTTATGGCGCCTCCAACATCGAGCGCAACCATTAGACGAGTTTCTCGTCTACCACTATATTGACCATCTTCATCGAGTAATGGTAAATCCATTAACACCACCGAACCAAGAGGGACAAGTAATTTATCTGATGCTACCGATGCATTAGCAACCAAAGGTACAGTTGCTGCTCCTTTGACATCAGCATTGTATTGGGGCTTAAAAAAAACAAAGGAACGGTTTTCGGTTAGCAAGGCTTTGAGCTGTTTTTCAGTTTTAGTTGTTGCCCAATCTCTAATTGCTTGTAACGATATCTTTTCTTTTTCAATTTCACCTTGTTCAATTAAAATTCTTCCAATGCTCGAATAGCCATGTCCATTTTTACCGCCATAGCTGAAAAAGACCAAAGGTTCACCGTCTTCAAAATCGATATAGGCACTACCTTGAACTTCCATAATGAAGTTTTCAATTAATGAATTACTATAAGCAATTTCAAGTCCTTTGCCAGCTAATGCACCTTTATAAATCTGTTGTCGACTTGGTAATTGACCTTTATAGTTAACTGGCATTTTATAAATAGGATATTTAAATTCTTTAGTAGGTTTATGTCTGGCTTTAATAATTGGGGTATAATAACCAGTTAAGTGCACGTTTCCAAATCCATCTTGCCCTGCCATTTCATAACTATTTAATCCTACTTTGTGAAATTCATTAGAAGCAAGCAAGCCATTAATCCAATCATCAACAGCTTTATAAATATGTTCATTTTGTTTGTATAATGCGGGCGATGCGGTTTTTATTTGTTCCACCTGCATAATGTAGTCTGTTATGTTTACAGGGGTATCTAAATTTGGATAGCTGATATTAAGTGATAAGGGTAATCGCCCGTCCGAGTATTGTTGACCCTGTTTAATGGGTTTATCTTGACAGCTGGTTAACAGCGAAAGTGTAAAAAAGGCAATAAAAACAATGAAAAGATAATGATTGAGTTTTTTTTTCATCTAATTAGTTATTATCAATAATAAACAGTATTGAATATGCTACACAATTATATTATAAGAAACTACTCATAATTATTAACGGACAATAAAAAGTTTTCATAAAAAATCAGCTTGCGATTTAGCAATATTGAATTTATAGTCCTATATTCCTTAAAAAATCGAAAATTACGGAATAAAAGGTAATAATAGTGATGAGCAATACATCCTCAAACAATGACCTAAAACGAAACCTTTCTAATCGGCATATTCAGTTAATTGCAATCAGTGGTGCAATTGGTACAGGCTTATTTATGGGATCAGGAAAAACAATTAGCCTTGCTGGACCGTCGATCATCTTTGTTTACATGATTATTGGTTTTATCTTATTTTTTGTTATGCGAGCAATGGGTGAAATCTTGCTTTCCAACTTGAAATATAAATCGTTTAGTGATTTTGCCAATGATCTACTCGGCCCTTGGGCAGGGTTTTTTACTGGTTGGACTTATTGGTTTTGTTGGGTGGTAACAGGTATTGCTGATGTGGTTGCTATTGCCGGTTATGCACAGCATTGGTTTCCTGATTTGCAATCTTGGATCCCGATGTTATTAACCGTCGTTTTACTGTTAACACTTAATTTATTAACAGTAAAAATGTTTGGCGAAACCGAATTTTGGTTTTCAATGATTAAAATTATTGCGATTTTAGCTTTGATTGGTATTGGATTAGGATTAATTTTCACAGCATACCACTCAGATCAAACGAATACCACAGCTGCATTTTCGAATCTTTGGGATTATGGCGGATTTTTTCCTCATGGTTTTATGGGATTCTTTGCCGGTTTTCAGATAGCTATTTTTGCTTTTGTGGGAATTGAACTGGTTGGTACTACCGCCGCTGAAACAGTCGATCCGAATAAAAATTTACCTCGAGCCATTAATTCTGTGCCTGCACGTATTATCTTCTTTTACGTGTTTGCATTAATTATCATTATGAGTGTGACACCATGGTCATTTATTTCACCAAATAAGAGTCCATTTGTTGAGTTATTCACCCTAATTGGTTTACCAGCGGCAGCAAGCATTATTAATTTTGTGGTATTAACATCGGCTGCTTCGTCGGCTAATAGTGGTATCTATTCTACCAGCCGAATGTTATTTGGTTTGGCTAAAAAACAAGATGCGCCAGAACCTTTTGGTAAATTATCACGTCGTTCAGTTCCTGCCAATGGTTTGCTCTTTTCATGTACTTGTTTATTCGGTGGTGTAGTTCTGATTTATTTAGTTCCTAATGTGATGGAAGCTTTCACTATAGTAACGACGATTTCCGCCATATTATTTATGTTTATTTGGTCGATGATTTTGATATCGTATATGGCTTATCGACGTAAAAAAGTGAATTTGCACGAACAATCTCAATTTAAGATGCCAGGTGGTAATTTGATGTGCTTGGTTAGCTTGATGTTTTTTATATTTGTTATTGTCTTACTTACTTTTGAAAAAGATACTCGTCAAGCATTGATTGCAACACCAATTTGGTTTGTAATTTTAGGGATAAGCTATTTTATACGTTCGCTAAAACGTCAATAATTATTACTATAATGAGTAGGATGAATTCCTACTCATTGTCTGAAGATTAATCGGCTTTGTAGTGATCTTTTTCAGGCCAAATGATACTGGCAATAATACCGATAGCTAAAATGCCTAATACGATATAAAGGTTTGTTATAGGACTAATATCAATACCATGCCCAAATAAATGGTTACTTGCATTTAATGCTAATTTGATTGCTATAAAAAACAGTAAACAAATAACCGCTTTTCCTAAGTGAACTAAGTATTGTTTCATGGCTTCTAAAACAAAATACATGGTTCTGAGACCTAAAATTGCAAAAATCATGGCACTATAAACGATGAGTGGTTCTTGGCTAACCGCGATGACAGCAGGAACAGAATCAAAGGCAAACATCACATCGCTAAGTTCAATTACAGTAATACATAAAAAAAGCGGGGTTGCGTATAAAGCTCTTTTAGGTAATTTGCCAATTAAGTTACTGTTTTCTGGTTTTGCAAGTTCTTGATCTAACTGTTTAGAGGTTAATAAAAAATGATGCCCGACAATTTTAGGATAAGCGGGAAAAATACGTTTTGCTATTCGATAAGCGAAATGGTTTGAATAATCTTTTATTTCTTCATTTTCACCTTGATTTTTTAACATCATCAAACCGGTAAAAGCAACAATAACGGAAAAAACGAGCTCCATCCAAGGTCCTAAAGCTAATAAACCTGTCCCAATGATAACAAAAATAGCACGGAATATGATGGCGCCTATTACTCCCCAATAAAGCAAGCGATGACGATAATTTTCAGGTACAGAAAACCATGAAAAGATAGCCATAATCACAAATAAATTATCAACAGAGAGAGCCTTTTCAAGTACATAACCAGTGATAAATAAGCTCGCTATTGCACTACCATGATGAAGATATAGATAAAGAGTAAATCCTAAAGCTACAGCAATCCAAAATAGTGACCATAATACAGCATTTTTTAAATTTATGGGTTTATCGTTATGATGTGCATATAAATCAATAACAATAGCTGTTGATGCTAATACAATAAAAACGATGACCGTTTCAATTGGAAAGCCTAATGAGTTGTGAATCATAATTTATCGCCTAATATGTAGTTATGTCATGATCTTTTAATAACAAAATTTAACTATTTTTACAGAACATATATATAAAAGTAGTTGAGTATATATTGATAGCAATAACAAAAAAAGATATATTTGTTTTCAATATCCCTTCCCATTAATTAAAATAATTTTGAGCTGATTTTGATGAAAAATTTCAAAGTAGTAAGTTTTTTTATTATTTCTTTTTTTTCCGCTATATTGCAAGCTCAGTCAGTTGAGTCTTATGTATCTTCGTTACCCAAAGGTAGTGATATATCAATTTTAGTTCAATCTGTTGATGACAAACCAAGAACATTAGCTAAATATAAAAGCGATCAATTTAAACAGCCAGCCAGTACCCAAAAAGTGATCACTGCACTTGCAGCAGAACTTGAATTAGGAGCGGATTTTAGATTTGAAACTAAAATGTTAACTAATGGTTCAATTGCCAATAAACAATTAAATGGTGATTTGATTATTCAACTGAGTGGTGATCCAACTTTTACGCGTGGACAGTTAAAAAATATGCTGGCAAGTTTACGTGGGAAAGGGGTTGAAAAAATAACAGGAAAAGTCATTTTAGATACTTCTATATTTACCAGTCACGATAAAGCAGAAGGTTGGTCTTGGAATAATTTAACCGCTTGTTACAATGCACCGCCGTCAGCTGCAATTATCGATGATAATTGTTTTTATGTGACAATCAAACCGGGTAAGGTCGGTGCTAAAGCCTCTATTTCTGTTTCCTCAAATATTCCTGTCACGGTGACAGGTAATGTTAAAACTATAGCTAAAAACAGTAAAGATTTGAATGATAAATACTGTGAGCTTGATGCCAGTTATACTGACAAAAATCGCTATCAATTATCCGGATGTATTGCGTCAGGTTCAGATAAAATAGCATTAAAATTTGCTGTACTTAATGGTGTGGATTATTTTTCAAGTGTTTTGAAAAATGAGTTAAAACAACAGAAAATTTCGTTTAATGGTGCGATTTCAGCACGTAATGAGCCAATAAATAGCAAACTTTCATTATTAGTTTCAAGCCAGTCTGCACCGCTATCAGAATTGTTAACCTTAATGTTGAAAAAATCGAACAATCTGTACGCTGATGCTATCTTTAGAACAATTGGGGGTCATTACTTTAAAATTCCAGGTACATGGCGAAATAGTGGGGATGCGGTTAAACAAATTTTACTTAAAAAAGCTGGTATTGATCTCGAAAATTTGGTGATTGTTGACGGTTCAGGTTTGTCTAGATTGAATCTTGTCAGTGCAGACAAAATGATGGAAATTCTGCAATATATTTCAGCTCATGATCGCGATCTCAAAATTATTGAAAAACTTCCTGTTGCAGGGAAGGATGGAACATTACAATATCGTAAAAGCTTTAATCAACCGCCTTTTATAGAAACCATACGAGCAAAAACGGGATATATACAAGGCAGCTATAATTTAGCTGGATTTATTGAGAAGTCAGATGGAAAAATTATCGCTTTTGTTCAGTTACTTTCGGGGTATCATCCTGAAAGAAGGGATGAGCCTAAAAATAGTGCAATAATGCGTTTCGAATCTGAATTTTATAAAAAATTTGTGATTGGTGAATAAAAAATGATATTGGCACCTAGAACAAAGGTGCCAAACCGTTAAACGCACTTATAGACTATCCGGTAAAAAACCACCGCTTTGATGTTTCCAAAGTTGAGCGTATAAACCATTTTTATCCAGTAATTCTTGATGTGTACCTTGTTCGATAATTTTTCCTTCATCCAAAACAACCAGTTTATCCATTGCGGCAATAGTTGATAAACGATGCGCTATAGCGATAACAGTTTTGCCTTCCATTAGTGCATATAAACTTTCTTGAATAGCTTGTTCAATTTCTGAATCTAATGCACTGGTTGCTTCATCAAGTAATAATATTGGTGCATTTTTTAAGATCACCCTAGCAATGGCAATGCGTTGCCTTTGACCACCCGATAGTTTTATACCTCGTTCACCAACATGAGCATCATAACCGGTTCTACCATTAGCATCGATTAATGTTTGAATAAATTTATCTGCATGGGCTTTTTTAGCCGCATCTATCATCTCTTGTTCAGTAGCTTGATTATTACCATAAAGTAAATTTTCCCGAACAGTTCGATGTAACAAGGACGTGTCTTGTGTAACCATACCAATTTGCGCCCGTAAGCTTTCTTGATTAATCTCGGTAATGTCTTGTCCGTCAATAAGAATTTTACCTTGTTGTAAGTCATAAAAACGTAATAACAGATTAATTAATGTTGATTTTCCGGCGCCAGAGCGTCCAACTAACCCTATTTTTTGACCGGGCTTAATAGTTAAATTGAGATCGTTAATTACCGAATTTCGAATCTTTTCATCGTAAGTGAAATAAATATTTTTAAACTCGATTTTTCCATCAGTCACATTTAGATTTTTGGCATTGGGTTTATCAACAATGGTTGTTGCAGTTGAAAATGTATTCATACCATCTTTCACAACCCCAATATTTTCAAATAAAGCTGCAAGCTCCCACATAATCCAATGTGATAAACCGTTTAAACGAAGCGCTAATGCTGTGGTTGTTGCAATAGCACCGATTCCAACTAATTGATTTGTCCATAACAGCAAGGCAACACCAGTCGTTGATAAAATAAGTAGAATAGATAGTAAATGATTCACGATTTCAAAACTGCTGACTAGCCGCATTTGTTTATTGACAGTAATCAAAAACTCATCCATAGACTCTTGGGCATACTTTGCTTCATTACCGGCATGAGAAAACAGTTTAACCGTCATAATGTTTGTATAAGCATCCGTTACACGTCCAGTCATGGTAGAACGAGCATCTGCTTGCATACTTGCAACTTTACTTAAGCGAGGAATAAAATAGTACATGGCTAAGCCATAAAGGACACACCACCCAAAGAATGGCAGCAATAGCCAAGGGGCTAATTGACCGATTACCGCAGCCATAGTTATAAACGAAATCAACACAAATATTAAGATATCAGCAACAAGAAAGCAGGTATCTCTAACGGCTAATGCAGTTTGCATAACTTTTGCCGATATTCTTCCGGCAAACTCATCTTGAAAAAAACGCATACTTTGATTAAGCACTAGTCGATGTAAATTCCAACGCATTCGCATTGGAAAATTTCCCGCTAAACATTGATGCTTGATGATTGTTTGTAATCCAATAATCAAAGTGCTGGATAAAGTGATTAAGGTTAAGATTAATAGCGAAGTTTTTTCTTTTTGCCAAAGCTCATTAGGTTCGACAATCGCAAGCCAATCCACCACTTTGCCAAGGGCAGCGAATAGAAAAGCTTCAAATGCGCCACTGAGTGCACTAAATATAATTAAAAGCAGCATGAAGATTCGAGTGCCTTGGGTTGATTGCCATATAAAACCTAGAAAATTTTTAGCTGCTGGTTGCGGTTCACTTTTAGGATAAGGTGACACCAATTTTTCAAAAAATCGATACATAATTGACCTAATTATTTGCTATTTTTCATTAAATTGAATCGTTGATATTAACATTGCGAGTAGAATGAATAGAGTTAGATATCCTAAAACTGATGGATAGTTATGAAATTTAACAACATTTTACTACCTATTATTGCAGATTCTAAAAATATTAAAAACTAAAGCAAGAAAGAGTTCATTTTATATTCTTTCTTGCTTTTCAATTATATCTTGAATAACGATATTTGCCTATTTTTTGACTAAAAAATATCCTTAATAATTTGTACAACTCGACCCACAAAATGGTACTTATCAAAATTTTCTTTAGAGACTTCAATGGTAGGGAATTGGTTATTGTTACAAATTAAAACCCACCCATTTTGCGTTAATCGAACTTTACGTAAAAAGGTAATATCTTCATATTCAACTAAATAGATTGCTCCATCAATAATTTCAACGATTTCCGTATTAATAATTAAACCATTATTATTGTTGATTTCAGGCGACATGAGATCCCCTTTAGCCCAATAAATGATTAATTTTTTGATATCTAATCCTCGATGAGAAGCCCAACCTTCAACAACGGGATAGTTCATGACAGGAGGTGTTTCTCGAATATATCGTTGTGATTGCGCTTCTTCTTTGGTTGGTAACTGTTTTTTATAGACGGGAATACGGTATATATTCTCGTTGTAGACATCTGCTTCATCTTCTTTAGGATCTAAAACTTCTAATTTATAGCCTGTTGCCAGCCAGTTATATGAAACATTGCATTTTTCAGCAATCACTTCCAGTCGTGTCAAAGATGGATAAGTTTTTCCTGATAAATAATCTCTGATCACTGTTTCAGACATATCACATTTTTTAGCGAAGGCAGAGACAGATAAACCTTGCATTGAGCTATGTAATCTTTCTTTAAATGTTTTTACATTTTTATTTTTAATCATATTCATTTCTGATTTGTTTCTCCTATCACATCCGTTTTTCAAATTATAGTAGATATTTTATAAGTTTTACATACAACATTAAATGAAAAGCTAATATAAAAAAGTAATTTTTTGTAATTTTGTCTGAATTGTTCGTTTTATAGCAAGTTAATTATATCAA